>JAFWTH010000118.1 GCA_017518975.1 Clostridia bacterium
AGAGTTTTGCCGGAGATGATTTTTGTCCCGGCAAGGCAGTGCCCGAAGCAGGTAGCGACTCCTACCTGCGAGGGTGATAACGAAGCAGGGGCAAAAATCAACCCGTCAAAACCGGGTTCGGATAGCCCCTGTTACCCTAACGCGTTATCAAGGATCCGGCCGCGCCACGCGCGGTCGGATTTTTGGTATAAACGAAAAAAATTTCCGTAAAAACAGCAAATTCCCGATTTTTATGCGTCTTTATAGGTGTAAAGCCCAACTCACGAAAGGAGGCGAGCGTATGGAGGACGAGCTGATCATCGAGCTGTTTGAGAAAAGGGACGAGCGCGCCGTTTCGGAAACGAAAACGAAATATTTCCACTATCTCACGAAGATCTCGATGAACGTTCTCGGCGACGCGGGAGATGCGGAAGAATGCGTAAACGACACGTATCTCAAAGCGTGGCGGAGCATTCCGCCGGACCGTCCGCGGTCGCTGTCCGCATACCTTGCCGTTATCGTGAGAAGGATCTCTCTGGACAGGATCAAAAAAAGAACGGCTGGCAGACGGGGCGGCGCGGAATACGACCTTTCTCTCGACGAACTTGAGGAGTGCGTCCCTTCGGGCGGCACAGGCGTCGAGGACGAGGTCGAGCGCGCCGAGCTCGGCCGATGTATCAGCCGGTATCTTTTATCGCTGTCGGAAACGGAGCGGGTCGTCTTCACGGGCAGATATTTTTATCTCGATCCCGTAAGGGCGATCGCGTCTTACGCGGACCTCACTCCGGCAAAGGTCAGAGGAATGCTCGAAAGATTGAGAGCGGGGCTCAAACGCCGCCTCGAGGAAGAGGGCTACGGCGCAAGGGAGGGAATATAAAATGAAAAAAGAAGATCTTATGAACGGTGTCGGCGAGATAGACGAGAAGATCGTAGACGAGACCGGCAAAAAGAGAGCCGCCTCGGGCGGAAGAAGAAAAATGAAGGTACTGTTCTCCGTCATCGCGGCGGTGCTCGTGTTATCGATAATCGGGTCGGTCGTTCTCGTGATGAACGTCACGAGACCCGGGACTAAATCCAACGGGCTGCCGGCGGAAACGAAAACGTCCTCGCCGACGGGCGCGGATGACGCGGAAGACGGCGAGCCGGAAAAAGTCGAGGTCGAACCGACGGATGACGCCGTCAGGAATCATTCGGCGTTTTACTCCGTAACGGACGGCAAGTCGAAAGAGGGCGCATACGGCGCGGCGGAAGGAGAGATCGGCGTGTCCGGGTATCCTTCCGAAACGGGCGCATCGGGCAGTCCCGTCACGCCTCCCGATCCTGAGGATCCCGGCAAACCGACGGAAGTTCCGATACCTGATGCGGATGCCTTCATCCTCACCGCGGCGGAGTGGCGCGACCTTGACAACTGGTCGTTCTTCATGAACCTCGTTAATTCCGAAAAGATAGCATTCCCGGCGTACGGCGTCGATCCGCGCTGCCGTGTTTGCGTCACGGTGACGGGAGCCGACGGATCGCCGCTGAGGGGCGAAAAAGTCGATCTTCTCTCGTCTGACGGTTCGGTCCTGTTCTCCGCGGTCAGCGGAAAGGACGGGAAGGCGTACCTCTTCTGGGGAGAGGGAGAGACGCCCGCATCGGTCGCGTCCGGCGAGACGAAAGCAGACGTCGCGCTCAGGGGCGATACGAGCGGCGAGCAGGGCAAAAAACTCGCCGTTGCCGCTGAAGACGTGACTCTCGAGAAGACTGCGGAAGCGGCGGCGAAGACCGCTCTTCAGGTCTCGTTTATCATCGACACTACCGGCTCCATGGGCGACGAACTCGCGTACCTGCAAAAGGATTTCGCCTCGATCGCCGAGGACGCGGGCGTCGACGGAGTGTCTTATTCCGTCAACTTCTACCGTGACGAGGGCGACGAATACGTCACGAAGTGCAACCCGTTTACGGGCGATATAGCGACCGTCAAATCGCTTTTGAACGACGAGTACTGCGCGGGCGGCGGAGACGCCCCCGAGGCGGTCGACCTGATCCTGAAAGACGCGATCACCGACAACGGCGACTGGTCGGAGGAATGCGAGAAGATCGCGTTTCTGATCTTCGACGCGCCGCCTCACACCGGCACGGAGGAAACGGTAGCCGGGGCGATCCGTTCCGCGGCTTCCCGCGGGATCAGACTCATCCCCGTCGTCGCGTCGAACAGCGATCGCGAGACCGAACTGTTCGGCAGAGCGATCGCGGCGGTCACCGGCGGCACGTATGTGTTCCTCACGGACGACTCAGGCGTCGGCGCGTCTCATCTCGAACCCATCGTCGGCGACTTCGAGGTCGAGCTTCTCCACGACGTTATAGTAAGGATCATAAACGAACACAAGGCGGGATAAGAAAATGAAAAATAAAATCACTGCGTTTATACTTCTCGCGGCGCTTGCACTCGCGGTTTGCGTAAATCTTTCCTCGTGCGGTATCACCGTTCCCGTCAGCGCGAACGACGATCTGATGGCGGGCGTCGAGCCGCGTCAGCTCGGCGATCCCGGAGCCGTGAAGGACGCAGACGCCGAGGCGGCGGCGGATTTTGCGGTCCGCCTGTTCCGCGCGTGCGCCGACGGCGGCGAGGACGTTCTCGTTTCCCCGCTTTCCGTCCTCGCCGCTCTTTCGATGACGGCGAACGGCGCGAAGGGACAGACGCTTTTGGAGATGGAAACCGTTCTCGGACTTGACAAGGACGATCTGAACTCATTTTTCCGCAGTTATATGAATGCGCTGAAGCCAACGGAGAAGAGCAAACTGTCGCTCGCGAACTCGATCTGGTTCAGAGACGGCGGCGGATTCGAGGCGAACCGTGATTTTCTCTCCGCCAACGCCGACTATTACGGCGCGGACGCGTACCGCGCGCCCTTTGACGGATCGACTCTCAAAAAGCTCAACGACTGGGTGAAGGAA
>JAFWTH010000119.1 GCA_017518975.1 Clostridia bacterium
CTTCCCGCGGATACCGAAGCGGCGGGCGTTGAAGAAAGCAAGACGCCGGGGACGGACGGTGAAATCGAAACCGGGACGGCGTACCCCGAGTCGGGCGCGGCGCCGTTCGAGTCGTCGGGCCCGGGAAACGATGAGGAAACGAACGTGAAAAAAACGCTGAAACTGTTTATTGACGGCAGGGAGATGCCGATAACGTGGCTGGAAAACGATTCCGTCGACGCTCTCAAAGAACTTGCAGCGAACGGATTGACCGTTCGGACGTCCATGTACGGAGGATTTGAGCAGGTCGGCTTTCTCGGCGCGGAGCTGCCGAGAGACGATACGGAGATCGTCACAGACTTCGGAGACGTTGTTTTGTATTCGGGGAATCAGATCGTCATCTTCTACGGCTCCAATTCGTGGAGTTACACGCGGCTGGGACATATCGATCTGTCGGAAGCCGAGATGACCGGGCTGCTGTCAAACGGCGACGTTAACGTCGCGCTGAAATATGAATGACCGGAGGGATTTGACATGAAAGAAAAGATCGTACAGACGGCAGGGAGAAACGCGCTCGGTGAATTTGCGCCGGAGTTCGCGCATTTTAACGACGACGTCCTTTTCGGAGAGAACTGGAACAACGGGGATATCGACCTCAAAACGAGATGCCTCATCACCGTCGTCGCTCTGATGGCGCAGGGCGTCGCCGACGGCAGTCTGAAATATCATATCGAAAACGCCAAGGCCCACGGCGTCACGCGGAGCGAAATGGCGGCGGCGATCACGCATACGGCGTTTTACGCCGGCTGGCCGAAGGCGTGGGCGGTTTTCGGTCAGGCGAAGGAAGTCTATAACGAGGCGGTCCCGGAACCGACCGAAAAAGACAGGTATCAGAACACGATCTTCTTCCCCGTCGGCGAAGAGAATCCGTACGGGGAATACTTCGTCGGAAAGAGCTACCTTGCGCCGCTTTCGACAAAACAGGCCCCGATATTCAACGTCACCTTCGAGCCGGGATGCCGCAATAACTGGCACGTCCATCACGCCGAAAGCGGCGGAGGGCAGACGCTGATCTGCGTCGGCGGACACGGTTATTATCAGGAATGGGGAAAAGACCCCGTCGAGATGACGCCCGGAACGGTCGTTAATATCCCCGCGAACGTCAAGCATTGGCACGGCGCGGCGCCCGACAGCTGGTTTTCCCACCTCGCCCTCGAGATCCCGGGCGAGGACACTTCCACCGAATGGTGCGAACCGGTTTCGAACGGGGACTGCAACAGGACGGAGTAAGCGTTGACGGATCTCTCCGGAGATCTGCAAACGGAGAGTGATCTGCCCGACGGGGATGACGCGCCCGCGAGGGGCGGACGGGGCGAAAAATATCGCGGAGCGATCAATTATAAGGCCTAACTTTTTCTTGTTGTTTCATAAAAACCGGAGCGCCTTCGAGGCGCTCCGGCTTTTTGTTTTTACAGCCGATCCAGGTGCGTCGAACTTCAGGAGTCGCGCGACCGGGGCCGCCTTGGACGGGCCGTCGGTCAAACTTGATCCCGTCCTTCCGACGGCATACGTCGTGCGGATCGCCGGCGCTATTCTCAGCGGAAAAGATCCCGCCCTCTGACGGCGCTTTCAGGGTCGGACTCGCGCCGATACCGGGTTTGTAAAAGCGGGAACGTTAAAAAAACGAAAAAACCCTTGACAAATTATATCGCATGCGATATAATTATGGTGAGGTGATGAGATAATGGACGGGAAATATGAGCGGCTGCGGCTTGAAAACCAGATATGTTTTCCGCTCTACGCCGCATCGAATATGATAACGCGCAAATACAAACCGCTTCTCGACGAACTTGATCTTACGTATACGCAGTATATCGTGATGATGGTGCTGTGGGAACGGGGACAGGCGAACGAAAAACTCCTTTGCGAGACGCTCTGTCTGAGATCCAACACGTTGACCCCGCTGCTCAAGAAACTGCGGGACAAGGGATATATCGAAAAAACGAAGGACAAAGGCGACGGACGAAACCTTGTCATTACGCTGACGAAGGCGGGCGAAGAATTGCGGGATAAGGCGCTCGGCGTACCGGAATGCATTGCAAAGGAGTTCCGTCTGACGCCGGACGAGGCGACCGAGCTTTACAGGATATTGTATAAGCTGCTTGACGGGGAAAAAGAAAATAAATAAAAATATATACGGAGGTAAAAAATGGGAACGGTATACGATTTCACGGTAAAAGACAGAAAAGGGAACGACGTCAGCCTTTCGGAGTATAAGGGGAAGGTACTGCTCATAGTCAATACTGCGACGGGATGCGGATTCACTCCGCATTACGAACCTCTCGAGGCCATGTACAAAGACCTGCGCGACAAGGGGTTCGAGATACTCGATTTCCCGTCCAATCAGTTTGCGGGACAGGCGCCCGGAAGCGACGACGAGATCCACGAATTCTGCACTTTGAAGTTCGGGACGGAATTCCCGCAGTTTGCGAAGATCGACGTCAACGGCGAGACCGCCGATCCGCTTTTCGCGTTTCTCGCGTCTGAAAAGCCGTTCGGAGGTTTCGGCAAAGGACTCAAAAACGCGGCGCTGAACAAATTTGCGAAAATGAACAATAAGAAATTCGGCGACAAGACTTACATCGGATGGAACTTCACGAAATTCCTCGTCGACCGCGAGGGCAGCGTCGTCGCCCGCTTTGAGCCGACCGTCGATATGAAGGAAGTCAGAAAAGCGGTCGAGGCGGCGCTGTGATCGAGGGAGACAGGCGATCCTCTCAGAGGGTTCCGCACAGGACGCGGACAAAAGGTAAAACTGCGGCGTAAAACGCGGGGGAAAAGGAACGGGACAATTAAAAAATCCCGTTCCGCCGCCCCTCCCGTCCGCTGTAAACGGGAGCCCGCGGCGAAATAAAACAAATTGAAATCCGGAGGAAATGAAATGATCATCAAAGCAGTCAAATTCAGAAAAGACGGGTTCTACACACAGCCGTTTGCCTTCGGCGGCGAGGAGGGTATGGACGCATTTGATCCCTCTGTTCGTTACCGGGGCAGTTTGCAGAACTATCTGATCGACACAGGGGATGAAGTGATCCTCGTTGACACGGGACTCCCTGCGGGAACGCCGGAGGAATCGCCTGACGAAAAGAGTCTCGCCTTTACCGGCAAAGACGTCTGTGGCTATATGGACGCTTTCGCCGCGCTCGGCTACAGACCGGAACAGGTCACGAAAATCCTTCTGACCCATAAACACGCCGACCATTCCGGCGAGCTTCGTTCCTTCCCGAATGCAAAAATCTACGTAAACGCAGATGAAACGTTCGCCACAGAACTGAAGGGGCTTGATAATATCGTCCCCGTCACTTTCACAGACGGCGCGTACCATAACTTCCCGGAGAGTCAGAAGATCGCGGAAGGAGTTTACTATATCAAAGCAAAGGGACATACGAACGGCAACAGCATC
>JAFWTH010000120.1 GCA_017518975.1 Clostridia bacterium
GAACACTTGATTCGCTCACTATAATGACCGAACCGAAAGCCAGGGTGATCCGTGACGGACGGGTTTTTTCATTACCCATTAACAAACTCGTCCTTGACGATCTTGTAATTTTTTCATCGGGGAATCAGATCTGCGCCGACGCTGTCGTAACGGAAGGGGAAGTTCAAGTTAACGAAGCGCTCGTAACCGGTGAGTCTGATGAGATTACCAAGGGTCCGGGGACGAAACTTCTTTCCGGTTCTTTCGTCGTTTCGGGAGAATGTACTGCAAGGTTGACCGCGGTTGGAGAAAATTCCTTCGTGAATAAACTGACGCTCGGAGCAAAAAAGGCGAAATCAAAAAAGAAACAGGGAATGGTCCTTGCTCTTTCGCGTTTGATCATGGTAATCGGCATTACCATTATACCTATCGGGACGGCACTCTTTATGCGCCAGTTCGGTGTTCTCTCAATCAAAGAGAACATTGAAAAAACAACAGCTGCTCTTATCGGTATGATTCCCGAGGGGCTCTATCTTCTTGTCAGCGTCACACTTGCTGTCAGCGTCATCAAGCTTGCGAGAAAAGATACTCTTGTTCATGATCTCAATTGTGTTGAGACGCTTGCAAGGGTCGACACTCTTTGTGTCGATAAGACGGGAACCATCACAGATAATACCATGCAGGTTTCCGGTATTCTCAACATTACGTCGGAAGACGCCGTTCCTCTTCTGAAAGATTTCGTTTATAATATGTCAGCGGACAATATAACGATGACGACGCTGAAAAAGCACTTTGGAGAAACAGTCTCGCGGCCTGCTGTTGAGGTCGTCCCGTTTTCTTCTTCAACAAAAATGAGTTCTGTTTCGTTTGGACCTTCCGAGAACTATATCCTCGGCGCTCCCGAATTCGTTCTTCGCGGGCAGTATCAGAATTACAGGCCGATAATCGAACCTCACGTTATGGATGGGAAGCGCGTCCTTATATTTGCGTCTTCTCCGTCTGTCAGAATCAGTGATGCGTCGAAGGTCCGTCCCCTTGCTCTTGTTCTGTTCACTAATCCCATCCGGCCCGAGGCGCGGGAAACATTTGCCTATTTTGCCGAACAAGGGGTAGATATCAAAGTCATTTCCGGTGACAATCCGCTTACCGTCGCTGCCGCAGCGAGGGATGCCGGGATAAACGGTGCTGAAAAGTGTGTCGATCTGACCTCTCTATCCCCTGAGGATGTCGTCGCGGCGGCCGGTGAATATACCGTTTTCGGAAGAGTTACCCCGGAACAAAAGAAGATTCTTGTCAGTTCTCTGAAAAAAGCCGGTCATACCGTCGCTATGACGGGAGACGGAGTCAATGATATTCTTGCTTTAAAAGAAGCAGACTGCAGTATAGCGATGGCTTCCGGAAGCGACATCGCGTGTCAGGTCTCTCACCTTGTTCTTTTGAAGTCCCAGTTTTCGTCCCTTCCGTCCGTAGTCGCAGAGGGAAGACAGGTTATAAATAACATCCAGCGCTCTGCATCGTTGTTTCTTGTCAAAAACATCTTTTCGTTCCTTCTTGCCGTTATTTCCATATTCGCGTCATTCGTTTATCCGCTCAAGCCCGCTCAGATATCGCTCGTGAGTGTGCTGACAATCGGGATCCCATCGTTTATTCTCGCGCTTGAAAAGAACGAATCGCGCGTCAAGGGCAAATTTCTTCCTAACGTCATATACAACGCCTTGCCTGCCGCGCTTTCCGATCTGATCGTCGTACTCGGAGTTATTTTATTCTCGCTTGCCTTTAATATGAATCCGAGTGTTTCTTCAACGGTTTCAACACTTTTGATGGCGCTTGTCGGTTTTACAATGGTCGTAAAAATGTGCCGTCCGTTCAATAAAATACGCGTAACGCTTGTCATATCGCTCGGTGTACTATTCTTTATAGGTATTCTCGTTTTGCCCGGATTTTTCGAGATTTCTGCTCCGGATTTCGGCGGTTATCTTGTGCTCGGCGTTTTTACTCTTCTTATACCTTCTGTTATTTTCACGCTCTCGCATGCAATTACCGCTGCGAGAAACTGGATCCTCACGATGATCCGGGAGAAAAATAACGATAGTTTAAAAGGAAATAAAGTCTGACTTTTGTCGGGCTTTATTTTGCTTGTTTTCACAAAAAATGGTCATGAATCAAACTCCATATTCAAAAAAAGGTCGTAATGTGTTATACTGTTTATTGGGATAACACGGTTCGGCTCAGTGAGGAAAAAATGAAAGAGGTGCGAGAATGAGAGACGGGTTGTACGGTGATCTTAAAGTTATCGGAATGAGAGGATGCAAAGCTTTTACGGATCAGGTGAATTATTACCTGAGAGAATGGAGAAGCCACAATGAAGACGAGTCGTTCGTGATTGAAGCAGACTGCCCGAGATTCGGATCCGGAGAGGCGAAAGCGCTCATTCATGAAACTATGAGAGGGCAGGATGTTTACATATTTTCCGATTGTTTCAATCATGGCGTCACCTACCGTATGTTCGGACAGGAAGTTCCGATGAGTCCCGACGATCATTTCCAGGATCTCAAAAGAACGATAGCCGCGATCGGCGGTAAAGCATCCCGTATAACCGTTATAATGCCTATGCTGTATGAAGGATGTCAGCACAAACGCGCGGCAAGAGAATCCCTTGACTGTGCGATGGCTCTTCGGGAACTCGAGAATATGGGCGTTGCGAACATAATCACTTTTGACGCTCACGACGCAAGAGTTCAAAATGCGATTCCCCTGACCGGATTCGATAACGTAAGACCTACGTACCAGATGCTTAAAGCTCTTGTTCGCGAAGTACCGGACGTTTCGCTGAGCCATGAAGATACAATGATCATTTCTCCCGACGAGGGCGCTATGTCGAGAACGATGTATTACGCTTCCGTTCTCGGACTTGAACTCGGTATGTTCTATAAAAGACGTAATTACTCTGTCATCATAGACGGGAAAAACCCTATTGAAGCACATGAGTACCTCGGTAAAGAACTTACCGGTAAAGACGCGATCGTTATCGACGATATGATTTCTTCCGGCGAGTCGATACTCGACGTCTCAAAACAGCTTAAAGAAAAGGGAGCAAGAAGAATATTCTTCTTCGTTTCGTTCGGCCTTTTCACCGGCGGGTTCGACGTGTTTGATAAGGCATATGCCGAAGGAATATTTGATAAATGTTTTACCACGAACCTTATTTATCACCCGGAAGGTCTTCTTGATAAGCCGTGGTATTCCGAAGTCAATATGTGTAAATACGTCGCTTTGATAATTGACACGCTTAACAAGAACCAGTCGATCGGTACGCTTCTTAATCCCGTTAAAAAAATCCACTCAATTCTTGAAAAGCAGCATAAACGTTTCGAGAAGGCGAGCGGAGCACAGATCAAGATCTGAGGTGGCATGATCAAATGCTGATTTTCAAGAATAAAGCAGCCAGTATTGTTTCAGCTGCTGTAAACAAACTGTGGGGGCAGGACGTCACATCTTCTGACGTCGCGGATATGTTCGAATACCCTCCCGATCCTGCGATGGGCGACATCGCCCTTCCGTGCTTCAAACTCAGCAGAACGCTGAAAAAATCTCCGGTAATGATCGCGGACGCAATTTCTGATGCGTTAGACGATTCGGTCTTTGATAAGGTCGAATCTGTAGGCGGGTATCTGAATCTCACCGCCTCCTCAGATTTTCTTAAAGAATCTCTTCTCGGTATAATCGAAGAGGGAGAACGTTACGGATCGTCTGATGAAGGGAAAGGTAAGACGGTCACTTTCGACTACTCGTCTCCCAATATCTGCAAACCTTTTCATATCGGTCATCTTGGAACGACGGTAATAGGTCATTCTTTGAAACTGCTGCATGAGTTTGCGGGTTATAAGTGTATCGGTATCAATCATCTCGGTGATTGGGGAACTCAATTCGGCAAGCAGATCGTCGCTTTCAGAAAATGGGGCGATAGGGAAGCGGTTGAGAGAATCGGAATTGATGAACTTGTACGTCTTTATGTGAAATTTCACGAGGAGGCAGAAAAGGATCCTTCTCTTGACGACGAGGCGAGAGCCGAGTTTCACAAACTTGAAGAGGGCGATCCCGATAACATCGCCTTGTGGCAGTGGTTCGTCGACGTTTCACTGGAAGAATACAAGAATACGTACCGTCAACTCAACATAGAATTTGATTATTATACGGGTGAATCGTTCTACATAAGAAACGGTCTGGGGATGAAACAGGTCGATTCTCTGAAAGAAAAAGGGCTTCTTAAGCCTGACGACGGCGCGTATATCGTCGATCTTTCGGAATACGATATGCCTCCTTGTATAATACTTAAAAAAGACGGATCGACTATTTATCACACCCGCGATATAGCCGCAGCCGTTTATCGCAAGGAAACGTATGATTTCTCCAAGTCGGTTTATGTAACTTCTGCACAGCAGTCGCTCCATTTTGCTCAGCTTTTCAAGGTAATCGAGCTGATGGGATACGACTGGTATAAAGACCTCGTTCATATTCCGTACGGAACGGTAAGTATCGACGGAGCAAAGCTTGCTACGAGGACCGGTAACGTCGTTCTTTTGAAGGATCTTTTTGCAAAATCAATTGAAAAGGTCACATCTATCATAAAAGAGAAAAATCCGGATCTTGAAGATATTGAGAGCACGGCGGAGGCGGTCGGCGTCGGAGCAATCGTTTTCCTATATCTTTCCAATAACAGGATCAAGGATATAAATTTCAATTTGGAAAACGCCCTCAGTTTTGACGGCAATACCGGACCTTACGCGCAGTATACATATGCACGCACCTGTTCTGTCCTTGAAAAAGCAAAACCTGAGGGAACGTGCGGATCTGTCACTGTTCCCGAGGAATCGGACGTTATCAAGTCGCTTTTGAAATTTCCTGAAAAAGTCGCGCAGGCGCTTGAGGATTATGAGCCGTCTGTCATTACCAGATATATAATTGAAGTTTGTACTTCTTTCAACAGGTTTTATCATGCTTGTCAGATCCTTAAAGCGGATGATCCGGAAGTAAAGAACTTCCGTCTTACGCTTACGCTCGCAGTTAACAACGTTTTGCGTACTGCGCTTCATCTGATCTGTATGAAGACCCCGAGCAAGATTTAAAAACGAAAGGGAGATAAATTATGTCAGGCCATTCAAAGTGGAACAACATCAAGAATAAAAAAGAGAAGACGGATGCTCAGAAAGCAAAGATCTTCACAAAGATCGGGAAGGAGATCGCCATAGCAGTACGTGAAGGCGGCGGAAATCCCGACACAAACAGAAAGCTCAAGGATTTGATTGCTAAAGCGAAGGCTTCTAACGTCCCGAACGACAACATCGAGCGCGCGATAAAGAAAGCGGTCGGCGACGACAGCGTCGTATACGAGGAGATCTACTACGAGGGTTACGGTCCCTCCGGTGTCGCGGTCATCGTTGAAACTGCGACTGACAACAGGAACCGAACGGGCGGCGATATCCGTCACTTCTTTGACAAGTACGGCGGGAACCTCGGTCAGACGGGTTGCGTTTCGTATCTTTTTTCCGATAAGGGAATAATCCTTATTTCCAAGGATTCCGGAGTCGATGAGGACGAACTTATGGAAGCGGCACTCGAAGCCGGCGCGTCCGATTTTGCGACCGACGACGATTATTTTGAGATCGAGACCGAACCGTCGGATCTTGATGCCGTTCGTGAAGACCTTGAATCAAAAGGATATAAGATCGAAAGTGCGGAGAAGGATAAGATCCCTTCGACTTACGTCACTCTTGAGAACGAGGACGATATCAAAAACATGAATCTTCTTCTTGATCATCTGGATGATCACGATGATGTTCAGAATATCTTCCACAACTGGGAGAACGTTGACGAATAATCCGGAGGGATGATATGACGTTTATCTCATTCCCGGGTCTCGGTATAAAACCGTTTCCCATTAGAAGCACCTTTTTTTCCGTTTTCGGGATCGACATTGCCTGGTACGGTATAATTATTTGTTTCGGTCTTATTCTCGGCGTCCTGTATTCGATGTTTCGTGCTAAAAGAAACGAGGGTGTCAAGACAGATGACGTGATTGATCTCGCATTTTTCCTCGTGATTTTCGGCGTTATCGGAGCGAGACTTTATTACGTTATTTTCAAATTCGGCGATTATATCAAAACCGGATTTGACGGATCGTTTGATCTAGGTAAAACGCTTCTCGCAATGATTAATATTCGCGAGGGCGGGCTTGCGATCTACGGCGCGATTATTGCCGGATTTTTCACGATCCTCGTCTTCTCAAAAGTCAAAAAGATAAAGTTTCTCAAAATACTGGACTTTGTTTCCCCGGCCGTTATGATCGGTCAGATCATCGGCAGGTGGGGTAATTTCATGAATGCGGAAGCATTCGGATATGAAACCGATCTTCCGTGGAGGATGGGGATTCACGTCAGTGGGTCGTCCGATCCTGAAACACTTGTTGAATTGAGCGTAAAATACGTTCATCCGACATTCCTATATGAATCTCTTTGGAATTTAATCGGTTTTTTGATCATAAACGCGATTTATAAAAAGAAAAAATTCGACGGGCAGATTTTCTTTATGTATATCGCATGGTACGGTCTCGGTCGCGCTTTTATCGAGGGATTGAGGACCGACAGCCTTATGCTTGGACCTGTTCGTATATCACAGCTTATCGGCGCTCTCGCTTTTATTGCCGGGCTGGTTTTACTTATTGTTTTTGCAAAATCGAATCGTAAGTCTGCTAAAATCCCTGCGGGCGTAAGCACGTCGGATATCAACGATCATATCAACGATGCTGAAATCGTTGCAAATGTGGAGAATAATGGTCTTTCTGACAGTGATTCATCGGTCAATGAGGAAGTCCATGATAGCGATTCGACCGATGACGGAGTAGAAAATGGCAAAAATAATTGACGGGCGGGAGATTTCCCGTAAAACGAGAGAGGACATTAAAGAACGCACATTAGAGTTTATACGACGTTACGGGAGAGCTCCCGGTCTTGCCGTCGTTATCGTCGGAGACGATCCGGCTTCTCAGATTTACGTCCGAAACAAATCGAAAGCTTGCGAAGAAGTCGGTTTTCATTCAGAGGTCATCAGACTGTCTGCAGACATTCCAGAATACGAATTGCTTTCCGTGATTGCCAAGCTCAAAACGGATCGCTCGATCGACGGCATTCTCGTTCAGCTTCCGCTCCCTCGAGGACTTGATCCAAAAGTAATTATCGATGCTATTCCTCCGGAGAAGGATGTCGATGCTTTCCACGTTTCAAACGTCGGAAAGATTATGCTCGGTGAAAAGTGTTTTTATCCTTGTACACCCGCCGGCATAATGAAAATGCTTGAATACGAAGGAATTTCCGTCGACGGGAAAGAGTGCGTTGTCGTCGGACGAAGTAATATAGTTGGCAAACCAATGGCTATGCTTCTTCTCCACGCTAACGGCACCGTCACCGTCTGCCACTCACATACCGTGAATCTGAAAGAAATAACGTCACGCGCCGATATTCTTGTCGCCGCGGTGGGAAAGTCAAAATTTATCACGGACGATATGGTGAAAGAGGGCGCTGTAGTTATTGACGTCGGTATGAACCGGGATGAAAACGGAAAACTTACCGGGGACGTTGATTTTGAAGCCGTAGAAAAAAAAGCATCGGCGATCACCCCTGTTCCGGGGGGCGTAGGACCTATGACCATTACGATGCTTCTCGAAAACACTCTTTTTGCCGCTGGGAATCTGATACAAAAACGATAATAATTAAATTAAATATTGACAATCAAGCGCGTTCTTGTTATAATACTCAAGAACGCGCTTTTTGAGTTGCGCGTCTCTCTGCCGCCGAAATTCTATCAACGGCGGTCTGACATCCATAGGGAGGTATACAGAAATGGAGAAAAAGCTCAAATCCTATGAAACGCTTTTCGTGATCAACGCGGAGCTTTCCGAAGAAGATACGAAAGCGGTCGTGGAAAAGTTCACGGCACTTATCTCACAGCACGGTGAGATCGAAGAATGTAACGAGTGGGGCAAAAGAAAGCTCGCATACCCCATCGATTACAAGACCGAGGGCTATTATGTCCTTGTCAATTTCAAAAGCGAGCCTGATTTTCCGTCAGAGCTTGAAAGAATCTTCAACATCACGGACACCATCCTTCGCTCTATCGTGATCGCTAAAGAAGAAAAGACCGCTTAACTTTCGGGGGGAAAAGAATGGCAAACTTTAATTTCAATAAAGTCATCCTCGGCGGACGGCTTACAGCCGATCCCGAACTCAGGACGACTGCGAGCGGAGTTTCCGTCGTCTCCTTCACCGTTGCTGTAAACAGAAGGTTTATCAGCAAAAATAACGAGGATCAACCGCAGGCTGATTTTATCAACTGTACCGCGTGGAGAGCGACAGCTGAATTTATTTCCCGTTATTTTAAAAAAGCAAGTTCGATTTGCGTAGTCGGTTCGATCCAGACAAGGAGTTGGACCGATCAGCAGGGTCAGAAACGTTTTTCCACCGACGTCGTTGTTGATGAGGCAATGTTCGTCGATTCCAAGAGCGAGAGACCTGCCGGATTCCAGAATGACGGATCGTCATATACGCCGGAAGGATATGGCGCACCCGCCGCTTCTTTCGGCAATGCTGAAGGTGAAGCGCCCAAATTTGAAGAGATTACGGACGAAGAGGATCTGCCTTTTTGATTCTGACGTCTGACATTAATTTTGAATTGCTGCTTTGCAGCGGAACGGAGTTTAATTATGGATATAGAAAAGAATGAAGCGGTTGAAACCGAGGTTCCCGCTGAAGTTGAAGAGACTGTTGAAGAAGTCGTAGAGGAAGTTGCTGAGGTTGCTTCCGAAGAAACTGCAGCTCCCGCAGAGGCTGCACCTGCCGACTCTGCTGCTGAGAATCCGGCTCCTGCCGACAGACCGGAGAGAACTGAAAGAGGCGAAAGGCCTCAGGGACAGAGACCCGCGCCCCGCGGTGGAAACAGAAAAAGAAGAAAAGTCTGTTATTTCTGCGCCGAGAAGATAGCTGAAATCGATTTCAAGGATACCACGCTGCTCAGAAAGTATATCTCCGAGCGCGCCAAGATTCTTCCTCGCCGTGTTTCCGGCACTTGTGCAAAACACCAGCGTCAGCTGACGACAGCTATCAAGAGAGCGCGTCATATGTCGCTTCTTCCTTACATCAGCGACTGATATTTAAAAAATCGGAGTTCCGTGAACTCCGATTTTTTTATTTTTTCAGTGATCCATGCTCGAGTGATAAGATATCCTCAAGCGTTCTTTTGCAGGCCGCGACGGCGTTAAGTGAGGTCTCACGCTTGTCTCCTCTTGCCAAAACGTAAAATTTGATTTTAGGTTCCGTCCCTGACGGTCTTGCAATTACGTTATTTCCTGCGGCCGTTCTGAAACACACCACGTTGGATAAAGGAAGATTTGTCGGAGTAACTGATCCGGATTTGATATCTCTTACAGTGCCGGACAGATAATCGCTTATGCTGACGACCGAACTATCTCCGATCTTATCGGGAACGTGATTCCTTAAAGTATCCATCATCGCTGCGATCTTTTCATGCCCGTCCGGGGTATCTTCGTATATTTCAGATGTGTCTTCATTAAAATAACCGTATATTTCAAACAGTTCATCGAGAGCATCGAGAAGTGTCATCCCGCGAAGATGGTAATACGCAGCCATTTCACAGATCAGCATAGAAGTAACTACTGAGTCTTTATCTCTTGCGTGAAGTCCCTTGAGATATCCGTAACTTTCCTCAAAACCGAGAATGAAAGTGCCGGTACCGCTTTCCTCATGCTTCCTGATGACTTCCGAAATGAATTTGAAACCGGTGAGAACGTTGTGAAGTTTTATTCCGAAATGCTCGCAAATAACCTGAGCCATCTCCGTAGTGACAATCGTCTTGACAGCGTACGCATCTGAAGGAAGATCGCCCTTTTCTTGAAGTGCAGTAAGAATATAGTTAAGAAGCAGACTTCCCATCTGGTTTCCGCTAATTGTTTTGAAAACGCCGTCCCGCCCTTTCGCCATTACTCCGACTCGGTCTGCATCCGGGTCGGTCGCAATTATCAAATCGGAGTTGACCTTCTCAGCAAGTTTGATTCCCAGTTCGAATGATGCAGGGTATTCGGGATTTGGTTTGAGCAGACCCGGAAAGTTCCCGTCGTGGATCATTTGTTCATCGACAGTAAATATTTTGTTGAGACCGATGCGTCTCATGATCTCCGGCACGAATTTTGCACCCGCTCCGAACAGCGGAGTGTAGACGACGCTCAGAGTATCGGAAGCTTGCTTTACGACATCGGGGTTTATTGCCTCTCCGTACACGGCGTCAAGAAACGCCAGATCGATTTCGTTACCGATCGATCTAATAAGACCGTTTTGCGGATCCGTGATCGGAACGTCCTCTAAAATATCTATATCATCGACAAATGTCCTGATACTTGCTATCGATTCTTCTGTGGGCTGCGATCCGTCAGATCCGTAAAGTTTATATCCGTTGTATTCTTTTGGATTATGAGATGCGGTTATGTTGATTCCTGCCTGACAGTTGAGATACCGCACGGCAAATGAAAGTTCCGGAGTGGGACGCACTCCGTCGAACAAATAGGCTCTGATCCCGGAATGTGCGAGAACTTCTGCAGCGCGACGGGCGAAAAGGGCGGAGTTGTTCCTGTTGTCGTACGCTATAACGACCCCGCGTGCCATTGATGCATCACCGAGTGACCTGATAAATTGAGCGACCCCTTCAGTGACGTGGGCAACGGTGTAGATATTCATTCTGTTCGTCCCGGCGCCCATTTTTGCACGAAGACCCGCGGTTCCGAACTTGAGATATGATCCGAATCTGTGTTTCAGTTCTTTTTCGTCATTTAGAAGGGATTTTATCTCATCTTTTGTTTCGGCATCTATTTTGGGACTGTGAAGCCACGCCTCATATACTTCGGAATATTCCATGCATTTCTCCGTTTGTTTAGTATTTTTCAAGAATATTATAACTGTCAGCAAGGAATGCCGAGAGTTCTTCAGAAGTCAGCTTCCTCTGCGAGAGTTTGCAGAGCGATATGACTTGTTTTGCCATCGCTTCTGCTTTTTCAGGATCCGTTTCATAGATTTCACCTATTTTTGAGATCAGATTTGATCCTGTATTGACGGTAAGTGTTGTTTCGATCTCCATTCCAGGTGCATCTTTGGAGTAAAGCTTCATCATATCGTCGAATCTTCGCATCTCTTCGGAGACGGAAAGAATGGCGGGAGTAGATCTGTCTTTGAATGATGAAAACTCAATCTTTGTTTTTTCTCCGACGAGTTTCTTGAATATATCTTCAACATGAGGCGGCGCGTCTTTTGATTCGGTGTCCTTGAGTGCATCCGCAACTTCTGAATCGACTCTGACGAACTTAACGCCTTCTGTGTTCATTTCAACGGTCGTGATGAACTGTGAGTCGATTATTCTGTCTAGAAGAACCGTTTCGATTCCTTCTGATGAGAGCAGAGAAATATACTTTGATTGAATAGTTTTATCGTTCGCATAATAAACCTTGTTTTCATGTTTTTCTTTTGCGGAATCAAGGTATTCGTTAAGAGTGAGGAATCCACCCGAGCACTTTTCAAAGAGAACGGAATCCTTGATTCGGTCAAAAAACTTTTTGTCCCTCATGCATCCATACTCAACGAACGTTTTGATGTCGCGCCATTTTTTCTCGTATTCGTCTCGTTCGCCGGAGAACATCGAGTTGAGTTTGTCGGCGACTTTTTTTGTAATATGAGCGGAGATTTTTGATACGTATCCGCTGTTTTGCAGATAACTTCTCGACACGTTGAGCGGGAGTTCCGGGCAATCAAGCACGCCTTTGAGCATCAGGAGATACTCGGGAATGACCTCTTTAATATTATCCGCAACGAAGACCTGATTATAATAGAGTTTGACCTGGCCCTCAAGGCTTTCATATTCGCTTGAAATAGCGGGGAAGAATAGTATTCCTTTGAAATTAAGGGGATAATCTGCTTTAAGGTGTATCCAGAAAAGCGGCTCTTTATAATCCTTAAAAACCTTTCTGTAAAACTCTCTGTATTCATCATCAGAGCAGTCGGAAGGGTTTTTGAGCCAGAGCGGGGCGATGTCGTTCAATGGCTTTTCTGACTCGTCTTCGCTCTTTTTTTCTTCGTCTTTATCGATGTTGTCAAAAAAGATAGGCACAGGCATAAAGGCACAGTATTTATCAAGGGTATCTTTGAGTTTTGTCTCAGAGAGATACTCGCGGCCTTCGTCATTAATGTGCATTACCACGGCGGTGCCGAACTGCCCGATATATTCATCGGATCCCTCAAAATCGGAGGTCAATTCATATTCTCCGTCTTCGCCGCACGACCACATTACAGCTTTTGATCCGTTGTACGAACGCGTTATCACGTCGACTCTGTCGCTGACCATAAAAGCCGAATAAAACCCGAGTCCGAAATGGCCGATAATACCGGCAGAAGCCGAATCGGAGTTCTCTCCTTCGTATTTCTCAATGAAGTCAAGGGCTCCGGAAAGAGCTATCTGACAAAGGTATTTCTCAAGTTCATCTGCCGTCATTCCGATCCCGTTGTCAATCACGGTGATGGTATCGCCATGATTGTCGAGACGAACTTCGATTCTGCCGTTATACCCGTCGATTTTGGTTTCTCCAAGCGATATGAGTCTCTTGAGTTTAGTGACTGCGTCGCATGAATTCGAGACAATTTCTCTTATGAATATTTCTTTTTCTGAATACAGCCATTTTTTTATAATTGGGAAAATATGATCGAGTTCAATACCTATACCGCCTTTTTTTACTTCGTTGTCAGCCAATTTAAATCGTCCTTTCTACTTTTGATTCATATTAAATTATTATATTACCTTAATATTTTTTTGTCAAC
>JAFWTH010000121.1 GCA_017518975.1 Clostridia bacterium
CGCCGCGAAACTTCGCGAAGATCCGCCCCAGGGTATCATTCTTTCGGGCGGGCCGAACAGCGTGTTTGCAGATGGTGCGCCCGGGATTGATCCGGAAATCTTCGGTCTCGGCATTCCGATCCTCGGCATCTGCTACGGCTGTCAGCTTTTGTGCGATATGCTCGGCGGAACGGTATCGTCATGCGAAAACAGCGAATACGGCAGGATCGACCTGCAAATCGACGAGCCGCACGCGCTGTTCGACGGCATTCCGCGTGAAACGCAGGTGCTCATGAGCCATACGGATAAAATCACCGCGCTTCCCGCCGACTGTTTGGCAACAGCACATACGGCCGATTGTGAAGTAGCGGCGTTCACGATGCGGAATGCGCCGATCTGCGGCGTGCAGTTCCATCCGGAGGTGGAGATCTCCGTTCACGGGACAGTGCTGCTGCACAACTTTTTGTACCGTATTTGTCAGGCAGACGGCGACTATTCCATGGAAGATTATCTCAAAACGCAAATCGAAGCGGTACGTGCGCAGGTAGGACAGGAGCATGTGATCCTCGGCCTTTCCGGCGGCGTCGATTCTTCCGTTTGTGCGGCGCTGCTGTCGGCGGCGATCCCCGGTCAGTTGACGTGCATCTATATCGACCACGGTTTCATGCGCAAGAATGAGACGGAGGAAATTGAAAAAGCATTTGCGGATCGCGCGCTCGATTTTGTGCGCGTGGATGCGTCCGAGCGTTTCCTGCGGCGGATTACCGGCGTGACGGAACCGGAAGAGAAGCGTAAGCGGATCGGCGACGAATTCGTGCGTGTTTTTCAGGATGAGGCAAAAAAGCACAGCGGCGCGAAGTTCCTGGCGCAGGGAACGATCTATCCGGACGTTGTGGAGTCGGGAAAGAATAAGTCGGCCGTCATAAAGAGTCATCACAACGTCGGCGGACTTCCTGAGGATCTCGGGTTCCGCGGCGTAGTCGAGCCGCTTCGCGGTCTTTTCAAGGACGAAGTGAGAGAGATCGGCAGGATGCTCGGTCTTCCCTCCTCTCTCGTCGAGCGCCAACCGTTCCCGGGGCCGGGACTCGCGATCCGCGTGATAGGCGAAGTGACGCGCGAGAAGTGCGATATCCTTCGCGACGCCGATCTGATATTCAGAGAAGAACTCGACCGGGCGGCGAAGGACGGTCTGACCGACCGAGCCGACCAGTATTTCGCGGTACTCACTGACACGAAGAGCGTCGGAGTCATGGGCGATTTCCGCACGTACGAATACACGCTCGTCCTCCGCGCAGTCCGCACGTCCGACTTCATGACGTGCGAATTCGCCCGCCTTCCGTGGGACGTACTCGCAAAGGCGTCGGCAAGGATAACGGGCGAGGTGCGGGGCGTCAACCGCGTCGTTTACGACGTGACGTCGAAGCCGCCGGCAACGATAGAATGGGAATAATTAACGAAGTCTGAAGAATACAGTATTTATGCGGGTTCTAAGGATTTTGAAAAGTGATTTGATAACAAAATGATAACACTTGATAAATGAACATTATTTATGAGTAAAAACTTTGGACATCATTATGTCACTGGTGAGCAGGCGATTATTGCGGACGAAGATTTGCAGTCGGTTTATCAGCGTATGAAAGATTGGTTTGAAAAAAGGGGAAGGATATAAGTGCAGGATTGGAATAAAGAGATTGATTATTTGCAAAGTACCCGGCAGAGAATGTGGAATGATGACTATTTTGAATTCCTTGTCAGACAGGTGTGGAAAATAGATAAACCAGTCAGCGTTCTTGACATAGGATGTGGTTACGGAGATTTGGGGTTAAGATTATTACCACATATTCCTGAGGGAAGTAGTTATACCGGGATAGATATTGCAGATGAACTGATACAAAAGGCGAAGGATATATTCAAGACGTCAAAGTATCGAACCGAATTTGAAGTTGCTGATTTAATGGAATACGAACCGGTAGAACAGTATAATGTAGTCATATGTCAGGCTGTTCTACGTCATATTTCCAGAGTAAAGGTAGTGTTACAAAAGATGGTTGCATCTGCAAAGAAGGATGGACTGGTAATATGCATTGAGCCAAGCAGAAGAATGGAAAATGCAGGACTTTTTATTGATGCTCCAGGATATGATGTTTTTGAAAATGACCAGTTTCTAAAAGATAGGTGGAAATCTGAAGCAACAAGTGGTGGCAGAGATTTTCTGATTGGAATGAAGATACCGCAATATATGCGTGAACTTGGTCTTAAAAATGTTGATGTAAGAGTAAATGATTATGTTGAACATATCAGTAAGCTTGAAAACGGCGATTACAAAGAAAGAGCAGGAATTTTCATTCAGAATTATGGGATTAATGAAGAATACGAGGATGCAGACTATTATTTCTCTGCGAGATGTCACTTGATTTCTTATGGTAAGAAGTAATAGCACCGTGATAACGCCACTATGATAACAATTTGATAACATTAGCTGATACAGTCCATGTGATATGGACAGCTGAAACCAAATGGAATCAAATCGTAACAGATAACCCTAACAAAAATGTTTAAGACACAGGTTTAGTTAGGGAATGGGAATAACGGAGTCATTCCCACTCTATCAACTATGATCGCCCTTCGGGCGAGTTTAGAGTTACGATCGGCTTTGCCGAGTTATGAACCGCTTGCGCGGCACTTGCTTCGCAGGACGATCATATCATAACGTCCGGCGAAGCCGGATTCAAAACCGCAAATAAAAAAGCGCGCTTCGACCGAAGCGCGCTTTTTTCGTATAAAAGTTATCTCTGTCTGCCGGTGACGGTGAACGTGCCGAACGTCTGTCCGCCGCCGCGGATCGTAATCTCCATCCCCTGGTAGACCAGCAGCGGACGGGTCAGTTCGATCACGACGCCCTCCCGGGTCTCGCCGGGGTAGATATTTCTATCGTCACTGAAAGAAGAATAGTTCATATCGAGGAAATTGCCGGTGACATCGGTCGTAGCCACGTAATACTGGAATTTGTTTTCCTCCGTCATCGGGGTCGTTCTGTGCTTCGGATCGGACCAGACCGTTCCGACGTACTTGCCGGTGTACGGTTTCAGGCGGGAGCCCGCCTTGACGATCGCCGCGCCGCGCTGGATCTGATCCTTAAGAGAGGAATCGCCGACCTGTATACCGACGTTGTCGCCTTTTTCGGCTTCGTCGAGGAGCTTTTTGAACATCTCGATAGTCTTAACTTCAGCGTCGATTGCGAGAAGGTTGCCGGAGTCGTCCCAGCTGTAGATAACGATTTTGTCTCCGACCTTTACCTTGCCGTTGGTGACGCGGCCGCTGATAACGGTACCGCGGTCCGTAATGTTGAAGACATCCTCAACGTAGATCAGGAATTCGTCGCCGAGGACGTTGACCGGGAACTCTTTCGGTTCGGGAACCATACCTCTGCAGAGGAAGGTCACGATCTGGCCCCTGGTGCAGGTCGCGTTCGGCTCAAATGTCGTAGCGGACGTGCCGTTGGTGATACCGTTCTCGACCGCCCAAAGAATGGGTTTATAGTAATACTGATCCGCTTTAACGTCGGTAAACAGTGTTGCGGCCGATTCGGGTTCCGGCTGACCAAACGCCCTCCACATGAACGTTACGACCTGGCCTCTGGTGCAGCCCTTATTCGAACCGAAGTGAGTCGCGTCGACGCCGTTGGTAACGCCATTCTCAACTGCCCAAAGGACCGCTTTGTAATAGTACGCATCCGACGGGACGTCAGCGAAAGGATTGGTCGTGGAGGAGGGTACGGGCTCGCCAAGCGCTCTCCAGAGGAACGTGACGATCTGAGCTCTGGTGCAGGTCGCCTTCGGTTCGAAGGTCGTGGCGGACGTACCCGTGGTAACGACGGGATCGTGATTGACCGCCCATCCAACGGATTCGGCGTAGTATTCGCCGGTATGCACGTCTGTGAACGGATTCTTTCCGCTGACGACAAACGTCACGGTGTGCTCGTTGACCTCTCCGATGAAGTTGACGATGGTGAACTACGTCTGATACATACCGGCCTTCGTGGGAGTCCCTTTCACGTGAGGACCGTCGACCTCGCTGAAGCTCCACTCCATTCCGTCGGGAAGAGTGCCGGGAGTGATCGACACGCTGCGGTACTGATCGCCATTCTTGTCCTTGAGATACTGATCGTACGTCTTTCCGGGTTCGAGGTAGATCGTTTCGTCGGACTTGATCGTCTTCACCGGATTGACGATGAATTTTACGTTATCCTCGACGACATTGCCGTCATACATAGTGATACGGAACTTCGCAACGGACTGTTCCGCGCATTCGGGAGTGCCGTAGACGTGAGGAGAATTCGCCTCTCCGTAAGACCAGTCCATACCTCTGGGAAGAGATCCGTCTACGATTTCTGCTTTGAAAAAAGAATCGGTAAATACGGAATCATCGATACCGTCTCTGTGAAGAAGATAGACAGTCTGACTCTTCATAGCGTCGAGGTAAATGGTCTCGCTTTTCGCTTTGACGGAGGGATTTGTCACCATGAGATAAAAATTGATGACTATTTCTCTCCCGGTCAAAAGAGTCGCCGTGAGCGAGAATGAGAAATAGCCCGCCTCGGTCGGCGTTCCGTCGAGCCACGGGCTGGTAGTGGACGCCCAGTGCCAATTCATTCCGGCGGGAAGTTTGCCGTCCCTTACCGTACAACTCTTGACGGCGATCCCGCCTCTGTCGATATCGGAATCGACCGCGGCGACCTTGTCTTTTTCGATTATTCTTGAGACGTTCACCCAGTTGTCATCAGCCGATGCGGTAGTCGCAAAAACGGCGAGCAAGCCCGTGAGCATTGCGAGCGCCATCAGGAGGGACAGGATCTTCTTGCTTTTTGTCATTTCTTTTTCTCCCTTCGATACCTGTGTTGGTTTTTTTCGGATCGTTCTGTTTTGATGATACCACATTATTACAGAAAAGTCAACAAATCAGTAGTGGGTTTTCGATCAAAAATAGTATAAATCAACGAGGAAATAGGAAAAGTCCGCCTGAAAAGGCGGGCTTTTATATCTCAAACCCGGAAGACGTTCTTGCCCGCCGGTACGTCGATCGCGACGGGATCCCAGAGGTATTTCGTGTTCACGACAAGACGGAACGGCCTTTCGGCTTCCGTTTCGATAACGGTCCTGTCCCTGAACGACTGATACTCCGTACACTTGACGGAAATATTGTTGTTATTGAAGATCAGGTTTTCAATACCGCACTTTTCCCTGCCGTCGAGATTGAACGTAACGGTATTCGACGGGGCGTCGAACTCAAGTCCGATAACGTTTTCGATGAGCATCGTGATCGGCGCGAGCCCGCCCCAGCCGACGAATTCCGATCTGACGAGTCCTCCGTCCTCGGTCGTGGCCGGACGGTACTCTTCCGGCGCGTAGCATTCCCATATACTTCCGTAAGCGGGATCGTTTGCAACGCGGGTCATACCCTCGATCATCCTGACCGCAGCCGTTCTCGCGAGTTCCCTGTATCCGGCGGCGCAAAGTCCGCGGATCGCCGCGTAGTTCGTCGGCGGCCAGACTCCGCCGAGCCAGTAACCGCCCGTTTTGTCGTAGTTCGGGTCGTCTCTTGAAAGAGACGCGAACGGGATCTTCGTAAAGAATTCGTCCTTAGAGAACATGTGATCCTTCATCGCCTCGCGCCGCTCGCCCTCCGCCGCTCCGCAGATGAGCGCCCAAAACGCCGCCGCCGTCTTCGAGTTGATGAATTTGATCTTCTGCCCTCTCACGTCGCGTGAGAAGAAATCGAAGTACCACCCAACCCGTCCGCTCCAGTGCAGGGCGTTGATCAGGGCGTTTATTCTGTCTTTTTCGCTTCTGTAAAACGCCGCTTTTTCGGAAAGATCGAGAACTTCGCATATTTTGGCGAGCCTGTCCGCGCTCAGCGACTGCTGGCACGCGAGGTCGACGTGGCAGACGTCGCTCCCGTCGAGGTGCTTTGCGAAATATCCGCCGCGCGGGGAGTTGTCCATACCGGAAGAACCCGGATCCTCGAACCAGTAAAGATCGCAGTCGTCTCTTCTGCGCTTTTTTTCGATGAAGGAATAGATCCCTTCGAGCGCGGGGAGGACTTTTTCGAAACGGGACGAGTCGCCGGAGATCAGATAATGACGCCATTCCGCCCACGCCATAAGCGGCGGGTTGATCCTCTCGCCGTACGCCGGTTCGCCCGTCTCGATAACGTACGCCATCGCCATGAAGCCGTCGGATTCGCGTCTGAGCATATAGAGATTGTCGAGGTTATTGAACGCGTTGAGCGTGCCGTTTGAATAGTTGGTAATGAACGTCATTATGCAGGAATCCCATTGCCACGTTATCCCGACTCCCGGCATGCACGTCATTATATCCTTCCATCCGGGCTTGCCGAGATATTCGACGTTTTCAAAAGCGAGTTCCCACGCTTTATAGTAAAGATCTATCCAGTCGCCGTGACCCTCAAGGACGGGTTTCGGCAGTTTTGATTTATCAAAAACGAATTTTTCGTTCATACTTCCCCTCCGTGAAATCCATTATTATACTAAATGGTAACATATTTTCAGACGCAAATCAACCGTCTGACGTACTGAAAAACCCCGGGGATGATACTTTCTCCGGGGTTTCGTTTGACTATTTTTCGTTTACGTCGCCGATTTCTTTCTTCTCCGTGCTTTCGTCCTCGGGATCTTCTTCGCTTTTTTCCCTGTATCTCGCAAGTCTCACGTCGATTATCCACGCTATGAGGAGGATCAGGAGCATCAGTGGAGTCCACCTGTCAACGAAGATCATGGGATTCCGCATGTCCTCTGTCAGGATGAATACTATGATCGCCGCGACAGCGGTCAGGATCTCGAGTCCCACGCCCGCTATCAGGCGTCTCAGGAATTTCCTGACTCTGTAAAGCGGCCCGTCTTCATCCTCCCCGTCTTCTTCTGTGTCTTCGGTCAAGACGTCCTCATATTCGACGTGCGTATCGCCCGCCGCTCCGTTGAGCTGTTTCATCAGTTTCGATCTGCCAAACTTGTCTCTCAGATGGAAGACCGGCATGAGCAGATAAACGGTAAGGATAACGCAAATCAGGTTGAGGAGCGCCCACGCGCTGTCCCCGAAGAACCCTCCGGTCTGGGGATTATGCGGTTTGTCGGGCGTCGGAGGAACCGGCACGTCGGCTTTCGCGTTGATAATGAAGTCCGCGGGAACGTAAGTAACGACGTAGTTCCCCTGATATTCTCCGCCCGACGGGACGATAACGCCGACGTAGGTGCCCGGCACCTCGTCGCCGCCGTTTCGTGAGACTGTATAAACGATCCGGTATCCGTCGATCACGCCCTCAACGGTCGCCTCAAATGCGGGATCGGCATCACCCTCCGTCTTCTGAGCGTTCTTCGCGGTGACGACGACGGGTCTCGGAGTGACCTTGAGTACTACTTCCGCCGTGACTGTTTTGTATCCCGGATTGGTCGCGCGAACGGTCACGCGCATCTCGCCTACATTGGTTATCGACGGGACCTCGGACGTCCATGTGACTCCTCCGTCAACGCTGTATTCAACGGCCGTTCCGTCCGTAACGGTCACGGTGACCGTCGGGACGTGAGGCTTCGCGTCGTACATACCCGTATAACCCGAGGCGTATATCGCCATTTCGTTTTCGGTGATCGTAAAATCGGCGGGAACGTAGGTGACGACGTAGTTGCCCTGATACTTATCGCCGGAAGGAACCACGGCACCTTCGTATTTGCCCGGCAGCTCGTCGGTGCCGGCACCGGGACGGGTAACTGTATACTCGATATTATCCATACCGATCACGCCCTCGACCGTCGCATGAAGTTCGGGATCCGGGTCGCCGTAATTTTTGCCTGAGTCGATCGCATAAACGGTGACGGGCGCGGGACGGACGGTCAAAGTCGCCGTCGTCTCGGCGACACCGTAATTCTCATTCGTCGCGCGGGCGACGACCTCGAACGTGCCGACGTCCGTTATCGACGGAAGTTCCGTCGACCACGTTTCCCCGCCGTCGATACTGTACTCGACGGTCGTTCCGTCCGGGTAATTCACCGACGCTTCGACGGTATGAGTCAGCCCGTCGTAAACTCCGTCGTACGACGGAAGTTCTATTTCCATAAGGTTCTTGAGCTTTGCGACGCAGAACACGACGCGCCGTGCGTCGGTACCCGCGGACAGGCAAGTGGAAAGGGCGACGACTTTTCCGGCGTCCTCCGCCGCTTCTTCGTCGAAATACCGGACGGTCGTACGCTCCGACGGATTACGGAGATACTCGACAACGCTGTACGCCGTCCTGTCGGGACCCGCGTCCATTATCGCTTCATCATAGGCGTCGGTGTCCGCAACGGCGAAGACTTCAAGGTCGTAAACGCGGGTCGGGGTCACGAGAACGCCGGATTTGTGTCCGTTCACGTACTCTTCGTCCGAGTATTTGTCAAGTCCTCCGAACATGGCTTCGTTGTCCATATGATGACCGAAGATCAGGTTGTAAGCGTCGCTCAGGTCGAACGTGTTCCCGGTCGCGAGATAGATCGCGCCCGTCAGACTCGACTCGCCGTAAACGTCGTGATACGCATAATACTGATCGTCTTTTCCCTGCATAACGGGATAGTCGATATTCGTTTCGTACAGCGTGAGCCACGCGCGGTAATCTTTATTTATCGCGGATAGTTTGTCCTGCCCGTCAAGAGGGTCGGCTCCGTCGGTGATGATCTGAGGCTTGAAGCTCAGAAGTTCCCACGATGAAAACGCTTTTTCCTGAGTGTAAAACGTGTCGTACAGTACGTAAGCGCTGAAAAGCATCAGAGATGCGGCGAGCAGCCCCGCCATAAGAGAGACCGCGGACGCGCCGAACTTCGCCGCGGTTCTCAGAACCGCCGAAATGACGGATTGCAGCGGCGCTTTATTCGGTTGCGGTTTATGAAAACCGTCCATACGGTCCTCCCTTCCGTCTCCGCGCGGGAGACTGTTTTACTCTCAGATATTGTTCCTTCTCAGGATCGTGATGACCGTGCCGAGTATCTCGCTCTTCAGGACCGGACCGAATACCCGGCTGTCCGTCGCCTCGCTGCGCTTGTCGCCGAGCACGAAGCATTCGTCTTTCCCGAGGGTCAGGGGGAACTCGGGAGCGAAATCAGCGTCGACGGGCAGAGTGATCTTATCGTAGACATTCGACTCGGAAACGGCGTTTCCGTTGACCAGAAGAACGCCTTCCCCGGTGATCTCCACAACGTCGCCCTCGACCGCTACAACCCTGCTGACCATGGTCAGTTTTTTTCCCGAGCTGTCCGTCTTCCTGAATACGATGACGTCCTGGGCAGCGGGAGTCTTGTCAAGACGGTAGAACAGTACCATATCGCCCGACTTTATGTTCGGCGACATATCTACGTTCGGCATGGTTGTGACGCCGAGAAAGACAAAAAGAAGAAGCCACAGGACGAGGACGAATGCGATGATACGTATGATCAGCCGCTGATAATCCTTTACTCCGTTTTCGCGTTTTCTGACTTTTTTTCCGGTTTTCTCGATCTCATCCGGTCCCATACCGCCGTTTTCCGGATCATTGACCGTCGGCGGGATCTTATTATCATCCATTATCAAGTCTCCGTATCTTTCGGCTTTCGGAACGGCTCACGGATGATCCCGGAACGCCCGGGAGCATCAGTCAACCGTTCCGCGGGGATCTCTCCCCACGGGGGGAGGCGGCTCCGCATCCGGCGGAGCCGCCGTTTTTTATCCGTCACGAAGACGGGTTAATCATTGATTCTTTTCGATCAGTCCTCGACCTTACGGCGACGAACGATAACGAAGAGAACTACGCCCGCGAGAAGGATCAGAGCGAACGGAGCGATGCGAACGATGACGCCGGTAGGCGAGATCAGCTCGTACACGTTCGTGAAAGCGACAGTCTTGTTGCCGGATGCGGCGGTATTCGCAGCCGTAGAATCAACGATCGCGCTGTTGGAAGACTGAGTCGGAGCAATATTCTTCTCAGCCGCGGCGGTATCGCCGGTCTCAGCAGTCGTTACGACAGCGGAAGACTTATAGGTCGCGCCGGTCACGTCGTTGGTCTCGTATACGGTGACCTTCGTTCCGACCGGAATGCCGGTGTAAACGGCAGATCCGCCGTTTGCAATTTTCGGATTGACGGTAACGTCGGTGATCGCGCCGTCGGCAACGTCCGCAGCAGTAGCCGTACCGGCAGCAGTTCCGATAATGTCGATGTTCTTAGTGATCGTACCGTTCTCGAACTGGACGGTGAACGGGAACTGGTGGTCGTTCATCGCGTTGTCGCCCGTAAGAGTCTTGGTGATCGTCACGTCGTAGGTGTAGTAGGAGTCGGCAGACTGCTGGGTCGTGCCGTCGGGACCGACGTCGGGAACGAATCCGGTCGTCTTTTCAGCTGCGGTAACGTCGGAATCGGTTGTAGAGTTTGCGGTATGAGGATCTGCGATCTCTGCGAAAAGAACGTAGCCGTAAATCTGTCTGCCGGTTTCACCGGTCTGAGCGTCACGGACGTAAACGTCAAGATAACGCGTTGCGGTGATGGTTCCGTCAGTTACGCCGGAAGTCGCGTACGTGAAACCTTCTGCGAGTGACTCGGTGATTACATAGCGATAAACGCCTGCTGCGTCAAAAGTCACGCCTGAGAAATCGATCGTGATCGGCTTCTGGTTATGTGCACCGTCAGCGGCGGTTTCGACGGTTTCCGCGGAAGTCCAAGCAACGGAAGAGGTGATCGAGGGGTTGCCCACTCCTGCCTTCGTCGTTACAACGACGCCGTCCTTATCCGTGATTACTGCGTCTGCCGCACCTGCCGTGATTACGTAGTTGTAAGTAATGTTCGGAGCGTTTACTGTGGAGCCGTTGGGGTTGTAAGCTGTCATTTCTTTGTAAATGACGACGCTTTTGTCAAGCGCGGCACCGCTGTCGTCACCGACGATACCCTTATCGTTAAGCGCAGCGGGTTCCGCAAAAATCGCGGCGCTGAGGGCTGCCGTCATCATAACAACAAGAACGACGGCAAGGATCTTCTTGAGGTTTTTCATTTGGTTTTTTCTCCTTTTGATTTGTAGAGTTTTTTTGTTTTCTGTTTCCTTTGCGGGGACGCGCCCGAGATCATTCCCGGGCAATACGCTCCGTTCTCCCCGCGGGAGCGGAGCCTTTTTATCCGATCTCCCTCCCGACGATGACGTTCGTCGGACGGATCGGTAAAAACGGATGTTGTAGGGGACCTGTGCGGCTTTTCAGCCGGGATACGGGTCCCTCGCGGGATAACGGTCCGCGAGCCGTTCAGGTGATCGCCGTCAGGCGACCTGTTTCAATCGCCTGCGCCGTAATCACCGTCCTCTCCTTCCCGAGGACGCGCGCGCCTCGTCGGAGAACCCCTCGGAGGGCCGGTTCGGTAGAAGCGTATCATACGCTATCACCTCCCCTGCGTCTCTTCCTGCCCGTTCGTTTCAGAGCGAACAAAGCAAGTCCCGTGAAACTCATTATCACAAACGGAACGGCGTAAGCCTTGATTCCGGTCGGAGCGGGTGGGATAAGCCGGTTGAGAATCGTCACGGTATATTCTTTTGCGCCGGTAGAAGCGTTTATCTCGACTGACATGGACGCTTCCGCCGGGTGACTTCCGAGAGTTATTATTCCGGTCTCGCTGACGGTAAAGTAGATATGGGAGGCAAGCCCGTAATATCCGGTCAAAGGAGCCTTTTCACGAAGCTCATAGTCGCCGGGAGCAAGCGTGTTGTCCAGTCCGGGGACCACGCCGTCCGCGCCCGTCACAAGATCTTCAAAGCCGGGCTCCGGGATAACGTCGTAATTCGTCGCGCCGCCGACCGTCTTTTTCTTGTGAAGCTCAAAGTGCACGCCCGCCTGCGGAACGGACGATCCGTCGGCCTGTTTTCCGACCTTTACGACGTCGAAAACGTACGGTCTGTTTTTGATCGTCAGGACTGGAGGCTCGGCGTTCTGATCCAGCGTGTAGCAATCAGCGCTTACACCGCTGACCGTCACGTTGTTTCCGGCGATCGAGATGCTCATTGCGCCTTCCATTGCGCAGTAGCCCTGAGGCGAAGCGGTCTCGACCAGGTAATACGTCTTGTTGCTTCCGAGGAACACGAGCGTGATCAGTCCGTCGCTGTCCGAGGTAAACTCGCCGACAAAGTTATTCGCACTGTCGATCAGCGTGAACTCGGCGCCGGGGAGCGCATTCCCGTTCCAGTCCGTCTTCCGCAGCGTGATGCTGGGACGGTCGTTGGTGACCGGGAAAACGCGCACGTTGGAGTTGCCCGTTGTGATGGCCTCATCATACAGCACGGTGTACTGATACGGGGAGTCGGCCAGATCGTCCGTTTCCTGCCCCAGAAGGGTGATCGGATCGGAGTTCTCAAAAACGGTATAGCCCGCGAACGTAACTATTCCGGTGTCGGGATCGACGCTCGGATTCTGTACGGATATCTCCCTCACGACGTAGTCGCCGAAATCGGTTTGAACCGGGAGACGGTCATAGTACCAGTAAACGGTCTGAGTATCGCCGTAATTCAGGCGCCGCGCGGAATCCGGGACCATGGTCAGGGTACCTCCGCTGACTGTGAACACCGCGAAATAAACGGGCTCACGGGAACGCATGAATACTGCGTCCGTCCACGTTTTATTTACTCTGAGGCCGAATCCCTTGTAATTGTCGACCATCACCGTCGCGTCCACGCCGGGGAACATGAAATCCACTACTCCGGGGACGCCGGAACGATCGACCAGCACGGCCGTCGCATCCTTCTGGTATTCCTTGAACGAATAGCCGTCGGGGATCTCCCACGGCCGCTCCTCGACTCTGTACTGCGTGCCCGGGAGAAGGTTCCTGAATTCAATCGAATACCCGGCGCGGATCTTGGAGATCGATCCGTTCATGGACGTGTGGAAAGTCGCCGCGCTCTTCTCCGAATCGGTGAGGAGGCTGTAATCGCTCTTGCCCAAAGAGACGAATATCTGGCCGTCGGCATCCCATATGCAGTAGTTCCCGGAGATATCCTTCACGTAGTATTCCTGCATATTAGCGGGTGTCGCGGTCACGTCGTTGTCGTACTCGGTGGCCAGATAAACTCTGAAGCTGAATTCGGCGTCCTCGCCCGCAGCGCTGATGTCGTTCCCGTTCACGTCGAACAGGCGCTTCGTGATCGTCAGGTCGCGCAATTCACGCACCTCATTGTCGTAAAGGACGCGAGGCACTTTTTCGGACGTCGTATAGTCCGTGGAGTAGTCCCAGCGGGTGACCGTCCCCGGAGGATCGTTATTATCCTGCCCCGTGACGGAGGTCCCGGTAAGTTCGGAACCGTTCACGCTCACCTTGCTGTAAACGTTCTGGTTGACGCCGCACTCCACGATCCTGTAGACGGAAGCCGTCTCGGGAAGAGTGATCACGGCGACCTCGCCGGGCTTCAGCAGAAATACGTTATCATAGGTAATATCGGTACGCGGGATCGTGAAAGTATCGTGATAAGTAACGCTCGTTTTGGAGTTCTTGTATTTTACCAGATCCGCTTCTCCGTCCACCGCGCCGAGCAGATGCTCGGTCGGTTCCAGATACTGCGGGAGGATCTCCCCGTCCTTGTAGACGTTGACGTAAAAGACCCCGTTTATCTGTTTGATCTCTACCAGGAATTCTTCGCTGATCCCGTCGTGCTCTGCGATGACGGTGACAGAACCCGCCTGCAAAGCGGTGACCTGTCCCGAGTTGTTCACCGAGGCGATCTCGGCGTTGGCGGAGCTCCAGGTCACGCTGCCCGTCGCCCCGCTCAAAGCAGCGGAGAGATCGACAGCCCCGACGGAGCCGCCCCGGTAGTACACCTGATACAGATACTCCGCAAATACGGAACCGGTGAGATCTTCGTCGGAATTCTCCTGAGAAAGAGTCTTGCTGAGTTCGACCGTCCCGGGCTTTATGGACGCGAGATTGAAACGCATATGCAGATTGGATGCGCCGGCGCCTCGCTCCATATAGAATATCTTCATCGTATGGGACGTGTTGTCCTTGAAGACCCAGTTTCCGTCCTTGTTCTCGAAGGTCCTGTCAAGATATGCCTGAGTCTCAGCCTGATCATGACCGCGTCCCGAATAATTGGCGGAGAAAAGATCGTACAGCGTGGTGTGGGCTCCGTTGACGTACACGTCTCCGGTTGCAAAGTTGACGGATCCGGGTACCGCGCTGTGGACTCCTCCGAGGTCGATGACGAGCTCGCCGTCCACGTACAGCCAGAAATCGTCGTCTCCGGTGAATTCGTAAATAATGTCGTGGCCCCAGGCGTCTTTCCCGTTCGGCGTCTGGGTAAAGGATGCCTCCAGCGTTACGGCGAAATAATAATCCGGTTTGGATACCTGGTATAACTGTTCGTATTTTCGCGGGTTGGAATCGGGAAGGACCTCGCCCGTTGCCGAATAAAGATTCTCTTTGTTTACCGAAGTGAAGCTGCCCGGATGTATCTGGTTGAACGGAAAGAACTGCCCGTGCTTCATCGTGGTGGAGTTCTTGATATCCGAGGATCCGAGCTGCCTGTATACCGTAAAGTTTCCGTCAGATTCAAGGTGGGCAAAATTCTCCGCGCTGTTAAATTCGAAGTAGCCCTCGCCGTTGTAAGTACTCTGGATGAAAAGATGATTGATCTCGCGCGTATTCCCGGCGCTTTGCAGAAGGGAAAGCAACGAGCCGCCCGCCGCATCCGGATAACCGTTTGCTTTCAGATCCGTGGAAAGAAGATTCGGAACCGTATTCAGTGTGGCGCCGCCCGCTGCGCTTCCCAGGAAAGCGCTCATCGGGTTTGTCACGATTGAAGTGCCGGACGCATCAAAGTCCGTGATCGTCATGGTAATGCCGTACTCGGTGTGGTCCACCGTCGGCACCGTGCTGAGCACGTCGTCCACCGGGAGGTCCTGCAGGATCGCGAAGTAGAAATCGTCCGCCTCTTCCAGGGGGCACGAGACGATCCTTCCGCTTTCCTGATCGACCTTCAGTCCCGCGTAAGCGTAGTTCGCGTCGTCCCAGGCAACGATCTTCGTCTGGTAATATCCCTCTGAGCGTCCGGGCATATTGATGCCTATGGTATCGGGGGAAAGGACCTGTCCGTCCGTGACCTGAGGCGCTATATACACTTCCCCGTAGGGGTTGTAAAGTTCAAAGTAACCGTTGGGGTCGTTCGTGCCTTCCCAGTAATATTCCACGAAATTCCACTGGAAATTGTTGAGCTGCGAACCGACCCACTCAATGGTATCGAGTTCGTCGAATACGGGAAAGAGCGATCCGTTATGACCGATCGCATAGAATTTGTACTTTTTCTCGGTGTCGTCCCATGCTCTGGCATATACGACGAGCGGCGTTCCGTTTTCTATCTCGCTGTCGGAAACGCCTACTTTCCGGGCGGAATAGGTTCTGACGTAGTCGGAGGTAAGTTCCGAGAGCTCGACCATATACAGCCATTCGCTTCCGGCGGCGCCGTTGACGCCGAAACCGGTGTCGATGTCAAAATAGGTGACGGTGTCGTTTCCCGCCCTCAGGCAGAGCCGCCCTTCGTTGATGCCTGTTCCGGGAGTGATGTCCAGCTTGCATCCGGGGGCGTTCGGATCGCTGACCAGAGCAAGGCCTGAGGACGTGACGCAGAGATAAACCGTGCTTCCGTTCAAATCTGCGGAAAGGGTGTAGCCGTCCTGAGCCCAGTGAAAGGTCCACATGGTGATGTCGGCGTCGTTCGGGACGAAGAGACGGTCCTCCGTGCCGTTCTCACGCTTGACCATGACGGTCAGCTCCTTGGCGTCCAGGTTGCCCGCTCCCGCGGACTGCTCCGCCATGAGAGCTTTGCCCGCCGTACCGCCCTGCCAACTCATCAGACCGTACGTTTTCCCGTCAAGTCCGTAGGGATCCCCATCCGGAGCAAGGGAGGGCAAATAGCAGATGCTCAGCCGGGAGTTTTCAGCGTTGTTTTTGTCGGTATAAAGACGGATGCCGTTTCCGCTTCCGGAATGCTGAAGCCACTTGTTCTCTCCCAGGAGCTTGAAATAAAACTTGTAGGGATCGGCGTCTGAAAGTTCGAAAACAGCCGCTGAACCGACGTTGGCAGTCAACCCCATATTATTTCCGCTCGTGTTTCTCATGTACCGGTTTTCTCCGCCGATCACGGTATAGATCCTGTACTGATTGTCGGCACCTGCAGATTCAAAATACCATACGGCAGCCTGACCGTTATTGATCGTCTCGTTAAAAGCGCTGTTCCCATTCAAAGACGATCTGAAATACGTTATATTGCCGGGATATTTATAAGCCAGATAAAACCCTTTCGGGTCATCGTCCTGACCGATAAGCGACTTCAATTCATTGGAATTCGTTATCCATTCGCCCTCCAAGCCGCCTATGCCCGGGACGATAGCATAAGCGCTGAAGCCGCCGGCTTCAAACGTGACGGACGAATCGACCGCGTTTACGGACGCGACAAAATCCGGCTCCGAATATTCGTCCTGAATATGGTAAATGCAGAGCGGACCTTCGGCGTCGGCAAAAACGTCACTCTTAACGGTCACCCGGACGGCGCCCTCCGAGGGCTGCCACGGGATACCGAGAAGTTTCATTATGCTGTTTGCGTATATCTTGATATCGTATGCAACGAGCGCGTCGACGCCGTCCACCTGAACCTGAACGGGGTTAACCTCGGCCGTTCCGAACAGCGGCATACGGCCTGTCAGGGTGACGTCGTCGTTTTCATATAATCTGCGTTCACCGAATACGGCGTTGAGGACGACGTCGGCGAGAGACGTGTCGTTGAACGAGAAGACGGAGAACCCGTTCGTCTCGAAAGTGACGGATTTGCCCGTGGTGGACGCTTCGAGCTCGACCGGGGCGTCTTCTTCGCCGAAGTGGACGACGCGAAGATCCTCGACGGATCCCGCTTCGCTCTCCATCAGTTCAACCGTGACCTTGACGTTTTCGTCAGGCTGGTACTCGTTGCCCGCGCCGTCGACGATGGAAATATCGAAGAGTTTGCTGTACGTAAGAGAGGAAATATCGACGCCGAGCGTGCTGGCCGTACTCTGAAGATAATTCAGGTATTCGTCGCCGTCGAGGGAGACCTCCTCGGCGCGGATCTCGGCGTCTTCGGGGAGGTGCGCCTTTCCGTCGTAACTGACGGTGATCCTGTACGTGTTGCCGTCGGACGCCGTTATCGTCTTGACGATGCGGTTCTCGCAAAGATAGAAAGTCGAACTGCAGTCCGACAGGAACGTGACGGAGTCGCCTTCCGAGGAGAGTTTTTTCATGGAAACGAAATATCCGTACCTGTTCGTTCCGAGAACGCCGACGCTGTTTCCCTCGGTCAGGATCTCCGCGATCTTATTATTGTGAAGCGTAACGGTCAGCTGTTCATCCGATACGTACTTTTCGCCGCTGCCGTCATAAACGGTGAGAACGTATGCGGAGAAAGCGGTCTCGGATCCGCGGGGAACGCCCACGGCTTCCACGGTCGCCCATCCGTCGGCAGGCAGAACGCCGGAGATAACGGCATACGCGGAACCGTCAATATCAACGGTCCACTCGACCTGAGTCGGGACGTCCGGTTCGGGATCGGTCTCGCCTTCGGGCGGTTCTGTCTCATCGGTTCCGGACTCTGTCCCGTACGAAGTACCGAACTCAGTCGCCGGTTCCGTCTCGTACTGTTCGGCAAAAACGGCGGACGGCAACAAGGGCAAAAGCATCGCTATCGCCAAAACCAGCGAAACGACGCACTTGCCCAACGAACGGTCGTTATTCAGTTTTCTTTTTAGATAACCGAACCGATCTATCATAATGTTTCCTTATTCGGATTGACCTATTCCGCAAATATAATCGTGCGGTTAACCTGTTTTCTATATCTGTTATTTCTTTAGTCCGAATTTAAATCGAAAAGATATTTCAAATACCTAAATCTGAAATTATCCCATATTAGGGATGATGATAGCACAGTTTTAAGCGCTTGTCAACAGTTTTTTCGGTTTTTTATCCCGGCGGCTATCAGCCAAATGAGGGAAAACGCCGCGAAGTAGAGGATCAGCATTATCAGGGGGTTAAGAAACCCGAGTCCCTTCTCCGTCAGGTCAGACGCGACGCCCTCGAAAAACGGGACGCCGCCGAGGTCTTTATACAGCATGAAATCAAAATTCCATATAAAGTCGATCGGAATAACGACCGCCGACGCGGCGAGGTGGAACAGATACCCCTTCGTGACAAGCGAAAAAGGCAGGTTCCTCGGGGTGCTTACGAGAACGAGAAGTCCCATGAAGACCATAAGAAAATGCCAGAGCATGGAATAAAACGCGCCGAACGAAAGGAAGGGATAATAATAAAACGCGTTCAGGAACAGCATCGTGGCGAAACCGCCCACGATCCCTCCCGTGGCTACCCACGCCGCCGCGACGTCCCTGACCTTGCCCCTCGCAAACCCCGCGAGGATCGCTGCGGGCATGATGAACGAACAGGAGTCAAAAGGCAGAAGCCAGAAATTGAACTTTCCCACCACCGTTACGTCGTAATATGACTCCCACGCGGTTTTTCCGATATATAAGACGGTCATGAAGATCCCGATGAAGCCGATGATCAGGCGCGCTTTCTCCCGCGGCGTCTTTCTGAGCGCGATCAGCAGCGCGACGAGAAGGACCGCGGAAATCGCGAGATACAGGTACTGAGCGACCCCCCCGTAGTCCTGTCCCGAATAACCGGGGATATTGAATTTGTAGTCGAAAAAGTTATAGTTTCCGGTAAACATTTTCTTCTCCGTTCACATCCCGTTAAAATTCAATATAAAAGTATAATTCTTTAAAGGTCGGAAAGCAATAGTCAAAATTACCATATTGAACAATGGCAAAATTTATACTATAATTAAAAAAACGCAAAAAACACGGTAATGCAAATGAAAAAGAAAGCGCGGCTGATCAGAAGAACTCACCTGTTCCGGCAAGACGAATACGAATGCTCCGCGTGCGGATACCGAGCGAAAAAGCCGTTTGCTCCGTGCCCGCGCTGCGGCGCAGCGATAAAAGGGACGAAATACGACCCGTCGTGGGTCGACGAGATGGAAGAGTTCGACGCGATCTCGGGCGAGTGAGCGAGTAATAAACGAAAAGGTAACGGACAATGAGCAAATACAAGTACGACGCGGTGATCTGGGACTACAACGGGACGCTCGCGGACGACGTGGAAGCGTCGCTTCTCGCGTCCAACGAGATCATCGTCCGTCACGGGAAAGAGCCGATCACGATGGCGCAGTATTACGACTACGTCGATTATCCCATAAGCCGTTTCTGGGAACACGTTTTCGACCTCGACGAGTTTCCCATGGCAAAGATCGGCGAGGAATATTACAAGGCGTACCCGAAATACTTCCGGGGGCTGTCCGACGGGGCGGCGGAGCTGGTAAAAAAACTGCGCCGGGCGGGGGTCGTTCAGATGATCCTGACGTCCGCACACCCGAGGCTGATCGGCGAGACGCTCCGCGAGGCGGGGATCGAGGACTGTTTCGACGCGGTCTCATCGTCCTCCGACCTTCTGGCGGGCAGCAAGATCGACCGCGGCGTCGCATGGCTCGAAAAGAGCGGCGTCGCGCCGGAACGCGCTGTGACGGTCGGGGACACGCTCCACGACTTCGACGCGGCGCGGACGATGGGAACGGACTGCGTACTCTGCTCTTTCGGTCACCAGAGCCGAGAGCAGCTGCTGACGGCGGGAGTGCCGGTAGTCGATAAATTCGGTGAGATCGAAAGATTTTTGAAAATGGACAATGGACAATGAACAATGGACAATTGTTGTTGAAAAATCGCCGGGCGATTTTTCTTCCTTCAATGTCAATTGTCAATTGTCAATTGTCAATTAAGAAGCGGCGTTGACGGAAGACGCATAACTATGCTATAATGATCGGAGAAATATCGGGAGGTGAGGTCATGCAGGCGTATTCGACGAAGCAGCGTAAAATACTGCTCTCTTATCTCGCCTCGCACGCAGACGAGGAACTGCCCGCCGACCGGATCTCGCGCGACCTCTCGGACGAGGGGATCAGCGTCAGCGCGGTCTACCGCAATCTCGCAACGCTCGAGGCGGAGGGACAGATCCAGAAGGTCACGAAGAGCGGCGAGAGACGGGCGTTCTATCGTTTCTCGGGCTCGGACGAGTGCCGCAAGCACATCCATCTCTACTGCACGGGCTGCGGCAAGACGTATCACGTAGACGTGCCGACGACGGACCTCGTGGCGGACAGCATAGCATCTTCCGCCGGGTTCGAGGTCGACCGCTCGAAGACCGTCATCAGCGGTATCTGCCGCGACTGCGGGAGAGCCGCCCGGGGCGGCGCGGGGTCGAGGAGCGCGAAAAGAAAAACAGGCGAAAAATAAACGGGATATTCCGGCGGGCGAAAGCCGCGAAATATTCCGTTTTTTGTTTGTTTCCCGCTTGAAACAGCGGCGCGTTCTGTGTTAAAATAATCTGTAGAAAAATAAAAATCCGGAGGATATATCATGATCATCACAACGACCGATTTCATTACGGGAAAAGAACTCGAAACGCTCGGGATCGTAAAGGGAAGCACGGTGCAGACGAAGAACATCGGACGCGACATCGCCGCGGGACTCAAGAACCTCGTGGGCGGAGAACTGACGGGATACACCGAGATGATGAACGAGGCGCGCGCCATCGCGACGGACAGAATGATCCTCGAGGCGCAGGTGCTTGAAGCTGACGCCGTCGTCGGCGTCAGATACGCGACCTCGTCGATCACGCAGGGAGCGGCGGAGGTCATCGTTTACGGAACCGCCGTTAAATATGCAAACTGAAACCGAAAGGAATAAATAAAAAAATGAGTGACAACAGAAGAGTGGGAACCGTCTCGCGCGGTATCCGCTGCCCGATCATCCGCGAGGGCGACGACCTCGCCGCGATCGTCGCGGGATCGGTCCTTGAAGCAGCCGAAGCGGAGAACTTTGCGATCCGCGACCGCGACGTCATCGCCGTTACGGAATCCGTAGTGGCGCGCTCGCAGGGCAACTATGCGACGGTCGACGATATCTCGTACGACGTGAAAAGAAAACTCGGAGGGGGTACCGTCGGCGTGATCTTCCCGATCCTCTCCCGCAACAGATTCGCGATCTGTCTGCGCGGTATCGCAAAGGGCGTGAAAAAGATCGTCCTGATGCTCTCATACCCTTCCGACGAGGTCGGAAACGAGCTCGTGTCTCTCGACGCGGTCGACGAGGCGGGTGTGAATCCGTTCTCCGACGTACTCAGCCTTGAAAAGTACCGCGAGTTGTTCGGAGTCGTTCGCCATCCGTTCACCGGCGTTGATTACGTCGAGTATTACGGCGATCTCATCAGAGAGTGCGGCGCGGAAGTCGAGATCGTTTTCGCAAACGATCCGCGCGCGATCCTCAAATACACCGACGTCGTTCTGAACTGTGACATACATACCAGGGCAAGGACAAAACGGATCCTTCTCGCCGCGGGTGCAAAGACCGTCGTCTCTCTGGACGGCATCCTCAACGAATCCGTTAACGGAAGCGGCTATAACGAGAAATACGGTCTGCTCGGATCGAACAAATCGACGGAAGACAAGATAAAGCTCTTCCCGAGAGACACGCGCCCTCTCGTACTCGATATACAGAAGCGCATATTTGACGCGACAGGCAAAAACGTCGAGGTCATGGTCTACGGCGACGGCGCTTTCAAGGACCCGCAGGGCAAGATCTGGGAGCTCGCCGACCCGGTCGTCTCGCCGGGATTCACTGACGGGCTTATCGGCACACCGAACGAACTGAAGCTGAAATATCTCGCCGACAACGATTTCAAAGATCTGTCCGGCGATGAGTTGAAGTCCGCGATCTCCGATAAGATCCGCGCGAAGAGCGGATCGCTCGTCGGGAACATGGCGGCGCAGGGCACTACGCCGCGCCAGTACACCGATCTGCTCGGCTCGCTGTGCGATCTTACGTCGGGCTCCGGAGACAAGGGTACTCCGGTCGTTCTGGTACAGGGATATTTCGATAACTATACGGATTGAGAACAGGAAAGGATCACGAAAATGAGCAATAAAAGACCCGACGATATGAAAAGGATCACGACTCCCGAACTCGCGGAGGCGTTCATCGAAGAACAGATCGCGGCTATCCGCGAGCAGGTGAAAGACGGCAAGGTGCTTCTCGCACTCTCCGGCGGCGTCGATTCGTCGGTAGTCGCGGCTCTTCTCATCCGCGCGATAGGCGGAAATCTCGTCTGCGTCCACGTCAATCACGGTCTGCTCCGCAAGGGCGAGCCGGAACAGGTCATCAAGGTGTTCCGCGAGGAACTCGGCGCCAATCTCGTTTACGTCGACGCCGTCGACAGATTCCTCGACAAACTCGCGGGCGTTGCCGATCCCGAGAAAAAGCGCAAGATCATCGGCAAAGAATTCATCGACGTCTTCGCGGAGGAAGCGAAAAAGCTCGACGGGATCAGATTCCTCGGGCAGGGCACGATCTATCCCGATATTCTCGAAAGCGGACCCGTCAAGAGCCATCACAACGTCGGCGGTCTTCCCGAAGAACTCAATTTTGAGCTCGTCGAGCCCGTCAAGTTCCTTTACAAGGACGAAGTACGCGTCGTCGGGAAAGCGCTCGGGCTGCCCGATTCGATGGTATACCGTCAGCCGTTCCCGGGGCCAGGACTCGGAGTCCGCTGCGTCGGCGCGATCACGCGCGACCGGCTCGAGGCGGTCCGTGAGAGCGACGCGATCCTCCGCGAGGAGTTCGCCGCCGCGGGTCTCCAGGGCAAGGTATGGCAGTACTTCACCGTCGTTCCCGACTTCAAATCGACCGGCATCACCGACGGTCTGCGCACGTACGACTGGCCCGTCGTCATCCGCGCCGTCAATACAGTCGACGCCGTCACCGCCGAGGTCGCCGAGATCGATTTCTCGCTTATGAAGAAGATCGTCGCACGCATAACGTCGGAAGTCAAAGGCGTCAACCGCGTGCTTTGGGATATCACCCCGAAGCCGAGCGGTACGATAGAGTGGGAGTGAGCCGCAAAGCGGCAATTATGATCGCCTGACGGCGAATTATGAATTATGATGCGCTTCGCGCAATTATGAGTTGCCTTCGGCAACATTGGGTGCGGCGGGCGATCATATCATAATGTTCGGCGAACGCCGAACTCATAATTTTCGCCGTAGGCGAAATCATCATTGATCATTTATCATTATATTTAATACCAAAAGAGTAATTACTTATGTCCGAAAACAAACTTTTGACCGAATCAAAAGAACTCGCAAAAAAAATAGTGCTGTTATGCAGAGAACTCAAAATGAGAAGCATAGAATCTCCTATCAGAGAGCAACTTTTGCGGTCGGGTACGTCAGTAGGCGCAAATATTCATGAAGCGCAATATGCACAGGGAACAAAGGATTTTATTTCAAAATTCGAAATAGCGCTTAAAGAATGTAACGAAAGCGAGTATTGGCTTGAATTGCTTTATGAAACAAATGGAATAACCTCTGAAGAATTCAAATACTTTCAAAAACAATGTGTTGATTTGCGAAGAATGCTTGTAGCATCTGTTACCACGCTGAAAAACAAGCAGAAATCAGATTCGGATACGTAATTAGGATTATATGTTGAATTCTTTTGACCTGTACGATTTGTATGCGGTATTCGTCGGTATTCGTTCTCATCCCGATCATCCATTGAACGGGGCGATTATGGATCGCATTATCCGTGCGCTGAACGACAGGGAATCCGGCGAAATCAACCAAATCAGAAAAGCTGTTCGTTGCGCGGGGAAACTGCAGAATGATGATATTTACTGCTTTGTAAACACAGAAAACGTGTATACATACATACCGTTCATTTTGAAAGAAGAAACGGTATATAGCGTCTTGCTTTCCTCTTGCGAAGAAATGAAACATGTTGTCACAGAGGGCAACTTTGAACGGATTATTGATTTGGCTGATTGCCTACATAATCTGCCGATTTATATCTCGGAAAACAAAAGCATTATTCCGAAAATTTTTTGGAAGAATGAAGTTGCTTTTTACAGAAAAAAGTGGGACGAGGATTTTTTAGTTAAAGAGCAGAAGTTATGCGGAAGTTGATACGATTTTGATACTAAAAATCATATCAACTGGGAAAATCCAAAGAAAAATATGCCATTTTGCCCCGAAAAACGGGGCTAAAATAGCGGAAAACAACCCATATAAACTTGAATTAAGCGAATGGGAATGATTGCCTAAGGCGATCATATCATAACTTTTTGCAAAGCGAAAGACACAGTTTGTGCGCGCAGCGCGCGATAACAAACGCATGCCGATGACTGATGAAAAAAAGTCATTACCATATTCATTTTTAGGAGAAAACATTATGAAAAACCGACTTTTCTCAGGAATGCTTATTTTTGCGATGATTCTTTCTCTGTTCACCCTTACCGTTTCCTCTGCAGAGAACTTTACCGTCATAAAAACCGACATTCGCGCCGACAGCGTGGCCAATACCGGCGGATACGGCAGTCTGAGAATCAAAGAAGAAATCGTGAACATCGGGAGTCTAAGAAAAAACCCCCGTTCGGCTCTCTTGGACCGAAACGGAGAATTGCTTTTCCCGTATAAGGACACGTGGCTCAGGTACACTTATTCCGACGGTATCGTCTCTCTGGGATATGACGCATACGCAGTGAGATATTTGACAGAAAGAGGGAAATGGGATAGTATCGGATTTTACAATTTGGACGGCAGTCCCGCGTTTACAGGCGATTACAACGCAACTTACGGTTTTTATGACGGCTACGCTTTTGTGACGGAACTGAACTACGATAATATCAAAAAAGCGCATCTGATCGATCCCAAGGGCAACGTTGTACTCGCTTTAGACGGCGATTTTACCGACCCAAAGGGTATCGGCGTTCCTCCCTTTTACGTCAGCACCAACGCAACTGCAAAAGCCGGTCAATTCAGAGACGGTCTGCTCCTGTGCTGGACGGAAATAGAAAAACCGGCTTCCTCGCCTTCCGAGTGGTTCAATACGCCACCCTCCTTGTCCATGTTCTACAAGGACATCACCGGCAAAACGGTCCTTTCATTACCGCCGGAGGTATATTCAAACAGCAGAGTTTTCACTGAAGGACTGGCAGGCGCCCAGTCCGCAGAAACCGGCTTATGGGGATTCATCGATAAGACCGGAGAACTTGTAATTCCTTGCTTATATGATGACGTCGGATTATTCAACGACGGACTGGCGACCGTCATCCTGAACGGTAAGCACGGCTTTATCAACACAAGCGGCGGAACGGTCATTCCATTTGAATACGACGAAGCTTTCGGAGCCGCCGGCGGGCTTGCGGCTGTCGGCAAGGACGGAAAATTCGGCTTGGTCGATTACGGCAACAATGTTGTGATCCCCCTTGAATACGACGATATCAGCACTTTTGACGAGGGGGTGGCATACGCTGTCAAGAACGGATACGTCTATATCATCATACCGGACGATGGGAGTGGAAATCCCGCCCCGGGAGGGAAAATTCCGTTTACGGACGTGCCGGACGACGCATTTTTCTACAAAGCGGTCCGGTGGGCGGTACATAACGGAATCACCGGCGGAACAACTCCCACAACTTTCAGTCCTTCCTCCACCTGCACAAGAGCGCAAATCGTTACCTTTCTGTGGAGAGCGGCGGGCAGTCCGAGACCGTCCGGAGAGAGCAACCCCTTCACCGACGTAAAAGAAGGCGAATACTATTGCGACGCGGTACTGTGGGCGGTCGAGAACGGCATTACAAAAGGGACCTCCAACACAAAATTCAGCCCTAATCAGGGTTGTTCACGCGGACAGGTGGTGACTTTCCTGTACCGTTTTGAGGGTTCTCCCGCCCCGCAGAGCCCTGCGAATCCGTTTTCTGACGTTGTCAAAGGGGAATATTACTACAACGCTGTGCTGTGGGCGGTCGAAAAGAACGTAACGACAGGTATAAGCGCAACAGTTTTCAGTCCGAACTCTTCATGCACGAGAGGACAGATCGTGACCTTCCTCTACAGGGATCTCTACGAAGAGGAATAAAAGATTCCCGCGGTTTAACAAAGCCGTACACGGTCAGAACCGTCCGATGCTCTGCCGAGCGGGAACAGGCCGCGCGGAACGCGCGGCATCAGAAACAAAAAAGCCGTCGAGCGATCGGCGGCTTTTCGCATATCGTAATTGTTACAAAGTCTCGTGCAGTTTGCGGAATTTGGACGATTTGGAATCGAGAAGTTTGAATGAATCCTCCGTGGGAACGTCGTTCATGCCGGATTCGAGGTAGTTGCGGAGAACGCCGGTGAGAACGAACGGTTTGATAAAGGTGGAGTGGATTATCGCCCAGATAATGATCCCGCCTATCGCTGCGAACGCGATGGGAAGAGTCGCTCTGTTTTCGAGAATATGAGTGAGCCAGTTGGGATCGGAGGAGTTGCGCATCGCCTCTGCGACCTTGTCGTACACGATCGCCATCGACACGGAAAACCTCGAGAGGATCAGATAGAAGACTCCAGTGAAAACTCCGCCTATGAGAAGAAGGGTGAGAAGACCGATCCCGAAAATACGGCCCATATTCTTGGCGAGCGTTTTGCCGTGCTTGAAGAAGAGGACCGCGCCCTCGCATGTCGCCTTCGCCGCGTTTTCGTCCTTGCGGAAGAACACCCAGCCGAGGCAGCAGTCGCAGAGGTAATTGACGACCGTCTGGACCGCGGAACCTATCGCGTCTCCGACAGCTCCGCCGGCGTCGCCGCCGATCGCGGAACCGACTTTCGAAATCCCCCGCCCTATCTGATTGAAAATGCCCTTGATGACTTTTGTCGCGGCAAAGTAAACGGCTACGGTCGCAAAACGTTCACGGACGACGCGCTTGCCCTCCTTGACTACGTTATCGGGCAGATCGCCCTCCGTGACGCCGCGGGTGATCATCGCTATCTGTCCCGCTTTGAGCGAGTACGACACGAAACGCAGGATAATGATAACCGGGATGAGTCCGACGACAAATCCTATCAGAAGACCGATATAGCCGTCCTGCCCCATCTTATCGAGTATGAAGAAACCGAGCGTAGAGAAGCCGAGAACAACGGCAATGCAGAGGAGATCCCAGAGGACCCGTCTCAATGAGAAAACGAGAGTCTTTTTGTAGATCGTTTTGTTATCCATATTTTTCTCCTTTCAAATCGGACTGTGCCGTCCGTTTATTACGCTGCAAATCAGACCGTGTGCTTTATGTTTACGTGCGAGAGACGTTCGTACTCGTCGAAATCGACGGCGCGGAGAATGTTGTCGAGCTCGTCGTCACCCATAACGGTCGTTCTGCCGTCGGCGTATTCGGCGTCGACCGCCTCTTTGACCTTTGCGACGAGCGGCGAACGCTTGTCGATCGCGTCGGAACCGCTGAGCGAGAAATATCCGTTGATCCAGTGTGCGATACCCGCGGCTCCGCTCGACTGTCCGACCGCGACGAGCGGCGGACGATTGAGGATCTTAGCGGTATCGAAAATGTTGTAGATCTCCTCGTCTTTCAGCATACCGTCCGCGTGGATGCCCGCGCGGGTCATATTGAAGCTCCTTCCGACGAACGGCGTGTGCGGCGGGATCTCGTAACCGATCTCCCTCTCAAAGTATTTCGCGATCTCGGTGATGACGGAAAGGTCCATTCCGTCGTCCGTGCCTCGGAGAGAGCAGTACTCGATGACCATCGCCTCGAGCGGGCAGTTGCCCGTTCTCTCGCCGATGCCGAGCATCGAGCAGTTGACGGACGAAGCGCCGTAAAGCCACGCGGTCGCGGCGTTGCTGACGACCTTGTAAAAATCGTTGTGGCCGTGCCACTCGAGCAGAGAGGACGGTATATCCGCATAGTGAAGAAGCCCGTAAACGATCCCCTGCACCGAGCGCGGAAGCGCGGAGCCGGGATAGTTGACTCCGTAGCCCATCGTATCGCACGCCCTGATCTTTATCGGGATCCCGCTCTCGAGCGAGAGTTCGCGGAGCGCGGAAGCGAACGGAACGACGAAACCGTAGAAATCGGCTCTCGTTATGTCCTCGAAGTGACAGCGCGGACGGATGCCGCGGTCGAGAATCGACTTGACGATGCCGAGATACTTGTCCATCGCCGACTTGCGCGTGAGTCCCATCTTTTTATAGATGTGGTAATCGGAGCAGGAGACAAGGACTCCGGTCTCTTTAACTCCGAGCTCCTTAACGAGTTCAAAGTCCTTTTCGGAAGCGCGGATCCACGTCGTGACCTCGGGGAACTCGTATCCGAGTTCCATGCACTTCTCAAGCGCGTCGCGGTCCTTCTTCGTATATACGAAGAACTCGCTCTGACGGATAAGACCCTTCGGCCCGCCGAGTTTGTTGAGATACTTGTAGAGATCGACGATCTGCTGGGTCGTGAACGGGGACGTGGACTGCTGACCGTCGCGGAACGTCGTATCGGTGATCCAGATCTCCTTAGGCATACTGACGGGAACGTGTCTGTGGTTGAACACGACCTTCGGAACGCTCTCGTAATCGAAAAGATATCTGTACAGGTTCGGGTCTTCCCTCTCCTGAAGCTGATATCTGTAGTTCGCGTGTTCGAGCAGGTTGCTCTTTTCGGAATACTCTATCTCAAACCGTCCGTTGGCAACGCCGATCTGGTTTTTGCTGCCGTGCGGTTTCTTTTCATCGTTTGCCATTTTCCGATATCTCCTTTCAATCGTCCGTAGGGAGGATCACAGTCTGCGCGAACGCCTCGACGACTCCGTTCATCTGTTCGGTCGTCTGTCTGTACGACTCCTGCGCGTGCGCGGCGCCGAAATCGCTCGCGTACAGCCCGTATTCCCCGGGCGCGTTCAACGCATCGGGAAGGGGTATTATGACGTGGTACTGACTCCCG
>JAFWTH010000122.1 GCA_017518975.1 Clostridia bacterium
TTCTTCATTGACACCGCCCGTAGGGAGGCATGCCCACATGCCTCCGCGATTATCATTTCGGTATCTGTATTCGTATGCCATCCGGAAAAGAAATGCGGTATCCGAAGACGGAGCGATCTGGGGATCGCTCCCTACGGGTTTGGCGGTTACTTCATCATAGCCGCCCTACGACGAAAGAGAGGAGAAAACCCTTCATTTATATATCTGCTTCCGATCAGAAAACGAAAATGTTTACAAAACGTTTACAATTAAAAAGATTGTAAATATTTTGTAAGCAGATTGTAAATTCAGCAATTTACCACTTGAATTTTGATCCGTTCATTGACTTTGTACAATATATTTGTTAAAATAATAAACTGCATTAGGTTCGCCCTTTGGCGGTCCGGAGGCAGTTTTTTTGTCGCTTTCTCATAAAAACAGGCAAAAACGGCGTATTTTTCTGCCCCCGAACCACTTTTTTGTGTTCCTGTGCCGCAAGTTCAGGGTAAAGTAAATTACTCTAAAAGAATGGAGTGTCAACTTGATGGTAAAGCCGCAGCAAGTCGGAAAGAACGTCAGAATGAGTTTTTCCAAAACGGACGACGTTCTGGAGATCCCGAACCTTCTTGAGATCCAGAAAAACTCCTACCGCTGGTTTTTGGATCAGGGTCTCATGGACGTCCTGGAGGACGTCTCCCCGATCACCGATTACTCCGGTAATCTGATCATTGAATTCGTCGGTTACTCTCTCGACTCCGCGCCGAAGTATCCGGTAGAGGAGTGCAAGGAGCGCGTAGTTACGTACGCAGCCCCTCTGAGAGTCGACGTTCGTCTTTCCAACAAGCTCACCGGTGAGGTGAAGCAATCCCCGATCTTTATGGGCGATTTCCCGATAATGACGGACAAGGGTACGTTTGTCATAAACGGAGCGGAGCGCGTTATCGTCTCCCAGATCGTCCGTTCCCCCGGAATGTACTACGATTCCACGGTGGACAAGACCGGTAAAAAGATCTATACGGCTACGGTCATCCCGTACCGCGGCGCATGGCTTGAGTACGAGACCGATTCCGCGGACGTTTTCTACGTCCGCATCGACAAAAACCGCAAACTTCCCGTCACCGTCCTCATCCGCGCTCTCGGAGTCGAGACTCCCGAGCAGATAGAGGCGATGTTCGGTACGGACCCCAAGATCACGGAGACTCTCGAGCGCGACCCGTGCGAGAAGCAGGCGATCGAAAACAACTGCTCCATCCGCGACGAGGCGCTCAAAGAGATATATAAGAAGCTCCGTCCCGGCGAGCCCGCGATCGTCGAATCCGCCGAGATCCTGATGAACAATCTGTTCTTCGATCCCAAGCGTTACGATCTCGCTCCCGTCGGCAGACATAAATTCGACAAGAAGGTCGCTCTCGGAAAGAGGATAGAAGGTCATACTCTTGCCGCTCCCGCCGTTTCTCCGATTACCGGAGAGGTCGTCTTCGACGCCGGTGTTCTTCTGACCGCAGAAGACGCGCTGAAGATCGAGCACGCGGGCGTGAACGAGGTCACTCTCCTCGTCGAAGGTGACCGCGAGGTCAGGGTGTTCTCGAACGGAGCCGTAGAGCCCGAATACGTTTTCGGTTACGACCTCAAAGACTGCGGCGTCAACGAACGCGCGCGTCTGTCCGTTATGCTCGAGATCAAAGAGCAGTGCGGCGACGACGTCGAGGCCGTCAAAGCCGAGGCGAAGCGCAGGATCGCCGAGCTCTGCCCGAAGCACATAACCGTCGAGGACATACTCGCTTCCATCAATTATTTAATAGCTCTTTCTCACGACGTCGGTACGATCGACGACATCGACCACCTCGGCAACAGAAGACTGAGATGCGTCGGAGAACTCCTTCAGAACCAGCTCCGTATCGGTCTGGCGAGAATGGATAAGATCGTCAAGGAGAGAATGACCGTTCAGGACAACGAGACGCTTACTCCTCAGACGCTCATCAACATCAGACCGGTCGTCACGGCAATCCGCGAGTTTTTCGGCTCATCCCCGCTGTCCCAGTTCATGGATCAGCACAACCCGCTCGCCGAACTGACTCACAAGAGAAGGATCTCCGCTCTCGGACCCGGCGGTCTGTCCCGCGACAGAGCGTCTTTCGAGGTCCGCGACGTCCACTATACGCATTACGGAAGGATGTGCCCGATCGAGACCCCCGAAGGCCCGAACATCGGTCTTATCTCTTATCTTTCCACTTACGCGAGGATCTCGGAGTACGGTTTCATCGAGGCGCCGTACCGCAAGGTCGTCCACGAAAAGACGAAGAAAGGCGAGGTCCGTCACAGAGTCACCACCGAGATCGAATACATGACGGCGGACGTTGAGGACAACTACGTCGTCGCTCAGGCGAACGAGCCCCTCGACGAGAACCACTGCTTCAAGAACAGAAAGGTCACCGCGAGAGACAAAGCCGAGATCGTTCAGGTCGACCCCTCCGAAGTCGATTATATGGACGTCTCCCCGAAGATGGTCGTTTCCGCCGCTACGGCGATGATCCCGTTCCTCGAGAACGACGACAACTCCCGCGCGCTCATGGGTTCCAACATGCAGAAGCAGGCGGTCCCGCTCCTTATGACGGACGCTCCGATCGTCGGTACCGGAATGGAATACAAGGTAGCCGTCGACTCCGGCGTCGTCGTGCTCGCGAAGCACGCGGGCTGGGTCGAGACCGTGACCGCGGACGAGATCGTCATCAACTGCGAGGACGGCACCCGCGACACGTATCAGCTCATAAAATTCAAGAGAAGCAACCAGGGTACCTGCGTCAACCAGAGACCTATCGTCACTCAGGGCGAACAGGTCAAAGAGGGACAGGTCATCGCGGACGGTCCGTCGACGTCCGAGGGCGAGATCGCGCTCGGCAAGAACGCCCTCGTCGGATTCATGACCTGGGAAGGCTACAACTACGAGGACGCAGTTCTTCTGAACGAGCGGCTCGTCAGAGACGACGTTTACACTTCCATCCATATAGAAGAATACTCCCACGAGGCGAGAGACACGAAACTCGGACCGGAGGAGATCACCCGTGAGATCCCGAACGTCGGCGACGACGCTCTTAAGGACCTCGACGCGGACGGTATCGTCAGAAAGGGTACCGAGGTTCGCGCGGGCGACATCCTCGTCGGCAAGGTCACTCCGAAGGGCGAGACCGAGCTGACCGCCGAGGAGAGACTTCTCCGCGCGATCTTCGGCGAGAAGTCGCGCGAGGTCAGGGATACCTCCCTCAAGGTCCCGCACGGTGAAAACGGTATAGTCGTAGACGTGCAGATCTTCTCCCGCGAGAACGGCGACGAGCTGAGCCCCGGAGTCAACAAGGTCGTAAGAGTCTATATAGCGCAGAAGAGAAAGATCTCCGTCGGAGACAAGATGGCGGGTCGTCACGGAAACAAAGGCGTCGTGTCCCGCATCCTGCCGCCCGAGGATATGCCTTTCCTGCCCGACGGCACTCCGCTCGACATCGTGCTCAATCCTCTCGGCGTTCCCTCCCGAATGAATATCGGTCAGGTACTTGAGGTACACCTCGGCATCGCCGCGAAACGGCTCGGCTGGCGCGTCATGACGCCCGTGTTCGACGGCGCGACGGAGCGCGACATCCTTGACTGTCTGCGCGACGCGGGTCTCGACCGTGAGGTCCTGCCCGGCGAAAACCTCAACGGCAAGGATATCTTCGAGGAAACGTTCGACAAGAAGGGCAACCGCACTCTCCGTCCGATAGAGGGCGACGAAAGAGAGGACGCGGACAAGATCGAAAAACTGCGCGAAGAGGGTAAACTTCGCGTGGTCGACGGCAAAACGATCCTTTACGACGGCAGAACCGGCGAACCCTTCGACAACCCGGTCACCGTCGGTATCATGTACTATCTCAAACTTCATCATCTCGTAGACGACAAGATCCACGCCCGTTCGACGGGTCCGTACTCCCTCGTCACGCAGCAGCCTCTCGGCGGTAAAGCGCAGTTCGGCGGTCAGCGTTTCGGCGAGATGGAGGTCTGGGCTCTCGAGGCGTACGGCGCCGCTTACACCCTTCAGGAGATCCTGACGGTCAAGAGCGACGACGTCACCGGAAGAGTCAAAACCTACGAGGCGATCGTGAAGGGTCAGAACATCCCGACTCCGGGCGTTCCCGAGTCCTTCAAGGTCCTGGTGAAAGAACTTCAGTCGCTCGCGCTCGATATCAGAGTGCTCGGCGACGACGGGGAAGAAATCGAGATTTCTTCCATCGGCGAGGACGATTGGGAACCCGCAAAGAGCGGTTCCGACCGTGTCACCGAGGAGGACGTCGGTTCCACCGTCGCCACGAATGATCTTTACGATTCCTTTACGGATCAGGACTTTGATTCCGACGCCGACTCACGCAAGGGAGATCCGGGATTCGACGACGACGACGTCGGCGAAGACGACGGCATCGGCGACGTTCTCGATGAAGTCTTCGACGCTGACGACGCGATCGAAGATTTCGGAATGGACGACGAGGAATTCTGATACTGACCCCGCACCCAAATTCTAAAAGAGAAGGTACGAATATAAATGAAACGAAACGTTTTCGATTCCATAAAGATCGGTCTTGCTTCTCCCGAGATGATCCGCGGATGGTCTCACGGTGAAGTCAAGAAGCCCGAAACGATAAATTACCGTACCCTTAAAGCCGAGCGCGACGGACTTTTCTGCGAACGCATCTTCGGTCCGACGAAGGACTGGGAGTGCCTCTGCGGAAAGTACAAGCGCATAAGACACAAGGGAAAGATCTGCGAAAAGTGCGGAGTCGAGGTCACTCAGAAGAAGGTCAGACGCGAGAGGATGGGTCACATCGAACTCGCCGCTCCCGTTTCGCACATATGGTATTTCAGAGCGATCCCGTCGAGAATGGGACTGCTTCTCGACATCTCGCCGAGACTCCTTGAAAAGGTGCTGTATTTCGCACAGTATATCGTCATCGATCCCGGCAACACGCCCCTGCAGAAGTACCAGCTTCTGAAAGAGAGCGAGTACAGGGACTACTACGAGAGATACGAGAACGACTTCCGCGTGGGCATGGGCGCCGAGGCGATCAAGGAACTTCTTTCCGAGATCGACATCGAAAAACTTTCCGCGGAGCTCAGAGAGGAACTCAGCCGCGCGCAGGGACAGAGAAAAGTCCGTATCATCAAACGGCTTGAGGTCGTCGAGGCGTTCAGAAAGTCCGGCAACCGTCCGGAATGGATGATCCTCGACGCGATCCCGGTCATCCCGCCGGAGATCAGACCGATGGTACAGCTTGACGGCGGCCGCTTCGCGTCCTCCGACCTGAACGACCTGTACCGCAGGGTCATCAACAGAAACAACAGACTTAAAAGACTCATGGAGCTTTCGGCCCCGGAGATTATCATACGCAACGAGAAGCGTATGCTCCAGGAGGCGGTCGACGCCCTGATCGATAACGGCAGGCGCGGCAAGCCCGTCACCGGGCCGTCAAACAGACCGCTCAAGTCTCTGTCCGAGATGCTCAGAGGTAAGCAGGGACGCTTCCGTCAGAACCTGCTCGGCAAGCGCGTCGACTATTCCGGCCGTTCGGTCATCGTCGTCGGTCCGGACCTCAAGATCTATCAGTGCGGTCTTCCGAAGGAGATGGCGCTCGAGCTTTTCAAGCCCTTCGTCATGAAGCGGCTCGTCGAGACCGGAAACGCCACCAACATCAAGGAGGCGAAAAAGAAGGTCGAGAGGATCAACCCCGACGTATGGGACGCTCTCGAAACGGTCATCAAGAACCACCCCGTTCTCCTCAACCGCGCGCCTACGCTCCACCGTCTGTCAATTCAGGCGTTTGAGCCGATCTTAGTTGAGGGTAAGGCGATCAAGCTCCATCCGCTCGTCTGCAAGGCGTTCAACGCTGACTTCGACGGCGACCAGATGCCCGTTCACGTCCCGCTTTCCGCGGAGGCGCAGGCGGAGGCGAGATTCCTCATGCTCTCCTCGGGCAACCTCCTGAAGCCCGTCGACGGACGTGCGATCGCCGTTCCGTCGCAGGACATGGTCCTCGGTTCCTTCTATCTTACCCTCGACAAACCGGGCGAACCCGGAGAGGGCAAGATGTTCCGCGACTTCAACGAGGCGATGATGGCGTACAGAGCAGGATTCCTCGGTCTGCACGCTCCGATCAAGGTCAGAATGGGAAAAGAGATCGACGGCGTCAGGAAGTCGAAAATCATCGACGCGACGCTCGGACGGCTCATCTTCAACGAAAACATCCCTCAGGATCTCGGTTACGTCGACAGATCCGATCCCGAAAAGGCGTTCGATCTCGAGATCATGTTCGTAACCGGTTCCAAGGAGCTCGCGGCGATCATCGACCGCTGCATCAAACGCCACGGCTTCGCCGTCACGGCGGAAGTGCTCGACGCGATCAAGAGCATGGGCTACAAGTACTCCACCAAGGCGTCGATCTCCATATCCGTCGCGGACATGACGATCCCGAAGGAAAAATACTCGATTATCGAGGAAGCCGAACACAAGGTCGACCTGATCCACCGTCACTTCATGCGCGGTGAGATCACCGACGAGGAGAGATACAAGAACGTCATCGACGTTTGGGAACAGGCTACGAAAGACGTCGTCGCAGCTCTTCAGGCGAACTTCGACAGATACAACTCCATCAAGATGATGAGCGACTCCGGCGCCCGCGGTTCCATGACCCAGATGCGTCAGCTCGCCGGAATGCGCGGACTTATGTTCGCGACCTCCGGTAAGACGATGGAGATCCCGATCAAATCGAACTTCCGCGAAGGTCTTAACATCCTCGATTACTTCATAGCCGCGAGAGGCGCGCGTAAGTCGCTTTCCGACACGGCTCTGAAGACGGCTGACTCGGGCTACCTGACCCGTCGTCTCGTCGACGTCGCTCAGGAGGTCATCGTCCGCGAACAGGATTGCGGAGCCACCCATGGTATATGGGTATCCGACATCATGGAGGGCGAGGACGTCATCGAGCCGCTTCGCGACAGACTTCTCGGAAGATACGTCATTGGCGACGTCGTCGATCCCGCGACCGGCGAGGTCATCGTTCCCGACGGAGAGATGGTCACCGACGCACTCGCCTCGAAGATCATCGCCGCGGGCATCAAATCGGTCCATATCAGAACGGTCCTCCAGTGCAAATCCCGCCACGGGATCTGCGCTCACTGCTACGGCTCCGACCTCGCGAACGACCGTCCCGTCAACGTGGGCGAGAGCGTCGGCATAATCGCCGCTCAGTCCATCGGTGAACCGGGTACGCAGCTCACGATGAGAACGTTCCATACCGGAGGCGTTGCGGCGGCGAATATCACGCAGGGTCTGCCGCGTGTCGAGGAGCTCTTCGAGGCGCGCCGTCCGAAGAAGGCGTCCGTCATCGCGGAGAAAGCCGGTATCGTCTCTATCGAGGACGTGAAGAAGATGAGAAACATCACGATCACGCCCGACGACGGAACCGATCCGGTCGTGTACACGATCCCGTTCGGGACACGCATCACCGTTGAGGAAGGCGATCACGTAGGAGCCGGATTCGACCTCACCGAGGGCGACAAGGCGCCCGCAGACATCCTCCGCATCAACGGTATCGACGCGGTCTACGACTACATCATCCTCGAGGTACAGAAGGTCTACCGTTCTCAGTCCATCAACATCAACGACAAGCACATTGAGGTCATCGCCCGTCAGATGACGAGAAAAGTCAAAATACTCGACGAGGGCGACACCACGCTTCTCCCCGGCTCGACCGTCAACATCAACGAATTCCTGACGGAGAACGAGGCGCTCGAGGCGCGCATTGCCGCCGGCGAGACCGATCTGCGTCTTGCAACGTCCGAACCCGTTCTTCTCGGTATCACCAAGGCCTCTCTTCTCACCGAGTCGTTCCTTTCCGCGGCGTCATTCCAGGAGACCACGAAGGTCCTCACGGAAGCGGCGATCAGAGGCAAGGTCGACCATCTGGTCGGGCTCAAGGAGAACGTTATTATCGGTAAGCTCATTCCTGCCGGTACCGGCATGGAACGTTACCGCGGCGTAGAGGTCGAAAGGACGAATCCCATCGACATTGACCTGTCCGAGTACGAACTCGACGAGGACGACGATTCGATCGAAAAACTCTCCGAGGCGTTCAGAGCGGAGGAGGGCGGTTCATCCCCTGCGGACGGCGAGGAAACTTTCGACGATGACGACGGGAACGAGACGGTCGACGATGCCGACGCGTTCATCGACGAGATCATCGACGAAGAATAAACCGGTTTTACACCCCTCCCGGGGGTGACGCAAGCCGCCTCCGGGAGCCGGTTTAAAGGAAAAACTGTCATTGAACGGTTTTTTCGGGGAACCATAATTGTGCAAAGAGGAGAAAAAATCTTCCTCAAAACGCGACTATTGACAATTTGACATTCCGGGTGTAGAATATATAGTCGGGTAACGGCGTTTACCCTTGTTTCGGTGCGCCCGAAAGGGCGGATCGGGCGTTTATCACGGAAGAAAGGAGAAAAAGCATGCCGACACTCAATCAGCTTGTGAGACAGGGCAGACAGGACAAGGTTTACAAGTCCAAAGCGCCCGTGCTCCAGCAGGGATTCAATACGCTCAAGAACCGTGCGACGGATCAGAGCAGCCCTCAGAAGCGCGGCGTCTGCACCAAGGTCACGACGACGACCCCCAAGAAGCCGAACTCAGCTCTTCGTAAGATCGCGAGAGTACGTCTCAGTAACGGAATGGAAGCGACCTGCTACATTCCCGGGATCGGTCACAACCTGCAGGAGCACTCGGTCGTCCTCATAAGAGGAGGAAGAGTCCGCGACCTGCCCGGTGTTCGTTACCACATCATCCGCGGCACACTCGACGCACAGGGCGTCTCCGGACGTAACCAGGCGCGTTCGAAATACGGCGCGAAGAGAGGTAAGAAGTAATAACCGGAATACTATGTGTCAGAGCTGGTTCGTGATAAACGCAAATGCAGCCGACACATACGGGGCGGGTCTCCGTCCCGAGTACCTGAGATTTCATATTTTTAATGAAGGAGGGAAGTAAAGTGTCGAGAAGAGGTCAGATATCCAAGAGAGACGTCCTGCCCGATCCTCTTTACAATTCGAAAGTCGTTACGAAGCTCATCAACAACGTGATGCTCGACGGTAAGAAGGGCGTTGCCCAGAAGATCGTTTACGACGCATTTTCGATAATCGAGGAAAAGCAGGGACAGAACCCGCTTGAGGTTTTCAACGAGGCTCTTGAAAATATTATGCCCGTTCTTGAAGTCAAAGCACGCAGAGTCGGCGGTTCCAACTACCAGGTCCCGATTGAGGTCAGACCGGAGAGGCGCCAGACGCTGGGGCTCAGATGGCTCGTCGACTACGCGCGTTCACGCGGTGAGAAAACGATGGCCGAGAGACTCGCTGCTGAGATCGTCGACGCGAAGAACAGCGCCGGCGGGGCTTACAAGAAGAAGGAAGACACCCACAGAATGGCGGAAGCCAACAAGGCGTTCGCACACTTCAGATATTGATCATCGCGTCATAAGAAATGACGCAAGAGGAGAAAGAGTTAGTTACGATGCCAAGGGAATATTCGCTTGAGCGTACCAGGAACATCGGAATAATGGCTCACATCGACGCCGGTAAAACGACGACGACCGAGCGCATCCTGTTCTACACCGGAAAGACCCACAAGATAGGCGAGGTCCACGAGGGCGCCGCCACGATGGACTGGATGGAGCAGGAACAGGAGAGAGGGATAACGATCACCTCCGCCGCAACGACTTGTTTCTGGAAAGATACGCGAATCAACATCATAGACACACCCGGTCACGTGGACTTCACGGTCGAGGTCGAGAGATCTCTCAGAGTTCTCGACGGTTCGGTCACCGTCCTGTGCGCCAAGGGAGGAGTCGAGCCCCAGTCCGAGACGGTCTGGAGGCAGGCGGACAAGTACCGCGTGCCGAGAATGGCCTATATCAACAAAATGGACATCATGGGCGCGAACTTCTACCACGTGGTGGATATGATGAAAGACCGGCTCAAGGCAAACGCCGTGCCGATCCAGCTGCCTATAGGCGCCGAGGCGACCATCCGCGGGATCATCGACCTCATGAATATGGAAGCCGACGTCTACTACGACGATCTCGGCAAAGATATGAGGGTCGAGCCGATACCCGAGGATATGGTCGAGAAGGCGAAAGAGTACCGCGAGGCGATGATCGAAGCGATCGCCGAGACGGACGAGGAGCTGCTCGAAAAGTTCATATCGGGCGACGAGATCACCGTCCCCGAACTCAAGCGCGCGCTCCGCGCCGCCACGATCGCAAACAAGATCGTCCCCGTCGTATGCGGAACTTCCTATAAGAACAAGGGCGTGCAGAAGCTGCTCGACGCGATCGTCGACTTTATGCCCGCTCCGACCGATATTCCCGCGATCAAGGGAACGAATCCGAAGAACGACCAGGAGGTCGAAAGACACGCGTCCGACGACGAACCGTTCTCTGCGCTCGCCTTCAAGATCATGACCGACCCGTTCGTCGGAAAGCTCTGTTTCTTCAGAGTTTATTCCGGTCACGTATCGGCGGGATCGACCGTTTACAATTCCACCAAGGACAAGAGGGAAAGACTCGGACGGATCGTCCAGATGCACGCCAACGACAGGCGGGACATCGACGCGGTGTACGCCGGCGATATCGCCGCCGTCGTCGCGACGAAGTTCACCACAACGGGCGACACCTTCTGCGACGAGTCGCATCCCGTCATCCTCGAGTCGATGGAATTCCCCGAGCCCGTTATCAGAGTCGCCATCGAGCCCAAGACCCGCGCGGGTCAGGAGAAGATGGGCATAGGGCTCTCGAAGCTGGCTGAGGAAGACCCCACGTTCCGTACCTACACGGACGAGGACACCGGTCAGACGATCATCGCCGGAATGGGCGAGCTTCATCTTGAGATCATCGTAGACAGACTTCTCCGCGAATTCAAAGTTGAAGCAAACATCGGCAAACCCCAGGTCGCCTATAAGGAGACGATCAGAAAACGCGTCGACCACGAATGCAAGTTCCGCCGTCAGACGGGCGGTTCGGGTCAGTACGCGCACGTCAAGATCATACTGGAGCCGAACGAACCCGGCAAGGGTTACGAATTCATCAACAACGTCACGGGCGGATCGATCCCGAAGGAATTCATCGAGCCCGTGAATCAGGGTATCCAGGGCGCCATGCAGAACGGCGTGCTCGCGGGATACAACGTCGTGGACGTGAAGGTCACGCTTTACGACGGCTCGTATCACGAAGTCGACTCGTCCGATATGGCGTTCAAGATCGCCGGCTCGATGGCTTTCAAGGAAGCCATGAGGCAAGCCGACCCGGTCCTGACGGAACCCATTATGAAGGTCAACGTCATAACCCCGGACCAGTATCTCGGGGACGTGATCGGGGACCTCAACTCCCGCCGCGGTCAGGTCGTTTCGATGGAGTCCGAAAACGGAGCCACCGAGATCACCGCAAACGTGCCGCTGTCCGAGATGTTCGGATACGCCACCGACCTGCGCTCGAGAAGCCAGGGCCGCGCCCAGTATTCGATGGAGCCCTCGCACTTCGCGGAGGTGCCTAAGTCGATTATGGAAAATATCTTAAAAACCAAAGGCAGATAAAATAAAAAAATTAAATTTGGAGGAAAGAACCATGGCAAAGGAAAAATTCGAAAGAACAAAA
>JAFWTH010000123.1 GCA_017518975.1 Clostridia bacterium
ACTCCATTCGAGGATTACGTAGCTTCCGTCGTAATTGATCACGAAATCGGTTCCGGCCTGCGGGATGTAAGCGTTGGAGTTACCTCTCTGATCCGCTCCGTAGTAACCTACCTGATAAGCGCCCGTGTCGGTGCGCTTTGCGACTGCGAAATAGAAGTTGCAGACCTTGCCTTTGTCTCTCGCCTGCTTAACGTCGGACGATATCGTGAAAGCGGTGTTCTTGCAGAACCAGTCTTCCGGATAATCGCCGGTCTCAATGTCGATGACCTGATGGATATCCTGCGGCTGAGTTCTGACGGCTACGTTGATCTGGCCGTCGCTCCAGGAGAAAAAGTACTCCATGGTCGCGAGCATGGCAAGCGCGGGATCAAGGTCCCGCCAAGACCAGTAAACGGAATGAAGGAAAGTGGTGCCTTCGTCAACGTCAATGTCGGCTTTCTCGTACTCGCCGGGGCTGATAACGCCGTCCTTCTTAACGAGTGCGGGATCGGAGACCTTCTTGACGATCACGGTCGTTCCGTCCGGAGTGTGTCCCTCCGGGTTGATCGAATCGGCAAGCGCAGTGACAGTGAGCGACATCGTCATGACGATTGCAAGAACGAACGCAAGAAATTTTGTCCTCATTTTTAATGTCCTTTCGATTGAATTGTTGTAACTCATAATTCAAAACCTTTTGGTACGGCATCAGTCGAATTATACCGCAAAATATTCTATCACAAATGAATACAAAAAACAATTAACTTCGCACGCAGAAGATGCCGCGGGCGTTTTTCTTTTACAGTCTGATCTCGAGCCGCCCGGGTTCTTCGCTGTGAGCCGCAGCTTCGCCGTCGATCAGGACCGTGAGGCCGCGTCCTTTCCCGAACCGATCTCCCGTCGCATCCCAGATAACGGAGACGGAGCGGCCGAAACACGGGGCGCCGTCGAGACATAGATAACCGAGCCGGTCTTTCCCGAACATCGGCATTACTGTCAGCGTTCCGTCGTCATGCGGACGCACGCCGCACAAACCGCTGATCACGAGGTCGCAGAACGACGAGTGATTGTAGTCGATCCCGCGATCGAAAACGCCGTGCTCTTTGAGTTTCTCGCGCGCGATCCAATGGCCGTCGAACGGGTCGAGATCCTCGTCGATAAACGGGACCGTGACGCCGTTTTCGGTAAGAAAGTGGGATCTTGCGTACGTTGAGAGCAGATCGAAAAAACTCTCCGGCCCGACGAAGTCCCCGCCGTCCCCGCTCTCGATCAGGTTCGCCATCGCCGTAAGCGTCTGCGACGTGGCGAACGGCCACGAGGGACCGTTCCAGAGGCACTCGTGTCCGAACTTTTTCATAAATCCGGGGTGGCACCGTTCCGCGGTCGTCGGTCCGAAAGGCGCTTTGAAATGGTTCTCGTCGAAGAGATATTTCCAGGCGACGGCTTTTTCCGGACCCGGTATGCCGAAATACCACGGTACATAGCCGACCTCCTCGCGAACGTCCGCGACCGTCCCGTCTTCGGCGACGGTCTTGTAAAACTCCGCTTTTTCGTCCCAGAGCGTCGAGTCGATCAGCCCTTTCAGCTTTTCGGCTTTCTCTTTGAAGACCCTTTCGTCCTCCCGCCTGCCGAGACGTGCGGCGATCTTCGAGACAGCGACCGCGTCGCCGTACATATACGAATTGATCGTCGGGCGGTATCCCGACCCGCCGATCGAGAATTCCATCCCGTCTCTGTCGTCGATCTGTGAAAACAGACCGTTCCCGCGCCCGTGGCTCTTCTCCCACTCGCCGTAATTCCCGATCAGTGCGTCGATAAGAGATTCGGCGAGCGTATAGTCCCCGCGTACCAGACAGAGAGCATAGATCGCGTCCGCCGCCCAGAAACTGTACCGGCGTGGGTCGCCGTCCTCCGAAAACCAGAATCTTGCGTAATCGTCGAGAAACGATGAATCTGCAAACCAGCGTCCCTCGTAAAAATGGTGTCCTGCGGGGCAGCTGATCGTGTTGTACTTGCCCGCCCATCCGACTTCAGGAGTGAATTCGGTCACGACTCGCCCCACGGGGGTGTCTTTTATATGCTTGCAGTACGTGTGAAGACGGAAATAATATATCTTCCGCACGGTTTCGTCGTCAAGATCGAGGAGCGGCGCGCCGAGTCCGAACGGAGAGTACTCCCCGGACGGCTCCGAAAAGCGTTTTTTCTCCTCTTCCGGCGACAGAACGTAATAACGATTTTTCATTCAGTACCCTTTCCCGTTAAAAAAGCTCCGCGGTGCGGAGCTTTTCCGTGTCACGATTTGATGAATCTCGAAAACATGAGTTCAAATCCGCCGTCGGCTTCCTTCAATTCCGTCCACGGGTCGATCTCTTCTCCGAAGATCTCGCCGTGCACCGAAGTTTTATAGAATATCTTGCCGTCCTGTTCCCGCCATTCGCTCTCGTCGAGCGCTATAAGCCCGTCGCCGCAGAGTTTTATCTCGCCCTCGGCGACCGCCGCGTCGATCTCTTCCTGTGAGACGCCCTCGGGGATCTGCATGACGGAATACGCCTTGCCGCCTTCCTCGAAGACCATCATCATACGGAACATCTCGTCGACGTCCTTGGGTTCGATGTCTTTTACTTCGTCTCTCGTCCGCCACTCGGAGCCCGCGTCGCCCATCTGTAGGACTTTGTTAACTTTCCATTTCCCGATAATATCCATTTACGGCACCTCGTCACGCCCAGGGATTCGCGCTCTCGGGCTGTCTGATGTCGGAGAGAAGATACTGCTCCCACAGATACCACTTGCCGTCCTTCGCAAGGCGCAGGTCGACCTGTCTCGGGCTGTCCGCTCCGCCGGATCTGATAAAGAGGCGTATCATATTTTCATCGATCTTCGAATGAGGATTCTCAATAAGGGTGATCGTGTAAGGTTCCGTGGGCTGATAATCGTTCTGCGGGGTCGAGCCGTGAAAATACGATCTCGGGACGTAATCCTTGTCCATAAAACGGTCTCTGATAAACTGCTTGTCATAATCGCTCAGCGGACGAGGCCCGCGGAGATAATCGAGCATAGCAAGAGACGCGTCCTTGTCGTGCGGATAAAAGCAGAACGCGAGAACGGTGAGAGCCGCTGTGTCGTATGGAGTGGCGAGAGCCGCCTGCGGCAGCGATTTGAAGCCCGCAAGGTCCTCGGGCAAAGACGCAAAGACAACGTCAACGGTCCCGTTTCCTCCTCCGATCGACTGCGCGACGTCGTTCGCCGCTTTTTTAATGCTGTCGAAAAGACCCATAAAATATTCCCATCCTTTCCGGAAACGTCGTTCCTTGATGATATTTTACATAACGGAGCCGTGTTTTGTCAACCGTTTTGTTTAATATTGAATGCAATTTCCCTTATATTTCGGTTGACTTTACCGTGCTAAAGTGGTAAAATATATCCATCGAAAAACTCGGAGGACGGAATTATGACGGAATCTGGAAAATTCACCCTTACCCGCGCAGAGCGCGCGGTCTTCGGTCTTCGCGCTCTTTATGAGAGCCGCGGGTACGAACGCTTCAAGGTGAACAAATTCGAAGAATACGATTTTTACGCGGGGTGCAAATCGTTTCTGACCTCCGAGTCGGTGCTCACTTTCACGGACAGCACGGGACGGCTGATGGCGCTGAAACCGGACGTCACCCTCTCGATCGTCAAGAACGCGGGACGCGACGGCCGCGACGTAACGAAAGTCTACTACAACGAGAGCGTTTACAGAGATTACGGCGACGGCAACGGTTTCCGCGAGATAACGCAGACGGGGCTCGAGTGCATCGGCGCGGTGGACGCCGCGGCGGTCGGAGAGGCCGTCTCCCTCGCGGGCAGGTCGCTCGACGTGATCGCGTCGGGCAGAAAAACTCTCCTCGCCGTCTCGCATATGGGCGTCGTATCGGGCATCCTCCGCTCCGCGGGCGCGGATCCCGCCCTCTTCGGCGAACTGCTCGGATTCATGGAAAAGAGAAACTCCCCGGAGATCAGGCGCGCCGCCGCCGAGGCGGGCCTACCCGGCGACGCGGTCGAAAAACTGATCGCTCTGTCCGCCGTTTACGGCTCGCCCGACGAGGTTCGGGACGAACTTTACTCGATCTGCGGAGACGACGCGGCGCTCGACGAACTCTTCGGAATACTCGGATCGCTCGACCCCGACGTAAAAGAAAAGATAAAGATCGACTTCTCCGTGGGCGGAGATATGAACTATTACACGGGCATCGTCTTCCGCGGATACCTCGACGGAATCCCGAAGAGCGTCCTTTCCGGCGGCGCGTACGACGGACTGCTCCGCGGAATGGGCAAAAAGGACGGCGGCATCGGCTTCGCCGTGTCGACCGACCTGCTTGAATCGTACCGTCCGAAGGACGGCGGGGATCGGGAAACGTTCCGTCTCGTCGCAGACCGGTAAGGAGAGTGCCATGAAAAACATCGTTAACGTCGCCCTGCCCAAAGGGCGGCTGGGAGATAAAGTCTACGATCTTTTCGAAAAGATCGGGTACGACTGCCCCTCGATAAAGGACCCGGGACGCAAGCTCCTCTTCGAGAACGCGGACGCGGGAGTGAGATACTTCTGGGTCAAGCCGTCCGACGTTCCGATCTACGTCGAACGCGGAGTCGCCGACGTAGGCGTCGCGGGGAAGGATATACTGCTCGAGTTCTCTCCCGACGTATATGAGCTCTGCGATCTCGGCCTCGGAAAGTGCCGGATGGCGGTCGCTTCAAAGCGCAACTTTCGCGACGATACGTCCCGCCCCCTGCGCGTGGCGACGAAATTCCCGTCGATCGCGAACAACTACTACCGCTCGCTCGGGCGCGACATCGACGTGATAAAGCTGAACGGCTCTATCGAGATCGCTCCTCTTCTCGGGCTCTCCGATGTGATCGTCGATATCGTCGAGACGGGGAAGACGCTTCTTGAAAACGGGCTCGTCCCGTATGAGACGGTTACGGAGATCTCCGCGCGGCTGATAGCAAACAAAGTAAGTTTCAAATTCAAAAACGAAGAGATAAAGGAAATCGCAGCCCGCGCCGCCGAGGCGGTCGCGAAAAAGGAGGCGTCAGAATGATAAAAATACTCCGAGGCGCCGCCGACGCGCTGAAAAGAGCGGATGACAGCGTCGAAAGAGACGGCAGGATCAGAGAGAGCGTGTCCGCGATCATCCGCGAAGTGAAGGAACGCGGCGACGCGGCGCTTTACGACTACGCTCTCAAATTCGATAAAGCGGAACTCTCCTCGATCGAGGTAACGAAAGAAGAAATCGACCGCGCCGAGGCGGAGTGCGACGAAAAGCTCGTCGCCGTCATGAAACGCGCCGCGGAAAACATCCGTGCGTTCCACTCCCGCCAGGTGCGCGAGCCGTTTGTGATAAAGGACAAGCCCGGCGTCGTGATGGGGCAGAAGATAACGCCGATCGAAAAGGTCGGCCTGTACGTTCCCGGAGGCACGGCGGCGTATCCGTCGTCGGTCCTCATGAACTGCATCCCCGCGAAGATCGCCGGATGCTCCGAGATCGTCATGGTCTCGCCTCCCTCAAGGGGCGGAGATATCTCCCCCGTCATACTCGCCGCGGCGAAGATCGCCGGAGTCGACCGCGTGTTCCGCGTCGGCGGGGCTCAGGCGGTCGCCGCCCTCGCGTACGGGACCGAAACGGTCCCGAAGGTCGACAAGATCGTCGGTCCGGGCAACGCGTTCGTCGCCGAGGCGAAAAGACAGGTTTTCGGTAAGGTCGCGATCGATATGATCGCGGGGCCGTCCGAGATACTCGTTATCTCCGACGGAAATTCCGATCCCGCCGTCCTCGCCGCAGACCTGCTCTCGCAGGCGGAGCACGACAGAATGGCGACGGCGATTTTTCTGACAACGAGCGAAGAACTCGCCGGCAAGGTCAGCGAAGAACTCGAACGTCAGATACCCGCTCTCCCGCGGCGCGACATCGCGCGGGAGTCGATCGACAACCACGGAAAAATAGTGATCCTCGACAGCATCGACGAGTGCGTCGAACTCGCCAACGAGATGGCGCCTGAGCACCTTGAACTGTGCGTTGACGAGCCGTTCGACCGACTCGACGCGATCAAAAACGCCGGGTCCATCTTCCTCGGACGCAACTGTCCCGAGGCGCTAGGCGACTATATGGCGGGGCCGAACCACACGCTCCCGACGAGCGGAACGGCGCGGTTCTCAAGTCCGCTTTCCGTCGACGATTTCGTCAAGAAGACCCAGTTCACGTATTTCACCGCCGATGCGCTCGACGAGCTTTGCGGCGACGTCGCGTCGTTCGCGCGGGCGGAAGGGCTCGAAGCGCACGCGCGAAGCGTGCTGTCGCGCCGCGAAAAAGGAGATTTTTGAAATGGGTAAATTTCTCGCCGATTCTTATCGCGGATTGGCTGCATACGTCCCGGGCGAGCAG
>JAFWTH010000124.1 GCA_017518975.1 Clostridia bacterium
AGCAGAGGCTAAAATGCATGACGCCGATGGAGTTCCATCGCGCCGCCGCGTGAAAAATTCCACCCTGCTGCGCAGCAGGGTGGAATTTCCACTCAAAACTATTTTGTTTTTTTCACTGTCTACTTGACAGGGGGCGCTTCATGCTTCCGCCGGCGGTTTTATTATACGGTTTTATAAGTATCTTACCATTGATACTGGTAAGGGAATGCTATAACCTCATAATTGGCAACATCGGATACTTCCAAATCGGAAGAAAGATAGCTTGTTTCAAAACCTATTTTATCTCCGGCGGCAAGGCTGTCCGTAAGAATGTCAAACTGCTGACCTATTAACTTACCCTCCGCGTCAAATAGATTAGCTACAACGTAAACCATGGATTCATCCTTATCGGTGTTATTCATGACGCGTCCTATTACCTTAACGCCGAAAAAGTCTTCATCCTTGAGCTGCAGATCCGAAACTTCAAATCTGATCAGGTCCACTTTGGCCTTTTCTGCTTTTACGTGGGGAACAAGTTTCAATCCCTCGGTATCCGTTCCGTCATACATCGTTTCTTCAAAGTAGTACGCGGTTTCTCCGGGCGCGATAACTTGGGGATACACACTGACCATGCTTAACGTCTGTGCCAAGCTTCCATCTGAGTATTCAATATCAATAGTACCTGTTTCCAAATAAAGATTGGCGTTTCCGGTATTGGTTACCGGAACTGCCACTTTTACCCATTCTGTCTCGATGCTGTCCTGCCATACGGAAACGTTTGTTTCTCCTATAGAGTAATCCTCTTTTTCTTCCGATGAATTATTCGAACTCTCAACGGGATCCAGCGTCGTTTCAATCTGTTTTTCGCTGCTTTCAGGTGCAATCGGTTCCGCTTTGGTTTCGGGTACGCCCGGAGTCTCTTTTTCAATCACCACACATCCTGCAAGTATCGAAGCAAGCAGAAGAGCGATAATAATCAAGAGACCTGCTTTGAATACGGTTTTTCTCATTTTTGTTTCTCCTCATAGTATGTAGTATTTTTTTATCTCGTAGTATATTATAATATCATAATTGATATCATATTGTAACATATAAAAAACACCTCTGTCAATATATAATCATATCAAAGAGGTGATGAAATTGAAAAACGAACCGCTTGTGATAAAAAGAAGAGGAGAAGACGGGACAAAGATAATCTCTGTCAGAATAAAAGAGGAAACACTCTCGGAACTTGACAGGATAGCGTCGGAAAGCAATTATTCGAGGAACGAACTCATTAACGTTATTCTTGCGCACGGAGTAAAGAATATTGAGATAGAATAGAAGAGCGGGTTTCCGCTCTTTTTATGAGACGCATGAACCTCGTTCAAAAAGCGTAAAGAATGGTTATTCTGCTCCAGATAAATATGAACTCTTTTTTTTCTGGAGAAAAAAAGAGTGCAAAACAATAAAGATGCAGATTATTCACGGAAGTCACGGTAAATTTCTTGTCCCGGCGTAGGCGGGTGAAATGGGACGGGACCCATTTCAAAAGAAATCTATCCTGTTTGATCTGTTGCGAAGCAACAATAGCAAACAGATTTATGCGCTTCAAACGGTCCGCGAGGGGACTCGCTATAGATTACACAAAGCGATATTCTTTCACGGAGGCATCTGGGGATGCCTCCCTACGGTGGTTTCAATGAAGAAACGCTTTACCCGTAGGGAGCGATCCCCAGATCGCTCCGTCTTCAGATACCGCATTTCTTTCACGGATGGCATATCTCTTTGCCGTCTCGGCAAAGAGCGGGATGCCTCCCTACGGCGGTCGCGATGAAGATACCGATAAAAAAGCGAAAGAAAAACCGGAGAGATGCTCTCCGGTTTATTTTTTCGACTTGTCAGTCGTCTTTCTTTCCGAACAGTCCGCCGATCGCGTCGCCGGCTTTCTTCGCAACGTCTCCGACCCCGCCGGCCGCCTTCTTTGCGACTTCGCCGATTCCGCCCGAGCCGAGCGCCGCCTTGACCGCCGCAACGACCTTGTCGATCAGGTCCTTCGCCGCGCCCGAGCCGAGGACCGATTTGACGGTGCCTGCCGGGTCCTTTTTGAACGCTTCGACCTTCGAGGAGTCGCCCGTGATCTTCGACACGGCTTTTTCTATTTCGGCTTTTATATCCATCTTTCCTCTCCTTTTTTATCCGATCTTATCGACCGTTTCTATCTCGTATCCCGCCGCGCGTATCCCGTCGATCACGTCGCCCATTATCGCGGCGTCGGTCGTGGATTTCGGATGAAACATGAAGACGCATCCGGGGTGCAGCCCACGAAGGATCGCGTTGAGCGCTTCGGCGGGATCGGGCTGCGCGTCGTCGTGATAATCGTCATAAGTCCAGGAATACAGAACGTTTTTTAGGCCCATCTGCTGCGCGAGCGCCATATCCCATTCCGTGACCGTCCCGTACGGGGGCCGGTAATACGTCATATATTTCGCGCCGGGCACGTTCTGTTTCAGAAGCGCGTTGTTGTCTTCGATCTCCGCTATAAACGTGTCGACGTCCACACGCGCCATGTTCTTGTGATTTCTCCCGTGATTGCCGATTATATGACCGTCGTCGACCATCCGCTTTACGAGTTCGGGCTCCGTTTCGATGATCTGTCCGTTGAGAACGAAGAGCGCCTTGACGCCTTTTTCCTTCAGCACGTCGAGGATCCGGCCCACGTTTCCGTTGTAATTATAGTCACAGTCAAACGTAAGATAACATACTTTCCGCGATTCGTCGCCGCGGTAGACAACGCCGTATTTTTCAAGCAGCGCAAGCGTTTCGGGCGCTCTGTCCCACACTTTCGTGACCTCGCCGGTGGTGAGATCGCGTTCCGTCTTGCCGCAGTACCACGACCCGGTGTCCGGGTCGCCCGAATCGGGCATATAGTCGCGAGAGACGGAATCAAGGAATGAAAAATCGGATATCACCTCGCCGTCGGCGCGGGTATATCTGAGGTCGCCCGAAGCGGAGCTTCCGGTCACTGACGCCCACCCGTCGGCTGTCGACGGAGACGGCGGCGCCGTCTCGCTTTCCGTCCCGATGCTCGCAGGTTCCGTCCCGGTTTCGTCCGCGGGGACGGATGAAGTCTGCCTTCCCGCGCCGCCATGACCGGGATCGTTCGTACCCGAGCAGGAGGAGAGAGAGAAAATGAACGCGAACGCGAGGAGCGCGGACAGTATTTTCGTCGTTTTATTCATTATTATTGATCCAATCTTCTTATTTCATACCCCTGAGCGCGTATGAAATCGATCAGGTCGCCGAGGATCGCCGCGTTCGTAGACGAAACCGCGTGGAGCAGATAGACGCATCCCGGGCGCAGCCCGCTTTTCGCGTTTTCAAGCGCGGAATACGGATCCGGCTGATTGTCGGGATCGTAGTCGTACTGCGTCCACGACCACATAACGGTCGTGAGCCCCATTGCCTGCGCCATGGCGAGCGCCCATTCGGACGTCGCGCCCATCGGCGGACGGTAATAGATCATATCGGGAGCGTCGGGGATCGCCGCTTTCAGTTTTTGCTCGTTCGAGAGGATCTCGTCGATGAATTCCTCGGAGGAGAGCAGCGCCATGTTTTTGTGGTTGTTCGTATGAGTCCCGACGAGATGACCCTCGTCGAGCATCCTTTTCACTATATCTGCGGACGAGTCGAGATACGCGCCCGTCACGAAGAAGATACCCTTCGCGTTCTTTTCCTTCAGAACGTCGAGGATCATCGGAGTGATCCCGTTCTCATATCCGCAGTCAAAAGTGAGGTAAACGACCTTCTTATCGGAGTTTTTGAGATAGATCCCTCCGTATTTTTCGAGCGTTGCGAGCGTTTCGGGATCCCTCTCGAAGACGGTCGTGACCTCGCCGGTCGCCGCGTCGTACGTCGTTTTGCCCATATACCACGTTCCCTGACCGTCGTCAGCGGCATCGGGGAAGAAATCTCTCGGAATGGCGTCGACAGCAGACAGGTCGGTCGGCCTTGACACCGTTCCCGCGGGAGGCGGGATAATATCGCCGGTGGGCTTGGTTTCGGTCTGCTGCTCGGTCTCCGGAGCCGTTTCCGTTCCTGCGGGTCCGTCGGATCCGGACGGGTCGACGGTCGCGATCGCCTCTTTCGACTCCGTCGACGGGGTCACTCTGCCCGCGCCTCCGGGATCGGCCTCTCTCACACATGAAACGAGAACCGCCGAGAACATGATCAGGACGAGGAGGGCTGAAAGTATCTTTATTCCGTGTTTTTTCATATTTTCCTCCGGGCTCTATTCTTTTAATAAGTATATCACTTTACGGGTCGAAAAATCAAGTTTTTTCACTCCGTCCCGTTCTATATCGTCACGCCTCCGTCCGGGGAGATCACGCTTCCCGTGATATAATCCGCGTCGGACGACGCGAGAAAAAGGATCACGCCGGCAACGTCGCGCGGCTCGCCCAGTCTTCCGAGCGGGATCTCCTCCGCGAACTCTTTCCGGTCGTCCTCGCTCATATGAGCGATCATCCTCGTTTCGATCGCGCCGGGCGCCACGCAGTTCACGGTTATTCCGGACGGCGCGAGCTCGCGCGCCAGCGCTTTGGTCATTCCGATCACCGCCGCCTTAGACGCAGAGTAATGGACCTCGCACGACGCGCCCGTAATGCCCCACATCGACGACACGTTAATGATCTTCCCCGCTTTACGTCTTATCATATACGGCACGGCGGCGCGGGAGGTCAGAAAAGTTCCTCTGACGTTGACGGCGAACATCCGGTCCCACTCGTCGACCGTTATCTCGTCGAACAGACGGATCGCCGCGATCCCGGCGCAGTTGACGAGAACGTCGACGCCGCCAGCCTTTTCTTCGATAAAGCGGAACGCCACGGTCACCGATCCCTCGCTCGAGACGTCGACCCGGACCGGTATCGCTCCCGTGCGGCGGGAAAGCTCCTCCGCCTCCCTGCGTCCGTCATTGTAACCCGCGAAGACGGTATAACCCGCCGCCGCGAACCGCTCGACCGCGGCGGCTCCGATCCCGCCCGACGCCCCGGTAACGAATACGTTTTTCATATATCCTCCTCAAAGAACGCTCACCGACTTACCCATGGGGAGCGACCATATAAGCGTCTCGTCCGGCTCGCGCCCGAATATGAGCGCCGCCGCCTCTTTATAGTAAGTAAGCTGCGTTTTGTGTCTGTTTCGCAGTTTTTCCGCGAACAGATCCGGGTGGGCGCGATCGAAAGAAGTCATCGCGTCCGTCTTATAGTCTACGAGAACGATCCTCCCGTCGTTTTCCCGGAAAACGCAGTCGAAAACTCCCTGGACCGTGACTTTCGCCCCGGCGCCCGCGTATTTCTCCGCGAGGACGGGATCCGACGTAAACTGCTCCGCGGGAAGACGAACGTTGAAACGGAATTCACGCAGCGCCTCGCGCGCGTTTTTCATTCTTCCGAAAAGATCGCCGCGGATGAATCCGATTATGAAATCCTCCTCAACGAGTTCCCCCATCTTCGCCGTCATGAAACCCTTCGAAACGAGGCGGTCGATCTCCTCTTTGACGGAGCCCTCGGCGAGCCGGTCAAAATCGCAGAACTGCATGAACACGTGGTTCGCCGTACCCTTGTCCGCGGGAGTGAAGTCCGTCGTCCCCGTCATAAACGTGGGATACGGCATATCTCCGTCATCCGGGATCACGGGCTCCTCATCGTCGGTCAGAACCGCCTCGCCTTCGTCCAAAACCTCGGGATAGAGCTTCGACACCGCGAGCTTCGCGGGAAGATTCGAGAGGAACGAATAAGGATATTCGAACGAGAAATTCTCTTTCGCCCTTTCCGCGGCTTCGTCGGCGCGGGCGATCATCACGCGGCGTTCTTCTACGACGGCTTCAGGGCGCGCGCCGTGAACGGTCTCTCCCTCTTCCGTCACGGTGACGGTCACGCAGACGGACGGATCGGCTTCGAGCGCAGCGCCGAGGATATGGTCGAGCGGTCTGTTCGCCGATCTCACGGTAAAACGGTCTCTCGTCCATTCCGACTCGCGCGCTTTTTCGATTTCTCCCTCCGGATCACACGTCGCGGTGACGACGAGTTTGTATTTTGCGCGGGTCATAGCAACGTACAGAAGACGCATTTCCTCTTCGGCGCTTTCCCCTTTTTTCTTTTCGACGATCATCCGGCGAACGGGGCTGTCATATTTCGTATAACCGCCCTCGCCGGGAAGGAAAGATCCGATCCCAAGCTCCGGGTCGAACTGGATCGGGTTTCTGTACTCGATATCGCTGTATTTTTTCGCCGCTTTTCCGATAAAGCAGACGGGGAACTCGAGCCCCTTGGACTTATGTTCGGTCATTATTCTGACCGCCCCCGATTTGTCAGGCGTATAGTTGAACGATCCGGATTCTATCATCCCGTCGATATACGAGAGAAATCCGAACAGACCTCCGAATTCTCCGTCCTCGTACTTTCTCGCAAAGTCGAGAATGCGGCGCACCCTGTCCGTCCCGTTGACGGTACGGACGACCTCCGGGGCGTTCATGATACCGGTATCGTTGAACACGAACTCAACGAACGCGTCGGCGGGCGTTGACCGCTCAGCCGCTCTGTACCTCCTGAGCCGTTCGAGAAGCGCGGCGCATTTCTCTCTCAGTTCTTCCCCGGCCTCCTCCGCCGCTTTTTCCACTGCGAAAAAGAGGGGACCGTCCGGGAATGATGCCCTGACGTTCACCAGATCGTCGAGAGTAAAGCCGCAAATCGACGAAAACATCATCCCCGCGAGGGGACCGTCCCTGTACGGATTGTCCGTCGCCCTCAATATATCGAGCGCGAGGATGACCTCGCCCTGCTCCGACATATCGACTCCATCCGACAAAGTGGAGGGAACGCCGAGCGCGTCGAGCGCATCGGCAAACGGCTTGCCGGAATCGTTCGTCGGTATCAGGATCGCGAAATCGTCTGGGATAAGCGCTCTTTCCATCCCGAACTGATTGGTGCCGAGCATCTCGCGAATTTTTTCCGCGACGAGCTGTTCCTCGGTCTTCTTTCCCTTTTCTTTTGAAACGAGATAAAGGACAACGGGTTCACGCACGTCCGCGGACGCGCCGAATATCAGTTCATCCTCCTTGCGGAACGGAACGTTTCCGTATGGGAAAGTCCGCCGCGAAACGAGATTTGAAAACTCGATCACGGGTCTCGAGCAGCGAAAATTCGTGCTCATAAACACGGACGCGTTTTCCGGTTCGGTCACGTCGTCTTCCCCCTCGGAAGGGGAAACGCTCTCCCACTTCACGCGGTAATCCGAGAACACCCTCGGCTCCGCCCCGCGGAAACGGTAGATCGACTGTTTGACGTCGCCGACGAAGAACAGCTCCGCATTCTCCCCTATCGCGCGGAAGATCGAATCCTGGACTCCGTTGGCATCCTGATACTCGTCGACGAATATGAACTTGTATTTTTCTCCGACCTTCCCGGCGATATCGGTGGGCACCCCGCCGTTTCCGACAAAAAGTTTCAGGGCAAACGACTCAAGGTCCTGATAGTCCACCCTGCCGCGTTCTCTCTTTTTTTCTTCAAAAGCGGCTCCGTATCTCGCGACCGCGCGCGCGAATCCGCGTACGAATTCCGCCTCTCTTTTCATCGCGTCCGAGATCTCGCGCGAACTGACCTTGAACTCGGAACAGTCGACGAGAACTTTTTTCATATTGTTTTTCAGAGCCGCGAAACGTTCCGCCGCCTGATTCTTGCCCCCGTTACCCGCGACCTTGAACGCCTCCTTATCGTACGTTGCGACCGCGCGGCGCAACTTTTCAAAATCGCACTCATTGAGCGAGTTCCCGACAAGACGGAGCAATTCAAAATACCTGTCGGAAACCTCGACTGTCTTTCTGAAAGCAGGATCTCCGGAAAACTGCGGGATAAGCGGTTCGGCGGCATTGCGTAAGTGTTCGACAGTCTCCGAGAGTCGGCTCCGCAGTACTTCTCCCCATGGAGAGGAAAGGTAATCCCGCTCAGCCCACTCGTCGAGTATCTCCGCGTATTCGAGGAGCTTGTCTGCGTCGTATCCGCGCGATCTTAACGCATCGTAAATCTTGGGGACGTATTCCTCCGTCCGGGAAACTCCGCCGAGAACGTCGCATATGCTCGAAATACGCATCTCATCCGCGGGGACCTCCTCTCCCGACGAGAAAAGGTCGTCGAGGACCTCGTCCGCCGCGGCGGCGGAAAGCGCGTCTCTGTCCCCGGAATCGATAACGGAAACGGACGGCGTAAGATCGAGGCGTGAATAGTATTCTTTGATAATTTTCAGCAGAAAACTGTGTATCGTACCTATAACGGCGCGTGGAAGCGCCTCGAGATGACGCGCCGTCTTCGGGTCGTCTCCCGCGAGTTCCGTCAGTCTCTTTCCGATCTTGACTCTCAGGTCGTCCGCCGCGTTTTTCGTATACGTTACGATAAGCATCTGATCGAGCGAGACGTCCGGATCGCCGAGAAGTCTTACGATCTTTTCGACCAGCACCGCTGTCTTTCCCGATCCCGCCGCGGCGGAGACGACGGTGTTTCCCCTTTTCCTCTGAGCGAGGAGCTGAGCGTCGGTCCATTTTATCTCACGATTTTCCGTCACGCTCACCACCCCTTCGCTTTTTTTGCGCGTCTGCATACGTCGGCTCCGGGACACCAGTTGCACACCTTGTCGTTGCTGACGGTATCGGGACGCGCGCCGCAGTCGCCGCTCTGCATCTGCTTCCCGATCGCGGCGATCGTCGCCTCTAGTTCTTCGCAAAGTTTTCCGAACTCCTCGAGCGTGGCGAGCGTTCCCGCCGTCTTCGAGGACTTTTTGCTTTTCAAAACGGGAACGTACACGCCCGAAAGACCGCTGTCCATCGCGTCGAGCACGTCGTCGTCCGACAGATATATCCCGCTTCGTTCGACCTCCCCGAGCGCGAGTTCTCTGCCTTCGTCTTCATTCATATACTCATTCGCGGTCGCCGCTTTGTCGGGAATGCGGAAATACAGCGCGCCGGCGGGAAGAATCTCTTCCCCTCCGAGTCCGCGCTTCAGTTCCGGATCTTCCGTGCGCCACACGGAAAACAGATAGATGAGTAGCTGCGCGTCGAGTCCTTTTTTTATCTTTTCGAGATCGAAAAGCTTTTCTCCCGTCTTATAGTCGATCACGCGCACGTACGATTTTTCCCCCGTGCGGTAAACGTCGAGCCGGTCGATGCTCCCCCTGAAAGAAACGGTCGTTCCGTCCCCGAGGTCGATCTTCATCGATTCGGGTCTTCCTTCGTACCCGAAACCCATCTCGGTCGAAAAGATCCCGAACCGGCTCTGCGAAATCTCGCGCATGACCGCTTCCACGAACAGCGACGCCGTCCGGCGAAGACCGATAAACAGGTAGTTTACCTTTTCGCTCGCCTTATCGCCCCCCAGAACGTCGTCGATATACTCCGATATTATACCGTCGCACAGCTCTTCCGTCCGTTCTGCGGGAAGCGGGAATTTCTCCCCCCTCGCGGCGCGGAAAAACTTTTCGAGTACGTAGTGGACGAAGTTACCCCGGTCGGTGTTCGAGAGCTCCGCTCTTTTCGCTTCCCCGAGTCTGAGCACGTATTTTGCGTAATACGAAAACGGACAAAGCACGTAACTGTTGATTTTTGACTGAGACAGTCTGACGTCGCCCGAGAACAGCATGTCAGCCGTCCGTTCGGTCACCGACTCCTCGCCGGGAACGGATGGAACGAAGCCTGCTCCGCGTCCGGAAATACGCGACAGCGCTTCCGCTTCTCCGACGTCTCCGCGCCGCTCGGCGGAACGGACAGCCGCGTCGATCCCCGCCTTGCTGAAGAGTCTCTCTTCAAGCGGCAGGGACGAGAACGGGACCGGCTTGTCACGTCCGAGAACCGACAGGACTCTCACCGCGCCGAACGACGGAGTACATTCCCCGTCGAACGACGTCGACGGAACAAATAAAGTCAGAGATTCCGACGGGAGCGACGCGCTTCTGTGAAATCTCAGCCGCTCCATCGTCGATTTTTCCTCACCGTCCGACCATATCTCTATTCCCGCATCCCCGAGCGTCGCCTTTTCCGCGTCGCTGAAAAAACCGCCGTCCGGGACGGAACCGGGGAACTCGCCCTCCACGCATCCGAGAAGTATCACGTGACGGACGGAGCCCGTTCGTATCGTCGCCGCGGATCCGAGCGCAACTTCATCGACGCCCGTCGGTATCGCTCCGGCGCCGGCGTCGGTCATCGCAAAACGGAGGATTGAAGAAAATCCCTCCGCGTCGCATCTGACTCCGGGGAGATATTTCACTATTTCGTCAAAGCATCCGCAGAACTCGCGGAACGTCCCGATCTCGCGCGCCGCCCCGTCCTTGTCTCCCGACGCGGAAAGCGCGCGCGCGTGCTCGCAGAGAGCGGCGTAAAGACCGCTCTGTTCGGCGTATCGGATCAGCGCTCTGCAAATATCGGCAACGTCCGCGTCGCCCCCGTCGAATACGGAGACGAAAGCTTCTATCGGAGGGACGAGCTTATCCCTCGCGTCATTCGCAGCGGCGAGCATATCTCTGTCTTCCGTGCTCATATTTCTGCTATAGCCGGACGGATTCATGCTCCATGGCGAAGAGAACATCCGCTTGCCGCGTACGTTCCAGATGCCGGTATACAGTTCAAAAGAGCACGCCTCACGGTCGGTAAGGGTCGTGAGTCCCGTCTTGACGATACGGACGACATCTTCCCTTCGCCACGCTCCCGGTATGTTGAGCAGGGACAGAAACAGGCGGGCGAGAGGACTCGACGCCAGCGTCGAGGGATCCGTCCGGAAGCAGGGGATCGCGTGACGTGCGAAGCAGTTCTCGACGACTCCGCGCAATCTCGTCAGGTCCCCGGATATGACGGCGATATCGGAATACCGTCCGCCCCGACGGACGATCGACTCGATCACCGACGCCGCCGCCTCCGCTTCCTCGTACCTGTCGTTTACCGAAAAAATCTTGACGGAATCGGGATCCGACGGCAAATCGTCCGCGCCGCCTCGCTCACCGACGTAATCAAACAGTTTCGCGCTGACGGAGTAAAGCTCCGCCGTCGTGGCACGTCTGGTTTCCCCGAGCCGTTCGACCTCATAATCCGTATATCTGTATGCGAAAGACGCAACGAGGTCAAAAAATCTCTTTGCGGGGATCTCGTGCGAGAGCGGCGCCTTCTCGTCGGCAAGCGATACGGTGACCGTCACGTCCGTGACGCGGATCAACTCGGCGATGACTCTGAACTCCTCCTTCGTGACGGAGAAAAACGAGTCTATGAAAATATCGGTATTGTCGAAAAAGCCGGCTTCCGCCCCCATCCGGACGGTTTCCGACGGAGAGTACTCTCTGAAAGCGTCGCCGAGCTCCTCGCGAACGAGTTCGTCATAAGCGGAACTGACGAGAAACAAGTCGGAAAGCTTTGAAAAAGCGGGATCGTTCTCAACGCCTTTTTCCCGCGCGTCGGCGAGCGCTTTTTCCATCATTTCCGGAGTGACGGCGTTCGCCTTCATCTCCTCTCTCGCCGCCGACAGTCTCGGAACGAGCTGACCTCTGGCGCCGCGCGCGTCGGACGTTACCGCGCCGAGGGAGTCCCAGACGGAAGCCATGGCGCGCCACGTGATGAGCGCTTTCGCGCCGGAAGTGACGGTCGAGCCGGAAATGCCTCCCGTTTTTCTCGAGACGGCGTTCAGAAGGCGCGTGAAACTCATCGCCTCGACCCTCAGCGCCGCCTCGGGCGAAAACCTCTCGGCAAGGAGAGTCTCGTATATTACCGTCTGCTGTTCGGGGACGAGGAGGATCATCTTCCTGTCCGTCGAATCGTACTTTTCTCTCATCAGTTCAAGCGTGCGCTCCGTTTTGCCGGATCCCGCCGCTCCGATGATGAATCTTACCATTTGCGTCCCCTCCTTTCCGCCTTTTATCATACGCCGGTATACGTACCGTTTGCGGTACTTACCGCCTGACAAACCGTCCGTTCCCGAACGGTGTTTTCAAAAATACCGGGGGGCGATTCCGCCCCCCGGTCGCTATTCCTGCGTCAGGCGCTTACTTCGATCTTGTCGTCGTTGACCGTGACGGGATATTTTTCTGTCGCCGCGCTCTTTGCGCTCTCGTATGCTTCGGTCTTGAGGTTTGAGGTGATGGTGGTCTTCCACTGCGGCTCGCCCTTGCTTACGTAGTAAACGATATGCCAGCCGTACTCGGTCTCAAGCAGCGTGTAGTCGCCCGCCTTGCGTCCCTCTTCGAACAGCCAGGTGTTGAACGGTTCAACGAACTGACCCTTGGTAACGTTTTCGATAAGTCCGCCGTTTTCCGCGGACGTGTCTTCGGAATGTTCTTTCGCAAGTTCAATGACAGCGTCCTCGGTGTGGCCCTCTTCGACCCACTTGTCGTAAACTTCCTGAGCTTTTGCCTTGATCTCTTCGTACTCGCTGTCGTACTTTTCATCGGCGGCAGCCTGTGCGGCTTCTTTGTCTTCCGCGTTCTCATCGACCGTATCCTTGGTCGGGTGCTTGAACAGTACGTGACGGACGGAAACGGCTCCGTCGTCCTCGACTCTGCGCTTCTCGGTCACGAGGAAGTAGACCTCCTGAGTCTTGCCCTCGGAACCCTCGATCACGTTCGTTTCGCCCGCTTTCGCGGAGAACGCCCACTTCATGGCTTCAGTATCGGAGTTCGAGACGTTCTCTTTCAGAACGCCGTCGGCGGCGGCGTCAGCCGCGCTTTCATCCTTGCCGAGAACGTCAGTGGCGTATTTTCTGACGTAATCGCGGAACTCATCCTCAGATTTGACGGCGGCGAGTTCACCGGCGGAAGTTTTGATCTTTTCTATCGCCGCGGCGACTTCTTCATCGGTCGGCTCGGCGGCGTTTTCATCCTCCGCGTCAGTCTTCGGAAGCAGATCGTCGCTCCTGAACGTGTAGAGGAGATAAGATACTCTGTCATATTTGTCGGGATCCTCGTTGTACTTCGCCTCGAGGACCTCGTCGCTGACGTCGACCGCGTCCGCTATCTTCTGAGCGTATTTTGTTGCGAGATGCTCGAGTTCGAGCGCCTTTCTGATCTTCGCCTCGTTTACGCCGACGCCGAACGCGGCTCTGATATAGTCGCCCGAGCTGCTGTATCCGGCGGTTTTAGCGGCGTCTTTGAGTTCGCCTATGTGCGAATTGATCTCGGCGCGGTCATCATTATCGAGCGAGACGCCCGCCGCGCGCGCTTCTTCGCTGAAAATGAGATACTCGTTGATCGTCGCCTTCGTCTGAGCGAGGATATAGTCGTACCACGTGTCGTACTCCTCTCCTCCGTACGGCTGTTCCTTGAGTGATTTCGACGTGTCGATGTACTGAGACACGTTATCGCCGAGGATGCTGTAGTACGTGTTGTACACGTTCATATACGATTCACGGAAAAAGTATGCGAACATACCCTGATTCACCGAGTAATTATCGGTGCTCATCACGACCTCGTTGCCCTTGAACCAGCCCTGATCCTGCGACATGTTGAAAACGGTAAGTCCGACGAGGATAAGGAGGACCGCCGCGATCGCTATCCCGATCAGTACGCCCTTGAGCTTTCCTTTCTTTTCGTCCTTTTTTGCGGTGAACGTCGCAGCGCCCGCCGCTTTCTTTGATCTCTGTCCTTTGCCCATTGCAGATGATCCGCCTTTCTTGACCTGTTATAATATTGGGCCCGGAGGAAACGGAAGTTGCCTCGCGCCCCCTGTGCACAATACGCGCATGATATAACAGTATACCATATTTTGAGCGGTTTTTGGGCGTTTTTCCGAAAAAAGATAAAAAATATCTCCGCCCCCGCCGCGGGCGGCGGCTATTGACAACCGTCCCCGATTTATATATACTTTTAATATATTGAAAAGAACGGAGCGCGCCCCTTATGAAAGCAATGAAAGCGATCGCATTTTTCATCGCCGTCGTCATCTCGGCGGCTGCCTTTTCGGGCTGTTCCTCGGGCGATTCCGCGGTCGTGATGAAACTCGGCGGGATCGACGTCAGATATGACGTTTTCCGGTTCGCAGTCCTCACGGAACGCTCCGCGCTCGAATCGAAATACGGCGCGGACGTTTTTGAAAAACCGGAAGGCGTATCGGATGAAATAAAAGGAGAACTCCGCTCCGGGGCGCTCGATTATCTGAAAAATATATACGCGATCCTCTCGCTCGCCGCCGCTCACGGCATGTCGCCGGACGACCCCGTAATCGTCGACTCCGCGAACAAAACGAGGGCCGCGTCCGTCGAAGAGGCGGGCGGAGAGCGGGAATTCATCGCCTCGATCCGCGAGGCGGGGATGAACGACTACGTTTTTTCTTTCATATCGAAAGCCGCCGCGCTGAGCGACGAGCTTTATTACGCTATGCTGAACTCCGGCGAGATCGAGTCCGACGAGGCGAAAGTCAAAGAATTCCTCGAAAGCGACGGATGTATCAGGGTAAAACAGGTCCTCGTGACGACGGAAAACAGAACGGACGTGCGCGCGATGGAAATTGCCGAAGAAGTCAGATCCCTCGCAGCGGAAGGCGCCGACTTTGACGAGCTGATCTCGCACTACGGCGAGGATATGAATATGTTCGGGCAGACGCAGGGATATTATCTCATGCGCGGCGTTATGTACCGCGAATTCGAGGACGCGTCTTTCGCGCTTGACGTCGGGGAAGTCAGCGGAGTGATCGAAACGCCCGCGGGGTATTCCGTAGTCAAGCGGCTCGAAAAAGACGGAGAATATATGAAAAACCATTTTGACGAACTGTCGGAGGACTGGTTCGACGCGCAGTTCTCCCTCGCGAGAGAGGAGCGCGCGGGATCTCTTGAGATCACCGATTCGGGCCTTTACGAAAAGACCGACGTTCTCTCGATCCGCTGAAAGGCTGAAATATGAAAAGACCGCACAGACGCCATACCGGCGCGACAAGAAAAAAATTGAAAATCCTGTTCCGGATCCTGTTCGTCGTCGTCGCGGCCGCCGTGATAACGGCGCTTGCGATCCTTCTCGGGCTCCATCTGAAAAACAAAGCGGCGTCCGCCGAGAGCGTTCTCAACGAGACGGAGGAGTTTTTCCCGAACGGCGGGGAAAGAGAAGAGCGGACTCTGCCGTCCGGAGTCGAAGCGGAACACCGCGACCCGGATCTTAAGATCTGCGCCGCCGATCTCGATATCGCAAGTCTTCCGGAAGAGGATATAATGAGCCGCATCGTCTCCCTGCCCGCGTTTTACGACGCGGTATCGGTGAGGGTCTCGCGCGGCGGTTCGCTTATTTACGTTTCTCCCGCAGTCGCGGAACTGACGAGACAAACCGTCCCGGACGCTCCCTCGGGCGAGGATTCATTCGTGACCCTCAGCGTAGTCAACGATATTGTCTCCGTGGCGTCGCGCCGCGGTCTGCGTGTGAGTCTGATCTACGAATCGGTCCCCGAAACGCTCGGTAAAGATAATTCCGGTCTCGCACGGAGTATCGATATCGCCGTGATCGGCGAGCTTGCGTCTCTCTCTCCGGACGAGATCCTCATCGACGGTCTCATCTCCGACGGGGGCACGCTCGACTTTGACACGCTGTCCGAGATGATCGGGTATCTGTCGGACCTCCGTTCCGTATCAGACGATACCGCCCTCGGCGTCGTTCTGCCCTCGCGCGTCTTCCTCGATACGACGACTGCGGCGCAGATCGTCAACCTCAGTGAATATGCGGATATCCTCGCGGTCGGGATCCCGACCGACGGATCGGAGGGTGAAGAAGGCGTATATTCGTCGGTCGGATCGGAGTGCTACGGCATACGCGGGAACTTCTCCTCATATAACCTCAGAGCCGTCGTCAAAGCCGATTCCGCCGCCGCCGCGCGCGGAGCGTACCGGGCTCTGTACGATCTGGGCGTCACGAACGTTCAGCTGACCGCTTTCGTCTCCGATATGAGTTCAAAACAGGAAGCGGAGCCCTCGGATATCGAGACCGAGGAACCGCCGATCGAAAACAGGACAAACGAAAACGCGATGACCAAAGACAAATATGATACTATGCCGGAACAATCGGAGACCGAGACCGAAACGGAAACCGAGACGACCGCGGCGACGGACGAAGGACCCGTACAGCCGTGGGGAGCCGGCAACTGACCGGGAGGACAGCGTGGATCTCAAAGAAAAAATGAGCCCGCCGTGGGATCGCGGGCTCGTGCTTGACGGGACGGGTAAAGCGGTCGACGTTTTCCCCTCCGGTCTCAAATCATCCCTCGGGGATCCCGGGGCGTCCCTTTTTTCGATGCTCACCGACTCCGACGCCGCAAGGCTGTCGGAGTTTTGTGCTGTCGCTCCGGCTCCGTCGCGCGATCCCGCCTCCTTCGCGGCGAACACCGCCGTCTTCGATCTCGACGACAGGAGATTCGGCAAAGCGGTAGCCGTCAAGGATCGCGCCTTTTCCGGTTACCACACCGTCGTTTATCTGATCGAGGGAAAACACAGATCCGTCCGTTTTCCCGATTTTATGATAGAGCGGTTTCCCGACCGTTTGAGGCCGCTCGTCTCCGTCCTGAACGGACAGCCCGGCTCCCCGCCGCGCGATTTTCCCCTTTCCGCGCTCGCCTCAGAGATGAAAAAGCGCGTGGGGATCGACGGGACCGAGTCTCTTGAACGGCTGGTCCGCTCGGTGATCCGCCGCCTTTCGGCGTACCCGGAGCTGTCCTGCGGATCGGTCGGAATGGCGGATACGGTCGAGCCGCGCCCTCTTTCCGCGGTCTTTTCCGCGGGAGCGTTCGCCGCGATCTTCTCCCTTCTCGTTTCGACGCTCAATTCTTCGTCCGGGAGCCACGGGACGCTCGTCGGTATCGTTCCGCGCAAAGACGCCGCCGAGGTGATCCTCAGATCGACGGATCAAGGCGCGGCATCGGACGCGTTCTCCGAATCGCGCGATCTTCCCGCTCTTGCCGCCCGCCTTCCGCATTGTCTTGAAAAGCTCTCCCTCGCGGCGTACCTTTCCGCCGCCTCCGGCATCACCGTCGACGTGGCGCCGGGCGGAGAGCCCGGATTTTCCGTTACCGTTTATCCCGAAGCGATCGGGGAGGAGTTCAAAGATCTCTTCCCGTCGTTCGAACCCGACCTGATTTTCGGCGAACTCTCCGAGATCACCCGAGTATCAGAAGCAGCGCGAGAAGAAGAATAACGTCTCCCGCGTCCTCGCATTCTCCGCCTCCGGCGCCGGACAGGATAAGTATCAGACCGATGATAAGAAGCTCCTCCGTCCCGAGGCGCTCTCCCAGCCCCTCTATCAGACGCTCGATCTTCCCTCTTTCGCCGTCCCGGCGCAGAGACCCGTCGCCGTCTCGGCGCAAAGATCCGTCGCCGTCCCGGTGGGACGGGGGCGCGCCGTTCGTTCCGCGCGGCGCGGGTTCACGCCCCTCTTCCGGTACTTCATCCGGGGCGGGGTCGGACTCCCATCCGCCGTCTTCCGGTTCCGGCGCTCTTCTGAATCTGCTCCCGTCGTATTTCGGCGGCAGTCCGTATTTCGCGATCTCGATTTCCTCCGCGGCGAGCCCGCCGCTCTTTTTCAGATTTCTGCTGTACATCTCTCCCCCCTCCTTCCCGCCGTCATTTACGCCTGTTCGCGGCGTCGAGGATCGAGGTGAGTTTTGAGATCGACGTCACCCTGTCGATCATTTCGCGCCGTTCTCCGTTGACGTACGGCTTGAGCGCCGTGAGAAGTCTGTTCCTGTTCTCCGTTCCCGGCGACGCGCGCCCCGCGGACTTCAAAAGCGGGCCGAGCGATTCGAGTATCGCTCCGGCGTCGACGGAGGAATCTTCCCCGCCGGGATCGGGAGCCGCGGCTTCTTTCTCTTTTCCGGCGCCGTCCTCTTTCATTTTTTTAACGAGCTCCATGACCTGCGGGTCTCCCATGAGTTTTTCGATCATCCCGCCGAGGTCGCCCTTCGTTTCGTCCATCGGTCCTCTCCTCTCAATAATTCTTGTAGATATCGATGAGCTCGGAAATGCGTTCTATATCCCCGTCGCTCAGATTCCTCATTACTTCTTTCAGTTTCCTCGCCGAATCCGGCCGCAGTCCGCCTCCCCGCGTGAGCCCCTTCGACGAAGCGAGAAGCGCCGCGAGCGCGCCGAGTTTTTCGTCGGGCATCCCGGCGAGCATATCGACCGTTTTCCTGTCAAATTTCACGCTTTCACCCCCTCGTATATTCATTATATGAACGTTCCCGCGCAAAGTGAAAGGAGCGCACCGATGAAGATCCTCGTTTTCTCCGATTCGCATGGCAACCCGAAATATCTCGCCGCCGCCCTGAGGGAGCACAAAGGGACGGTCGACCTCGCGATCCACCTCGGAGACGGGCTCTCCGACATGGAGCGTGCGGGCGACCTGCTCGACTGCACGGCGACCGCGACGGTGATCGGCAACGGGGAGCAGTTTTTTGAGCGCCGCCTGTGGGCGGACGTGCCGGACGAAACGGTGATCAGCCCCGACGGCGTGCGGATCCTCTGCTGTCACGGTCACAAATACAGGGTGAAGCACGGTCTGTCGTCCCTCGCCGAACACGCGGAGCAGATCGGCGCCGATCTCGTCCTTTTCGGTCACACGCATGATCCGTTCGACGGATGGGAAAAGACTCCGTCCGGCAAACTGATCCGCTTTTTCAACCCCGGCTCGGTCGGACTCGGTTATCCCGCTTCATACGGCATCGTAGAGACGGTCGGAGGAAAATTTATAACGTCGCATCGGTTTTTCGATTGAACAAAACGCAAAAAAGCGCACTCTCAACGCGCCCCGACGGGCGCGTTTTTTTCGTTTTCTCACCGTACCTCATTTTCTGCATTTTCCATAATTGTCATTTTTTACCAATTTTCCGCTTGATTTTTTGTTGATTATTTAATCTGGGCGGCACTTGCAATGAATTGGTAAATATGGTAAAATATGGATGTAAACGTGAGAAACGTGAGAAAGGAAGGACAGCGAAAAATGATGAGGACCGTCAAAATTCTTATAGCGGACGAAAACGCGGAAGTCAGAAAAACGTGCAGGGATTATATCGTGAAAAGAGGGATCGGTTCGGTGAGTGAGGCGGCGACGGGCGACGAGGCGCTCTCCCTCGTGCGGACCGGGACGTTCGACGTCGTGGTGTGCGACGCGTGGCTCGACCGGATCGACGGAGTCGGCCTGATAAGGCGGTGCCGGGAGGCGGGCGGGACCCCGCCCTCGTTTATCCTGATATCCCCCGCGGCAAGTCAGAAGCTCTTTATGGAGGCAAACCGCGCGGGCGCGGAAGTGTGCATGACGAAACCGGTCGACTGCGCCGCTCTCGCCGATTCGATAGAGACGATACTCAAAAACCGCGGGATCACGAAAGACCGCTCTCCCTCGGCCGCGGGCGGAGCGAACGGCGCCGGGGCGAACGGGACGGCGCCCGATCCCGTCGATATCGAGACGCAGGTGACGAAGATAATCCATCAGATCGGCGTACCCGCCCATATCAAGGGGTATCAGTACCTCCGCACCGCGATCATGATGACCGTCTCCGACAGTAATATAATCAACTCGGTGACGAAAGTCCTCTATCCCTCCGTCGCCAAACAGTACAGCACGACCACCTCTCGCGTGGAACGCGCGATCCGCCACGCGATCGAAGTCGCGTGGGACCGCGGCGACGTGGATACGCTGAACTCCTACTTCGGCTACACCATCCAGAACAGCCGCGGAAAACCGACTAATTCGGAGTTCATCGCAATGATAGCGGATAATTTGAGGCTGAAATATAAAATAAGATAAATAACCGGGGGCTTCTTTGAAAAGAAGCCCCCGGACCCCCAAGAAACTTTTGAAATTGCCGGCGGAAATACACACCGCCGGCGGGGTTTTCAATAAAGAACCATAAGTTTAAAGACAGGGGAATCTTGTCGAACGAATTATTTGCAAAAAAGAAAATATAGTGATATAATGAAAGTACAGAGGCAAGTCCGACAGAGAGTTTCCGGCAACGGATGAATGGAGGGTGAGCTTATGGGAGACGATTTCAAATTCGAACCGTTTGATTTCAACGGCGACGGCAAGGTCGACGCAGGCGAGGAGTACCTCGGATATATGATCATAAGCGGCGAGTTTGACGCCGAAGATCAGAACGAGGATGCGCTCGACAAGAACTTCCCCGACGACGACGAATACCCGAGATAAACCTTTATAACGCACGCGCCGCTTCCCGAAATCGGGAAGCGGCGGTTTTTTTCACAAAAATCCCCTTGCGACATATTTACACAAGGGGCTTGTTAGTTCTTATTTGTTTTTGAGAGTAGTTACGGACGAGACAAGCATCCTTCGCAATTCAACGCATTTGTTTTGATACAGGTCAAAAGAATCTTTTGAAACGGAGCCGGTTTCATAAAGCAATTCAAGCCAATACGCGCTTTCATTACATTCTTTCAGCGCAATTTCAAGTTTTGATATAAAATCTTTTGTTCCCTGCGCATACTGCGCTTCGTAGACGTTTGCGCCTATTGAAGTCCCGCTTCGAAGAAGCTGATTGACAAGATCCGCCTCGACGCGTTTTTCTTTCAGTTCTCTGCAAAGGACTATAATTGCTTTGGCAAAATCTTTTGACTTTGTCCGAAGAATACTGTCACTCATTTTTCATACCGCTCCGTCTTGTTATGAGTTTAGAGTTATGAGTCCGGCTGACGCCGGACGATATGATTTCGCCTCCGGCGAAAGTTATGATATGATCGCCCGACGAAGTAAGCGTTGCCGAAGGCAACTCATAACTTTGCGAAGCAAATCATAACTCATAACTCGCCGGAGGCGATCATAACTCAACAATACTCGCCGGAGGCGATCATAACTCAACAATACTCGCCGGAGGCGATCATAACTCAACTATGCTCGCCGGAGGCGATCATAGTTTAATACATTCCGCCCATGCCGCCGCCCATGCCGGGAGCGCCTGCCGCCGGTGCCGGAGGTTCCGGTTTATCGGCGACGACCGCCTCGGTGGTGAGGATGGTCGCTGCGACGGACGCCGCGTTCTGGAGCGCGGATCTCGTCACCTTGGTCGGGTCGACGATGCCCGCTTCGAGCATATCGACGTAATTTTCCTTATAAGCGTCGAAGCCGTACGCCTTCTTGCCGCTGTTCATGATCTTGTCGACGATGACTGAGCCTTCGAAGCCCGCGTTCTCGGCGATCTGACGGACGGGCGCCTCAAGCGCGCGAACGACGATCTCCGCGCCGGTCTTCTCGTCGCCCTCGAGCGATTCCGCGACCGCCTTCACGTCCTCGATGACGTTCAGGTAAGCCACGCCGCCGCCCGCGACGATACCCTCTTCGACGGCGGCTCTCGTTGCGTTGAGAGCGTCCTCGATGCGGAGCTTCTTTTCCTTCATTTCGGTCTCGGTAGCCGCGCCGACCTTGATGACGGCGACGCCGCCGGACAGTTTGGCGAGTCTCTCCTGGAGTTTCTCGCGGTCGAAATCGGAAGTGGTGGTCTCGATCGCCGTCTTGATCTGGCTGATGCGGCCCTTGATCGCCTCGGAATCGCCCGCGCCGTCGACGATGATCGTGTTGTCCTTGTCGACTTTGACCTGACGCGCTTTACCGAGCTGGTCGATCGTAGCTTCCTTCAGTTCGAGACCGAGCTCGTCGCAGATGACCTCGCCGCCCGTCAGGATGGCGATATCGCGGAGCATTTCTTTTCTTCTGTCGCCGAAGCCCGGAGCTTTGACGGCGACGCAGACGAACGTGCCGCGCAGTTTGTTCAGCACGAGAGTCGTGAGCGCTTCGCCCTCGACGTCCTCGGCGATAATGAGGAGCTTCTTGCCCGACTGGACGATCTGCTCGAGCAGCGGGAGGATCTCCTGAACGTTTGAGATCTTCTTGTCGGTGATGAGGATGTACGGATCGTCGAGAACGGCTTCCATCTTGTCGGTGTCGGTAGCCATGTAGGGCGACAGATAACCTCTGTCGAACTGCATACCTTCGACGACCTCGCTGTACGTCTCGGCCGACTTGGATTCCTCGACGGTGATAACGCCGTCGGAGGTCACTTTCTCCATCGCGTCTGCGATCAGCTGACCGATGACCTCGTCGGACGCGGAGATCGTGCCGACTCTCGCGATATCCTCAGAGCCGCTGACCGGCTTGGAGATAGCGGCGAGGGAAGCGACCGCGCGCTCGACCGCCTTGCCTATACCCTTGCGGAGGACCATCGGGTTCGCGCCCGAGGTCACGTTCTTGAGTCCTTCGTGAACGAACGTCTGCGCCAGAAGCGTAGCGGTGGTGGTACCGTCGCCCGCGGCGTCGTTCGTCTTGGTGGCGACTTCCTTGAGAAGCTGAGCGCCCATATTCTCCGCGGCGTCCTCAAGCTCGATCTCCTTGGCGATGGTAACGCCGTCGTTGGTGATCAGCGGTGAGCCGTACTTCTTGTCGAGAACAACGTTTCTGCCCTTCGGGCCGAGAGTGATTTTGACGGTATCGGCGAGTTTGTCGACGCCTTTGATAAGAGCGGCTCTTGCCTCCGCTCCGTAGATCAGATCTTTTGCCATGATATATCAGTCTCCTTTCGTTCGCCCGCCGTCACTCGACGATGGCGAGTATATCGCTCTGTCTTACGATCGAATATTCTTCTCCGTCGCACTTCACGTCGGTTCCGGAATATTTGCTCGTGATAACGCGATCGCCGACCTTGACGGTCATAACGACCTCTTTACCGTCGACCGTACCGCCGGGGCCGACCGCGACGACTTCCGCGATCTGCGGCTTCTCCTGAGCCTTACCCGGGAGAACGATCCCGCCGGTCGTTTTTTCTTCCGCTTCGATCGTCTTGACGACGACTCTGTCAGCCAAAGGTTTGATAGTCATTTGAATGACCTCCTCCGTTATGTGCTTTCGCACTTGATTTAGAATTTTTAGCACTCAGTTAAACTGAGTGCCAATCTTTACTCTATTATTGTAGCCCCGACTTTTTCAAAAATCAAGAGGTTTTTTCAAGGTTTACATTTAATTAACATTTGATACCATATTTGACCGATTTTGCTTTTTTTCTTGCATTCATTCGTCGCGAGTGCTAAACGCGCCGTCTCCGAACCGTTCGAGGAAAGATCGCTCCTCCCCGTTTTCCTTATACCCCATGAGCGTGTCGAGCATCACGTTCTTCGTGCTGTTGAAAAGGTTGATCTCGATATCGGGGCACTCCTTTTCAAGAGACCGGATGAGCTGCTTCGTCCACGCTCTTTTTGAAGAATGCCGCTCGTCGTCCGACGTCATCGGGCACGCGCATCCGAGAAATTCAAGACCGCAGTACCTCGCCCAGCGCTCGATATCTTCCTCTTTTATCCGGAAAAGCGGGCGGATCAGCTCCATCCCCTCGAAATTCGTGCTCTTAAGGCGCGGGAGCATCCCGGATATCTGCGAACCCCATATCATACCCATGAGCGTCGTCACGGCGGCGTCCGTCATATGGTGACCGAGAGCGATCTTGCTGCATCCGAGTTCGCGGGCGTAGTTGTAAAGGTGTCCGCGCCTCATCCGCGCGCAAAGATAGCACGGCGATTTTTCCTGCCTCGTCGCCACGCGGAAAACGTTCGTCTCAAAGACGCGAAGCGGGATCCCGAGCGCGCGCGCGTTTTCCTCGAGCTTCGCGCGGTTCTCCGGGGAATACCCCGGGTCCATCGTGATATATTCGACGTCGAACGGAAAATCGCTGTGGCGGTGAAGCTCGTCCATAAGGACGGCGAGAAGGGCGGAATCCTTCCCGCCCGATATACAGACGGCGACGCGGTCGCCCTCTCTCAGCAGTTCGTATTCTTTCAGCGCCGTGATGAACGGTCCCCACAGCTCGCGCCTGAATTTTCCGCGCGCCGCTTTAGCGGCAAAACCTTCCGTCATATTATCATCCCTTTTTCTTTGCGTCACCTCATCAGGCAACTTCGTTGCCAGCTTCCCCTCAAGGGGAAGCCTTATAGATTCTTCGACTCCGTTCACTCCGTTCACTACGCTCAGAATGACACGGGAATACAGAAAATGAGTCCGTAAAATTCCGCGGTCCCTGCGGAATTTTATCCTGCTTGCGGAGCAAGCAGACGAGAAGACGGATGAGGTGAGAACAGGATCTCATTATTTTATTATCATTCTCTGCAATAGTGCGGCGGACGCTGTCGCGCCCGCCGCACGTTTGTTTGTAATGGGACTTAACCCGTAATTCCGGAGCGCTCGATTCCCTGAACGATATACTTCTGTCCGAAGAGGTAGAGTATGATCAGTGGGAAAATGATGAGCAGTCCGCAGGTGTTCTGTATCGCGGAGGAGTACAGACCTCCCCCGACCTTGTTGACCGTCTCCGTAAGAGAGGCGGGCGTCTTGATGATCGAAGGAAGCAGCGCCACTCCCGATTTCGTGTAGAACAGGTTCGAGTAGAACGTGTCCGTCCACTGCCAGCAGAACGAGAACATGAAGACCGTGATCATCATCGTCACCGAAAGCGGGATTATGATGAGGACGAACGTCTTGAACACGCCCGATCCGTCGAGGTACGCGCTCTCCTCAAGCTCGTCCGGAATACCCTTGAAGAACTGTCTCATCAGGAAGATGAACAGACCGTTCTTGTAGGCGAGTCCGGTCGCGGAGAGGATCCACAGCGGCCAGTTCGTGTTGAGCAGGTTCAGTCCCGTGTTCGGAGTCACCCCGATCTTGTTGAGAAGGGAACCGATCCACAGAACGTCGAAGCTCTTGAACTTCATGAACATCGCGAGGCGGAGCGTCGCGTGCGGTACGACCATCGTGAAGATGACCGCGAAGAACAGGACCTTGCTTCCCTTGAACTTGAACTTCGCGAAGCCGTATCCGATCATCGTGCAGACGAACGTCTGGAGCACGGCGCAGATGAACGACAGGATGAACGTGTTGCCCATCGCCGCAAAATATCCGTTCTCCGTGATGATCGCCTTGTAAGTCGCCAGCGTCGGATGCTTCGGTATCAGAAGCACGGTCACGTCGGTGAAGTCGGTCGCGCTCATGAACGAAGCGGAGATCTTCGAGAAGAAGGGGAAGAGGATGACGTACGAGACTCCGAGCAGAAGCAGGAATCTGAACAGATACCACAGCACTTTCTTGAGCGTGTAGAAGTTCAGGAATTTCGCCCTCATGCGTTCGAGCAGCGGAGTGCGCTCGAAATCGACGCGGATCCTGTTTTTTGACTCTCTCTTGACCTTCGGGGTTTCAGCAGTTTTATTCATTTATTTCGCCTCCCCTCAGTCTCTTCTCTGGTAGAACACGACGGAGCTGATGATGCCCGCCGCGGCGGCGATTATCGCAATTACGATCAGGAAGTACGTCCACGACATCGCCGACGACATGACGTTACCGTTGTTCGGGCTGTCGTAAACGGTGCTGATGTACTGCATGACCTTGTTGCTCGCCGATGTGAACGCGTCGATTATCGTGTAGACCACGTTGACGAGTATGATCGGTGAGATCATCGGGAAGGTGACCTTCCAGAACGTCTCCCATCCGCTCGCGCCGTCGATCTGGCACGACTCGTAGATCGAGGGTGAGATCGACTGCAGACCCGCGAGGAAGATCAGCATCTGTACGCCGCATCTGTTGACGATATCGAATATCCTGTTTACGATATCGGCGACGACCTTGACGAAGTCGCCTCCGACGACCATGTTGGAGAACAGCCCTTGCAGCTGTTCCGCCGACAGAATGCCGGTTTGCGCCGCCTCCGTTCCGGTGTCGATGCTGCCCGTCGACATATGCTCGAGGAGCACATTGTTGGCGTCGATCTGACCGATAAGTCCGGTCGTCAGGATGACCGGGATGAAGAATATCGCTCTGAACGCCGCGCGCCCGAGGATCTTCTGATTCAGGATCAGCGCGATGAACAGGGAGAACAGCACTATCGCGGGAATGTCGACGACGAGCTGTCCGAGGCCCGCAAGAAGCGTATCCTTGAATCCGGCGTCGACCAGGAACGCGTCCGCGTAGTTCTGGAAGCCGACGAACTCGAGCTTATAACCGCCGTTCGTCTGGATGATGATGTGGTTAAAGCTGAATTTGATGGAGTTAAATATAATAGGAAGATAAATGAAGATGAATCCGATGATGAACGGGAGGATGAAGAGCCACCCGCTCCTCGCTTTTCTCTTGTCGAGAGAAGCGATCCTTTTCTTCTTCGGCGCGGAGCCGATCTTATTTTTTACTGCGTTCATACTCCGCACCTCCTTAACCTATTCTCACGAAGCCCATGGCTCCGATCGTGTATTCAGTACCCTCGTATTCGGTCTTGACGTCGAACGAGTTGTAGTTGAGCAGGAACTTGACGCCGCCCTCGTATTCGACTTCAACGACCGTTCCGCGGGTCACTTCGTATTTGCTCGTGTCTATCGAGTCGGGGATCTTGTCGTTCGACGGAATGATCTCCTTGTCGATCCCGAGACGGGCGTACCTTCTGGCGATCTTCGCGTTCTTTTCCGCCTCGATCCTCGCCGCCTCACGGGCTTCCTCCTGAAGCGTTTCGAGTTCCTTCGCGTCCGCCTCGAGTTCCTCCTCGTCGGGGACCCTCTTGGCGCTTACGTACGCGTGACCGACTATTAATTTGTCCTGAAGATCCTTTGTCGCGTCGTTCAGCGTGTTGTAGTACTCGACGACGTCGTCCTTCCAGATCTCGTAAGCCACCGAGTAGTACCGTCTCCAGTACTCGCTGTCCTTGAGCTTGTCGGTGTTCTGATACGAAAGCGTGAAGTTTATCGTCGCGCCGCTCTCGATCGCGCGCAGGAGCGCTTCATCCGTGTCGCCCTCCATGTTGAGCGGCTCGCCCATGATCGTCTTGGCTCCGTGGAGCACCATTCCCATGAACGGAACGGAACCGGAAGCGTAGATGTAATCGGACGAGGTGAGAGCAACGTCGGTGATGACGTCCGCGTAATCGTAAACGTACGCGTTGCCTCCGGCGACCATTACGTTGCCGTAGTCTTCCTTCGCTCTCGCGAGAAGCTCGGTCGTTATCTCCTTGCTGTCCTCGCGGTGGTAAGGATTGCTCTTGTTGAAGTCGGAGTTAAGATCCGACCCGAGAGACGACATCGAGATCGCGTCGTTTCCATATCCGGAATAGTTGCCGGACAGTTTGCTGTAGAAGTAGTCGAACGAAGCGGGAGATATCGCCGTCATGCTCATATCCTTGTTGAGCATCAGCGCCTGATGCGCCGGGTCGTATTCGACCTTTCTCGTATGTCTGTCGTCAATCGTTCTGACCGCGTGGTTTTTGAGGTTCACGCCGTCGAAGGCGTCTTTGACGTAGAGATAGGCGAAGTCGAAATCGGGATAGATCCCGACGCCGTTCTCTTTCGCGAACGAGATGAGGTCGGTGAATCCCGACGAGCCGCCGAGCTCGTTCACCCACTTCAGTTTATACGGCATCGTCGAGACGAGACCGCCGTTGGCAAAGCCCCTCAGCTTGAAGTTGAGGTTTTCAATCCCCTCTTCCTTCAGCTCGTTCGCCATCGTCTCGACGTTCTCGAACGTCGTCAGAGGCGCGTTAACTTTGACGGGCACGGAGACGATCCTCTTGGTCGTCTTGATCGACCCGAACGATTCAATGAAGAGCGGGAGGTTGTCGGTCGTCTTCTGCTTCTCGAGCGTGCCTACGTCGTATAGATAATCGCGGTACGCTTCAGCCATTCCGACGTACGACGGCTCATATCCCTTGCCCTCTTTTTCGCCGGTAAGCATCACGAACTTGAACGTGTATCTTCCCGTATAACGTCTTTCCGAGGTGACGGTCCACGTCGCGTTGCCCGATACGGAGATCGAATCTGCGAGGTTGTAACTGTCGCTCGGACGGGGCGTGAACGTCGCGTACACGTGGTTGTATCCGTAAAGCGTTCCGCCGTGTTCGCTCGTCAGCGTTGCCATCGAGTCGCCTTGGGTGATGATCGCGAGGAATCCGGAGTCGTTATAACTCGGCGTTCCCTCTTCGGGCGGGGTGAGCGGGTTCGAATACTCGGTCACCGCGCCGTAGACGGGCATCCTCATCGCCTGTTCGTTGCCCGCGTCGACCTCGTGGTACGCGTAGTCCGGTCCGTACATCTGTCCGGATACCTTCCAGATCGTGTCCTTGATGTCTTCGTATCTTATGATCGTACCGGATCCGTCCGGAATGAACGTGTAGCCGGAGAACTTGCTGCTTCCCGCTCCCATGTAGGGCAGGATGCTGATCTGTTTCAGCGGATACGCCTCTTCGTCGAAGGATATACCGTTCGCGGGAAGACTCACTTCGACTCCGTCCTCGGAGATCGTGTACTCGAGCGCGAGGGTGAATCTCGGCGGAGCGGCGTCCGTGTTGACGTAACCCGTCTGTTCGTTGTCGAATTCAAGTTCCTCGTACGTGTACTTCGGACAGAACGTCTTGATGTACGTCTCGAGTTCCTTGAGTCGCGCGGGGGAGACGGACGTGTCGCAGACCCAGACCGCCATCTGTTTGACGATCGGGAACGTGGCGACCATATCTCTGACTGCCTTGTCGGTCGTCGCCTTTGCGAGGTTCTTCTCGGTGAAGAAGCCCATCATCTTCGTCTGTGCGAAGAGCGCGCCGGGCACGTTCTCGTCGACCGCTTCCTGGAGCGGTCCGGAGATGAACTTCTCAAAGCGTTCGACGCTGATCATACGGGGAACGAGTCTCTGTACGGCGTCCTCGCCGAGGGTATACTCGACGCGGATACCGTTCTTGATGTTCTTTAAGTGGATCTGATCTCTGAGAGCCGCTTCCTCGTAGGAGAACATCTCGGTCTCCTTCTCGTTGTCGAGGAATGTGAGGCGGATCTGCGAGAGCAGCTGTTTTTTGACGGTCGACGATATCTTCGAGCCCTTTGCCGAAATATCGTAAGGGTTGGTGAAGAGGATCTCGCCCGTCGAGAGCTGTTCGATCGCGACCTCTCCGGTGAACTCCTCGAACCACAGACGGTAGCCGTCCTGTTCGCGGACCGGGATCATCGTTTCGAGCTTCGCTTCTCTGGACTCGAATCCGTCGTTCATATAGTCGACCTTGCCGTCGGACGGTTCGCCTTCTTCTCCGGCGTCCTCTCCGTCCTCGGCGTCCTCGGCGTCTTCGGCGTCCTCGGCGTCTTCGGCGTCCTCGGCATCTTCCGTCCCGTCGGCGGTGTCGGTCACGGTCACTTCATCCGTCTCGTCCTCGCCCTCGGCGAACGCCGCGAGCGGGAAAGCGGAGAAGAGGAAGACCAGCGCCAGGAGGGTCGAAAGGATCTTGATTATTTTCATCGTTTTAACCCTCCTTCCTTACATTCGGAACGCAAGCTCGACCGCAATGCTGCGGAAGAAGTTCCAGATCTGCGTCATAAGCGTTACGAACAGAAGTCCGACGAACATCAGGAACATCATACCGAGTATCGTTGCGAGAATCGTAATAATGTTTTTGAATATCGAGTAGTCGTGAGTTATCATCATTCCGAAGAAGAGCAGCAGACCCATCCACAAGAGAGCGACGGTGGAGAGCAGGTCGACTATTCCCGATTCGGACGAGACGATGAAGTTCGAGAGGATCGTCCTGAGGATGATGAACAGCGGCACGGGAGTCAGTGCGTAGCACGCCGCTATGTATATATCCTTCAGCGAGCCCTCGCCTTCGAACAGAGTGGTGAAGCACCAGTTCGCGACGACGAACAGTCCGAGCGGCATGAGGACCGCCGCGACCGTTCCGAGGATCGAAAGCGTCGACGCGTCGCTCGGCCGGATCGCATAACCCGTTCCGACCGACTGGTAGAAGAACGCGAGGACCGTGATGAGCAGGATGATCGTCGCGCTCCTTACGGAGCCGCGTTTTTCGTGCTTCAGATCCCAGAAGCCGTCGAACGGATGGAAGATGACGTGGAAGGCGTAGAGGAGTTCCTCTCGCAGGCTCTTCCGTCCGATCTTGAGCGCCGCCCTCGAGTTGACCTTGCGGGTGTACGCGAAGAATTTGACTATGAGGATGAATGCGGCGACTATGATGATCGGTATGATCCAGAAATACTTGTTCGCCCAATCCTTCCTGATCTCCGCGAAGGACTTCGACCAGTTCTCCGTCTCCTTGATCGACTCGTAGTACTGCATCGATTCCTCGTACTTACCGTCACGGTAAAGCGCTTTACCGATCTGTACGTACGCGACCTCGTAGTTGTTGTTGCGCTTCAGGATCTCCGTCCAGTCGTTGATCGCCTCGTTGTACTTTCTGTCGTTGTCGTTCTTGAGTGCGTTGATCAGAAGGTCTCCGTACTCCGTCCTTCTGTAAACGACGAAGTTGTCGTTCTGGTTGTCGAGCAGGAGGATCTTCGAGTCCTGATAAGTGATCCCGCAGACCTGCGCGATGTTGCCGACCTGGTCTCCGAGGTCGCCGAACGCGAACAGCAGGTTGCCGTTGTCGTCGTAGGTGAACACCTTGGAACGCTTCTGGTCGATGATCGACCACGTTCCCTCGGGTCCGACCGCGGCGTCGACGATTACGGACGCGCCCTTGATCTCGGCGTTCGCGTTCGTCTCGACGCTGACCTCGCCCGACGGCGGGTAGATGCCGTTGCGCCTCATGATATCCTCGCCCGAGGAGTTCAGTTTCTTGACCGGAGCGTATTCGTTTCTCTTCGACTTTGCCTGGATCTCGGACTGCTGCATTCCCGGGTCGATAGAGGACGTCGTGACGTAGAGGAATCCGTCCCGGTCGATCTCGATATTGTTCAGCTCTTTGGAGGTGATCTCGGCGCTCTGCGCTCTCTGTTCCTCCGTCTGGAAACGTCTCATTATCGCCTGCCAGAGGTTGACCGTGTCCATCTGCGCTCCGATGAAGCCGGAGAACACGGAGTTCTCGTCCATGACGATGACGCCCTGATAAGTCGTCGAGGAGATGACGAAGAGCCGTCCGAAGTCGTCGACCGCCACGGCGATCGGCTTGTAGATCGATCCCTCCTCGAAAATCGTCGACGAGGGTTTTTCTATTATTTTAATGTAGTTTCCTTCCGTATCGAACATGACGATACGGTTGTTGTCCGTGTCGCAGACGTAGATGTGCTCGTCGTTGACGAAGACGCCGGAGGGACCCGAGAACGTGTCGGGAACTCCGTATTCGTTGACGAACGTCTTGATCTCAAAGTCAAGCTTGTAGTAGCGGTCCATTACGACGACTCGGGCGTTCGCCGCGTCGACGAGATAGACCTTCTCGTCAGGACCGACGAAGATATCGCGCGGATCGTCGAACGGTTCCTCGAGTCCGATGAAATCGGACGTGATGACGCGGTCCGGAACGTATGCGTCCGGAGAGGTCAGTATCGTTCCGTCACTCGCGTACGTGTACGTCGTGTACGGCGCAGCTCCCGCGGCGAGCGGAAACAGAGTCGCGGCGACGAGCAGACCGAGGAGGATCCTAACAAATACTTTCATTTTCCGCCTCCTTAGTCTTTCATACCGCTCGAACCCATCGTCTCGATGACGTTCGACTGCATTATAACGAACACGATGATGGGAACGATCATCATTACGACCGTGGACGCCGCCGACACGCCGGAACGAGCGATACCGCCCGCGGCTATCTGGCCGAGCCCGGTGTTGAGCGTCTTGAGCTGCTCGGAATAGATCGCCGCCGACGCGCCCTGATTCCACAGATCCTTGAAGCAGTAGATGATCAGCGTCAGCCACGCGGGCTTGACCATCGGCATCGCGATCGACCAGAAGATCCTGAACTCTTTCGCGCCGTCCAGCTTCGCGGACTCGAGCATCTCCTTGGATACGTTGGAATCCATGAACTGTTTCATCAGGTACAGACCGAGCGACTGCTGGAACGCGGGTATAATGACCGCCCAGTAGGTGTCGACCCACCCGAGGTATCTGAGTATGACGAACGTCATCGTTCCCATGACGCCCATATTGAACATAAGGGATTTCTGAACCATCTGGAACATTACGTTCTTGCCTGGCAATTCCATCTTCGACATGACGTAAGCCGCGAGGGACGCGCAGACCAGGTGGCCGAACGTACCGGCGACGGAGATGAACACCGTGTTGAAGACGTACCTTGAAAAAGGCACCCAGGAAGTGCTCATCAGATAGAACAGATCCTGATAGTTGCTTATCGTCGGATGCGAGACGAAGAATCGCGGCGGGAAGACGAAGAACTCGTCAAGCGGTTTGAACGACTGGAGCACCGCGTAGAAAAGCGGGACGACCATTACAAACCCGAGGATGAAGAGAGCGATCGTGATCCCCGCGTCGCCCGTCCGCGACCGGTTGAGTACGACGGTGTGCCGTCTTGTTCTTAATTTTTTCATGCAGACTGGCCCACCTTTGAAATGATTTTAGTGACGAGCAGGTTCGCCCCGATCATGATGAGGAACATCACGAACGTCAGCGCGGAGGAGTACCCGACCTCCCACCTGACCGTACCGTATTCGCTTATGTGATGCGACAGCGTATATCCCACGTAGTCCGTCGGAGGGCTGCCGCAGAGCGCCGTCACTATTCCGCCGAATCCGAACGCGCCCGTGATCGCCATGACCGCGCCGAACATAAGCTGCGGCTTCATATTGGGCAGGGTGACGTACCACGCCTCCTGCCATCTGTTCTTGATCCCGTCGATCGCCGCCGCCTCATACTGGCTTCTGTCGATACCCTGAAGACCTGCGATGAACGACAGGAACGAGATACCGAGCGACTGCCACAAAGCGACGATGATAACGAGAGGCAAGATGTAACTCTTGTTCGTGAAGAACTGGATGGGCGTCTGGATCACCCCCAGTTTGAGCAGCCAGCCGTTGATCCACCCGTACGAGTCGCCGGAGAACAGCGTCTGCCAGATCAGATAAGCGTTCCCGCCGAGGGACGGCGCGTAGAAGACGACCGTTACGAGAGCGCGGATGCGCGGGTCGAGGTCGTTGATGAACCACGCGACAACGAACGAGAGCAGGTACGACGCGGGTCCGGTGACGAGCGCGAAGAACAGCGTCCATTTGAGCGCCGTTATGAACAGCTCGTCGTCAAGGAACATCGTGACGTAGTTCTGCATCCCGACGAAGTGCGGGAACTGCAGCATGTTGAAGTCTGTAAAACCGATGACCAGAGACAGGACGACCGGTGTGAACGTGAATATGAAGAACAGGATCATATAAGGCGCCACCATCAGGTAGCCGACCTTGTTCTGCTTCATAAGGTGCCACGTCCACGCTCTTTTGGTCATGTTTTTACGGGAGACGACTTTCGTTTCTTTCGCCATTTTCTATCTCCTCTCCTGATGTGACCGCGCGGGCTCAATCATAATTGTCGAAGGCGTCAGCCGCCTCGTTGAGTTTCGTGACCGCATCGCCGAACAGGTCGGCGTCCGCGTCGGCGTAACTCTTCGCCGCGCTTCTGATCATCTCCGCGTCGCGCTTCTCGTAAGCGGTCTCGAACGCGTTGTAGAGCGGTCCGTATTTGTCTTTTTCGGAATCCGGTATACCGTCGAGGATCTCTTTCGCCTCGTCGAGCCGCTTCGTTCCGAGCGTCTGTCCGACGGAGACCGTTTCAAGTCCGAACTCGGTGCGTTTTCTCGTGATCTCCTTGTTTATCGTCGGGACGTATCCGAGAAGCGTCTCGATCGGGTCGGCGAGTTCGTTGTAAACGTTGTTGATCGAGAACGAAACGTAACGTTTGATGAAGTATTTGCCGGGGTACGACTGGTAGCCGCTCAGCGACTTGGACTGCTCCATGAGCTGTTCGTACTCGTGCTGCGTCCAGCTCATCTCCTCGAGCGCCTCAAGGTTCGCCGTCGCGTACTTGGCTGCCTCGCCCATCAAGGCGATCAATTCGTTCGCGTAGGACGACTGGAAATCCTTGTCCGTGTACCACTTCATGAACTCCCACGCTTTTTCCGTGTCGCGGCAGTCCTTCGGCATCGTCACCGGGTCGCCGCTCGTGTTGGCGGTGCGGTCGATCGTTCCGTCCGCCTGACGCGTTCCGGGGATCGGAGCGAAATCCCAGAGTCCCGCGAGCTCCGTCGCGTAAATTACGATGGAGTTGTAAGTGCCGGCGTAGCCGCCGATCAGAACGGGCATCTCGCCGGTCCTGAACCTGTTCGCTCCGTCGTATGCTATCGGCAGTCCGTATCTGGTGTACAGGCTCGCCATCATGTCGAACGCCTCGAGGCAGGCGTTGGAGTCGAAGTTGATCCTCATCCCGTTGTCCGCCCAGATCGTCGAGCCTCTCTGGAACGTCAGCGTCGCTAGGAGCGAGTCGCTCGGGGCGATACCCATATCCATGTTGTTGAACTGGAGCACCGGGATCATCGCGAGCAGGTCGTCCCACGTTTCCGGCACGGTGAGGTCGAGAGCCGCAAGGACGTCGGAGCGGTAGAAGAGCATATCCCATTCCTGACCGACCGGAAGTCCGTAGTAAGTTCCGTAGAGATTGAGATTGATGAAAGCGCTGGGCGAAAATCTCTTCTGGATCTCCTTGAAGTCGGAGAAACCCTCTTTAGTTTCTTCGTTATAGAGCGGGATCAGCGCTCCGCGGAGCGCGTAGTCCATGATATCGCCAGACGCGCCGGAGGCCGTCTGACCCGCCATACCCTCGAGCGCGATGTCGGGGCCGATGCCCGCGAGGATCGCAGGAAGGAGCGCGTCGCCTGCGACGAGCTTGAGGTTGACCGCCGTTCCCGTCGCGGGAGCGAACTTGTTGTTTATCTGCGTTCTGATGATCTGCGCCTGGTCGCGGCCCTTCGCGGTCCACGCGTCGAGAGTCGAGGTAGTGTCTGCGGAGAGGTCCTCGACGCCCATCGCGCCGTAGTCCGTGAAGAACGAGCCGAAGAACTGACCGAACTCGTAGCCCATCGCCTGGAAGAAGTTCGCCTCTTTCTGAGGGAGCTCGCCGCCCGCGGGCTGGATCACTATATAGTCGAGCTGGAGCGGCTGGTCCTTTGCACTTATGACCCACGAACCGACCGTACCGAGCTGAGTTTTGAGATCGCTGAGGTTCTTCGCCACCTCGTCCTCGTTCGACCCCATCTTTTCCATGACGTTTGCCGCCTGTTCGAGAAGCGCCGTCATTTCCGAACGGCTCTTGCTGAACTCGCGCAGCTCGTCGATACACTGATTGAGTACCTTTGACTGAGCGTACAGATCCTTGATCGTCTCGGGCATGACGCGCTTGAAGCCGTAATCGCGGTACTCGTCCGGGTTGGCTCCGGTGAGCCGCAGGATCTGCAGGTAGTCCGCGTTCGCGCTCGACTGAACGTTCGAGACGCGTCTGATGATATCCGCCATGTCGCCGAGCGTCGTCTCGATGCGGACGGTGTGCTCGCCCTTGTCGAAGTAGAACTCGAGTGTCTCCTCGTTCGTGTCTTTCGCCTCGGTCACGTTCCAGCTGTTGCCGGAATAGAACCTGAGATTTCCGGCTTCCTTGTAAGGAAGTTCGCCGTCGACGAGGATCTTCCTCGAGACGAACACGCCCGACGAGAACGACTGCTTGTATTTGAGAACGACGGTGTAAAGACCCGGCGTTTCGATATCAAACGTGTATTCCGTCCACTGACCGTTCGCGTAACCCGAAGTGCCGTCGCCGATCGCGTTGAGCAGATACTTCGTCGCGTGCTGCGGCTCGGTGATCGCGGACGTTCTGTTGTTGTTGGGGAAAAGCGTCGCATCGGAAACGGCGCTCGGTTCCTCCGCCTGTATTTTTATGACGTCGGAGCCCGCCGCGTAACCCTTGCGCTCGTATTCCGCCTTGACTTCCTCGTACGTCGGAGTCTCCTCCGCGGGACAGAGGGTGATGTCGCCGAAATACGCCTCTTCTCTCTCCGCCTGAAGCGTCAGCTCGTTTTTGCCGGCTTCAAGATAGATCTCAAAGGGCTCGGAGTGCAGGCCGTCTCTGTCTGTGCAAACGTACTGCTGCCAGACGTGGTCGGGCTTCAGCGAGGGACGGAGCTCGTTGCCGGATCCGTCGACCTTGAAGCGCATCGTTCCGTCTTCCTGCTCTACGAATTCGTATTTCCAGATCTTTTTCATCTGGAGCAGACGCGCCTCGGAGAACGGGATCTTGTCGTTTATGTAAAGAAGTCTCTCCACGGCGTTTATCTTGTCCGACACGGTGCAGTAGTCGATCTTGAGGACGTACCGCCCCGTCTCGGGAACGTCGATCCCGAGCGTCACCTTTCCGGTGTCCGACGTGCGAAGCGCACGCCTCCCCTGGTGAGTTTCCTCGGACACCTCCGAGGTCGTCTTGTCGGCGATCACGGCGTCCGCCGCGTTGACGGTGACGGTCTTCGTCGCCGCCGGGGCGTCCTCGTGAAGCTCGTCGTACTTGTCGTAAGGGATCGCCGATATGATGTTCAGTATCGACTGATTGACCCTCTCCTGCTCCTCCTCCGCAGCGGTTTTATCCGCCGCAAAGCCGGGCAGGGACAAGATACCCGCCGCAGTCACCGCCGCAAGGAACGCCGAAATGATCCTGCGGCAATTCTTTTTTGTCATGGCACTCTCCGTTCTGCCGGCGTCCGCCGGCTGATGTTGATTCCGGTCCTCCGAGGGTGGCGGAGAACCGTTGAAAAAAGTACTTATCGTCCGCGCCGGACGGGGGATCTCGACGATTTTCGCGGAGAAAAAAGAATGCCGGCTCTCCGGCGGTGTCCGCTTTTGTCAAAGTCCATAATACCGTCCTTAAACGGCGCGAATCCCCGGTCCGCTGTCCGCGATCTCGCGGCGCGCCCCGGGAATGTGCCTACATATTATCATATATATATAAGAAAGTCAAGCGAAAAAACCGCCGTACCCCGCGCGGCGTATGGAAAAACCGCGCTTTCGCGCCGGGTTTTTCCTCCTCTTTTCGTCCGCCGGCGACGACCCGTTTTCACGAAGAACGTTTACGGAAGTGTTTTTTCGCACGGTCGGAGCAGTGAAAAAACGACGCTTCCCGCTATTTCCGTCGGCGCCGTTTTCCCTTTATTTTATAGGGATTTCGGGCATTTCTGACACGAAGCGCAACTCTGTTTCGCGCCGTCAAAAAACGCATTGAGATCCGTGCTTTTCGCCCGCGGTGCGTTTAGTATCATACGCACAAAAAAACCGTCGTCATTTTGTGCATCTTGTATGTTTTTCGGGCTGAAATTTCTAACCGTGTACATTTTGCACAAATCGCGTTTCAAGGCCGTTTTTTGACCTTTCAGAGCCGGATTTATCCATTTTTGGTAAACTTGCTTTTTTACGGCTTGAATGTCTCCGCCTCACCTCATCCGAGTCCTTTGGACCCACCTTCCCCTCAAGGGGAAGGCTATAGATTCTTCGACTCCGCTCGTTTTACTCGCTTCGCTCAGAATGACACGGTAATGAAGAAAATGAGTCCGTAAAATTCCGCGGCTCAGCGGAATTTTATCCTGCTTGCGAAGCAAGCAGACGCTTCGCTCAGAATGACACGATAATGAAGAAAACATGTCATCCTGAGCGAGTGCGTTAGCACGAGTCGAAGGATCTACTATAGGCGAACCGATAACAAAAAGCCTTCCCCTCGAGGGTAGCGAAGCGCACGGCGCGGTAGTGAATGACAGCCCGGGGGGCTGTCAGAGCCGCGCCTGACCGAACCCCGCAGGGTAGACAAGGTGGGTCCGAAGGACCCGGATGAGGTGACCGCCGCCAAACGAAAAGGGTCTGCGTTTTCACCGCATACCCCCGTTATTTATCTCCTCGACCGCTTTTTTGTACGCGGGTCTGTCGGCGACGACGTTGATCGCGGACAGGAGCGCGCCGGACGTCATCCCGGGCGGAAGCCCGAAGTAAGCTGCAAGCCGGTCCCGCGCCCCCGCCGCGCCGTCCGCTCCGCTGAATCCGTCCGCGTAAAGATCTCCCTTGGTGACCCGCTCGCGCGGAGGCGCCTCGCCGCCCTCCTTCAAGAGGTGCGGATTCTGCCTGACGAGCGTTTCAAAAACCTCGCGCAGAACGGCCGCGCCGACCCCCTCGACTCCGAGGATCCCCTCCTTCGAGGGCGTCTTCTTCCTTTTTTCCCTGCCGGGAACGCGCGGAACGTAGACCGCGTATATCTTTTCCTTGTCAACGACGCCGTTCAGAAACGCGCGGATAACGCCGCCCGCCTTGTCGCTGTCGCACAGAACGACGACGCCGTTTTCCGATATCCGTTTTATAAGCGCGCGCTTCTCGGCGTCGCGGAAGACGCCGAACCCGTCCGTCGTGACGACCGCGGCGTCGACGACGGAACAAAGCGCCGCCTTGTCGTACTTTCCCTCGACGACGACCGGGACCGAAAGCGCTATCTTCTCCACGACGCGCCTCCCGTTTTTGCCGCCGCGGCGGACGCCGCGCAAACGAGCATTTCAAGCGGCGCGTAGCCGGTGTTCGAACTCGTTTTCATCCTTTTGTCCGTCTCCGCGCAAAGGGAAAGAGCGCGGATCAGGCGCTCCTGAGAGACGCCCCTCACGGCGTTGACGTAAAGTCTCGCGCGGTACTCGTTCATTTTGAGTTTCTTTGCGATCCCGTCCGACGTCTCGCCCTCTTTTACGAACTGAGAGATCGCGCACAGATCGGCTATCACGCCGGAGATCCCCGCGAGCAGTTTTATCGGCGGTTCCGCCCGTTTTATCGCTCTGCCGAGGCACTCGAGAGCCGTCTTTCTGTCCCCTCTCATCACCGCGTTCGAAAGCGCGAACGCATCCTCCTCGGGGGAAAGCGCCGCCGACTCTCTGACGGCGTCGACCGTGAGAGCGCTGTCGCCGCGGCACTTCGCGAGGACGCACGCTTTCTCGATCTCCGAGGAAAGGCGGTACATCTCGCGGCCGCAAAGGCGGATGAGTTCGCGAAGAGCCGCGGGATCCGCTCCGATCCCGTGCTCCCGAACGTGTCTGCCGAGCCATGGGATCAGACGCGGCTCGCCGAGAAGCGGAACGTATGCGAGCTTCAGCGCCGGAGCAAACCGCGCCGACTCCGCCGTCGCATAGCCCCCCTTCGTCGCACCGTCGATCGCTCCCGAGGGAACGAACAGGACGAAGACGGTCTCCGGATACTCGGACAGGTGAGAGATCGTCTCGATCAGCGCGTCCATCTCACCCTCTTTTTTTGACGGGAGGGCGTTGAGCCGAAGCATCACGAATCGGTGTGACCCCATCATCGGAAACGCCGCGATCGCGTCGAGCAGCGCGGAAGGCGAATACGAATCCTCGTCGAGGTCGGCCTCGTTCATCTCCGGGATCTGTGAGTCGGCGAGCGCGGCACGGCGAATCTGCTCCGCGTAGTGGCGCTTGAGATAATCCTCTTCGCCGAAGAAAAAGTACCCTCCCGACGGCGCCTTGATCTCCGCTTTGATCTGCGTCTCGCTCAGGAGCGCCGCGTTCGGCGCGGGTTTCTTCCTGTTTTCTTTCTTATCTTTCTTTTTTTCCTCGCTCACGTCCCCTCCTCCTTTCTTCGGATTCAGACAAAAGGGGACGTCGTCAGGCGTCCCCCGATAATCGATTAATGGATATCGTCGGTATCATCGTCGTCAAGATCGTCGTCGTCCATGCTAACGCTTGAGTACTCGCCGATCCTGATCCTGCGGTTGATCTTCATCTCCTCAACGTATTTGTGGAGCATTTCCTTGACGTCTTTAGGTTTTTTGACGTTTTTGAGTTCGATCTTCGGAGCGGATTTGTCCGACGATATGACGGTGACCGTACCGACGCCGAACATCCTCTGCCAGAGATTTCTCTTCATGCTGATATCGCGAATGCGGTAGAGGACGACCTCCTCGTCCTTGATGCTGAAAAAACCGGTCTCCAGAAACAGTCTGTCCTCGGAAAGAGCGTACCTCGTAAAGCTTAGAGGCATGCCGAGGTGCCTTTTGCGGTCCTTCCATTTGTACTGATCCCCTTTGAATCCCATCTTGCGCCTCCGTTTTTCATCGCCGCTCCGCGGCGTCGTTTTCACGTTGTTATTTTACCATATTGAACGTTTTTTTACAAGTGGGGTCCGTAAAGTCATACCGTCCGTATTTCCCGAATATCTATACACCGAAAACTATCGCCCCCTTCGCGCCGCGGCGCGCCTGGGAGCATGAAAGAGGCGTATTATGGATAAGAAGATCACAAGGCGCGCGCCATCCGGACGCGTGTCGGAAACGGGGATCTCAACGCGGGTGCCCCACGAGGTGACGGACGAGGTCGTCCTTCCCGACTATCTGCCGCCCGTCGGCAGGATCGTCTCCTTTTCGGCGGCGGCGCTCGACGAGAACCGGTTTTTGGACCCGCCCGCCCTCGAGACGTCGGGACTTCTCGCATGCTCGGTCACGTACGCGGGAGACGGCGGCGAGATCGTATCGTACCCGGTCAACTGCGATTTCTCGTTAAAGATCCCCGTCGGCGACGCGGGAGACGGAGAGACGGCTCAATCTTTCTTCGTCAGAACGGACGTCGAATCGTCCGTATGCCGCGCAACGGCGCCGCGAAAGGTATCCGTCTCGGCAAAGCTCACCACCTCGGTCTTTTCGGTGAGATCCTCCGACGTGACCGCGCGCGTCGCCGCGGACGGCGGGGAACGGGAAAACGAGGCGTCGGTCGAATACAGATCCGCGGACGTGCCGTCCTCGTCCGTCGTTTTCCTCAAAAAGACGGGAGAAACGACCGGGGAAGTACCCGTTCCCGTGCGCGGCGCGGAGGACGGGGAGCAGACGAAGATCATAAACTGCGCGGGAACGTCGTACGTCACGGGAGTCTCGCCCGCGCCCGATTCGGTCACGGTCAGGGGCGAGACGGTCGTCTCGTGCCTCGTTCTGACTCCTGACGGGGAATACAAGACCGTCTCGGCAAAAGCGCCGTTTGAGGAAAAACTCCCGGCGGACTTTGCCGTCCCTCCGGAAGGAGAGCCGGGAGCCGCGGCGTTCGTCCGGTGCGCGTCGGTCAACGTGAGCGAAGCGGGAGGCGTCTACGTCTTCTCCGCGGAGCACGACGTCGACGCGGAGCTCTGGCACACGGCGTCCACACCCGCCGCGACGGACGCGTTCAGCACCGAATTCGCCTCCGAAGTCATGACGCGGGAGACCTGCCCCGTGACGTTCTGCGGCGGCGTCGCCTCAACGTTCTCGGCGTCGGGTTCCGCGCGTATGCCCGGAGGCGGCGACCGTTTCGTCATATCGACCTGTTCCCGCGCGACGCCCGTCTCGTCGGAAGTCACGGAGAACGGGACTCTCATACTGTCGGGCCAGTGCACGGTCACCGCCGCGGTCGCGGGGGACGGGAAGGCGGAACCGGTCGACGTCACTTTCCCCGTCCGGTTCGAGTATCCGCTCAGACGGGCGTGCGATAAGCCGACCGTCAGATGGGACGCCGCAGTCGTATCTGCCGACGCGAGACCGGACGGAGAACGGCTGAACGTAACGGCGGAGATCGCCGTCTCCGCCGCCGTGACGGAAACGGGAAAGATCCAGACGGTCGAGACGGTAAAAACGGACGAAAAAGACCCGGTTTCCGTTCGCCGGTCGTCCGTGCGCGTCTTTTTCCCCGACGGGGAAACGTCGGAGTGGGACGTACTGAAAAAATTCCGTGCCGACCCCGACGACGTTACGGTCCTGCGCGGCGCCGACGACCCGACGTCGCCTCTGCCGAAAAGCGCAGCGGTGATCGTCAACGGCCGCTGAACGGACCGTCCGTTCGGGCGCGGACCCGCCGTTTTCGTCCGCGGCTCAGAATCCGAAAAAATTTTTCCGGATCAGCCCGAAAAAAGCGGTTACATATTATGATTCCCGCGCGAGACAGCGCGGGAATTTTTTCTCGGCAAAAAGATATTGACAAACATTTCGGGATAAATTATAATATGCGAAAGCCAAAATCAAGGAGGTGATTTGATGGATTACAAAGTGTCTCTTTTCTGGCTCGCTCTCGTGGTATTCTTCGCGATAATCGAGGGCGTGACGCCGCAGCTCGTCTCCATTTGGTTTGCGGGAGGCGCGCTCGTCTCTCTGATCGTCTCACTCTTCGGAGCCCCTCTGTGGGTCGAGGTGATCGTCTTCGTTGCGGTGAGCGCGATCCTTCTGATCCTGACCCGACCTCTCGTTAAGCGACGGTTTGCAAACCAGATCGTCAAGACGAACGCCGACGCGCTCGTCGGCGGCGAAGCCGTCGTTACTCAGGCGATCGACAACGTGGAAGGATCAGGCCTCGCAAAGATCATGGGTCAGGTCTGGAGCGCGCGATCGTCGGGAGGCGATAAGATCCCCGAGGGGACGTTAGTCATCGTCGAGAGGATCGAGGGCGTAAAACTCATCGTATCGGTGAAGGAGTCCGAAGACGCGCCGTCTTCCGGACCGGAAGCAGGTAAGGAGGTATAACAATGGATCATATTCTCTACTACATTCTCGGGGGACTCGGGCTGTTGATCTTCATTATTATCATCAGTAACATCAAGATCGTCCCTCAGGCAAAATCGTACGTTATCGAGCGCCTCGGCGCGTATCATACGACGTGGGAGACGGGGCTTCACGTGAAGGTCCCCTTCATTTACAGAATATCGAAGATAGTTTCGAGAAAAGAGCAGGTGGCGGACTTTCCGCCGCAGCCCGTTATCACGAAAGATAACGTCACGATCCAGATCGACACCGTCGTGTTCTTCCAGATAACGGACCCGAAGCTCTACACCTACGGCGTCGACCGTCCGATGCAGGCGATCGAAAACCTGACCGCGACGACGCTCCGTAACATCATCGGCGATCTCGAACTCGACAACACGCTCACGTCGCGCGACGTAATAAACTCGAAGATCCGTCTGATCCTCGACGAGGCGACCGACCCGTGGGGCATCAAGGTCAACCGCGTCGAGCTCAAGAACATCATCCCGCCGCGCGAGATCCAGGACGCGATGGAGAAACAGATGAAAGCGGAGCGCGAGCGCCGCGAATCGATCCTCCGCGCCGAAGGCGAAAAGAGAAGCCAGATCCTCGTCGCAGAGGGCCGCAAGGAATCGCAGATCCTGCAGGCGGAGGCCGACAAGCAGGCGGCGATCCTCAACGCGGAAGCGGTGAAGGAAGCGAAGATCCGCGAGGCGGAAGGCGAAGCGGACGCGATCATGAAGGTCCAGACCGCGCTCGCCGATTCGATCAAACTGCTGAACGAGGCGGACCCGGGCGAGGGAGTCCTCAAGATCAAGGCGCTCGAGGCGTTCGCGAAAGCGGCGGACGGCGAGGCGACGAAGATCATCATCCCCTCGGAAATTCAGGGGATCGCGGGTCTTGCGGCAGGCGTCGGCGAGATTTTGAAAAAAGACTGATAAAAAACGCGTCGGGCGGCGATCAAACGATCGCCGCCCTTTCTATATAATGCGCCGCAGGCGCATTTCATATCGCGGAGCGTATTTCACGGATCCCCCGGCGGGGATTCATTTCATTCATTTTACGTACCCGATCTCCGTGTATACCATCCCGTTCTTCCCGCGGTCCGAGCGCATCAGAGAGACTCCCGCCACCTCGCACGCCGCGAGAGGAGGCGCGACGGGCGGGATCCTTTCCCTGTCGGGCCGTCGGATAAGCGTCACGTGCGGGGAGAACTTCTTTTTGTCGTACGGTATGAGCGCAGCCGCAAGAGCGCGGCGGAGCCTCGCGGCGTACGCAGTCAGCGCGTCGGTCGGCCTGATCCCCGCCCACCACGCGCCGCCGAACGAGCCGATCCCGTCGGCAGAGAGAAGGAACGGCGCGGGTCGCGCCGCCTTCACGGCGTCGAGAACGGTGTCGGGATCGTTATATTCGCCGATAAAGGCGAGCGTGACGTGCAGGTTCTCCCTCTCGGCGTAATTCCCGCAGACTCCGGCGCGCCGGAATGCGTCCTGCGTGCGCACGAGCGCGTTTTTGAAATCCTCGTCGGGGAGGAGGGCGATGAAAAGGCGCATATCAGTCACTTCCTTGTTTTTCCTGTAAATATTGTAAAAAAGACCGCCGTCTTTGTCAAGACAGCGATCCTTTTCCGGCGGAAACGAGAGGCGCCGCGTTGCGACGCGGGGGGGCTCGTTCGCGCTCCCGCGTGCTCGTTTTTCGCTGAACGCGAAAAACTCACGGTCGCTTGGTCGCGGCGCGGGTCTGACAGCCCACCGGGCTGTCATTCACTACCGGGGCCCTTCGAGCCCCCTCGAAAAAACGAGAGATGTCGCGTTGCGACGCGGGAGGGCTCGAGTCTCGCCTGCGGGCTCGGTCAGCCCCGGCTCTGACAGCCCCCCGGGCTGTCATTCACTACCGGGGCCCTTCGAGCCCCCTCGAAAAAACGAGAGATGTCGCGTTGCGACGCGGGAGGGCTCGAGTCTCGCCTGCGGGCTCGGTC
>JAFWTH010000017.1 GCA_017518975.1 Clostridia bacterium
GGCGGCGGTTCGATCCGTATCCACACGACCGAGATGCAGAATATGATGTTCAAGTCGCTCGGAATAAGCGAAGAAGAAGCGCACGAAATGTTCGGGTTCCTTCTCGAGGCGTTCAAATACGGCGTTCCCCCGCACGGCGGCCTCGCGTACGGGCTCGACCGTCTCGTCGCGCTGACGCTAGGTCTGTCCGACATCAGAGACGTCATCGCGTTCCCGAAAGCGCAGAACGCTTCGGAGATACTCTCGCGCTGCCCTGCGAAAGCGGACGGAAAAGCGCTTGAGGAACTCGGGATCAAGGTCATAAAGGAAGAAGAAGAAGAAGAAGAATAACATAACTCCCCGTCTTTCGACGGAAACAACAGAAAGAGAGGACAGACACATGGGACACAGAGTTGGTTATATCGGTTTCGGCGGAATGGGCGGAGGTTATCACTATGAGGTAGCAAGAGACAGGAAAGACGTCTGCCCCGATCTTGAACCCGCCGCGGTATTCGAACTGAGAGAGAGCAGACGCGCCGTTGCGATCGAGCGCGGTCTCACCGCGTACGACGATCTTGACAAGTTTCTCGCCTCCGACGATTTCGATATCGTCGTCGTCGCAACCTCGAACAACTTCCACAAAGATATGACAATCCGTTCGCTCAGAGCGGGAAAACACGTCATTTGCGAAAAACCCGCGGCCATGAACGCGGCGGAACTTGAGGAAATGATCGCCGTTTCCCAAGAAACGGGTAAATACCTCTTTATCCATCAGAACAGACGCTTCGACGTCGATTTCCTGACCGTCAAGCACGCTTACGAAACCGGAAGACTCGGAACGCTCAGATCGATCGAGAGCAACTTTGCTGGCGGTACTCTGCTCGGGTGGAGAGCGTTCCGCGACCACGGCGGCGGGATCCTGTTCGACTGGGGCGTTCATCTTATCGACCAGATCGTTTATCTTGTACAAGAACCCGTAGCGTCCGTCCGCGCCGCTGTCAGATGCGAAAAGAACCCGGAAGTCGACGACAGAACGACCGTCATCATTACGTTCAAGAGCGGACTGCGCGCCACCGTCAAGGTAGCCGGTACGTTCCTCGTTCCGAAGCCGAGATTTGCAGTTTACGGCGACAAGGGCATTCTTTGGATGGACGAGATTTACAACGCCAAGGGAACGCTTCGCGAGGCAAAATCGGCCGAATGGGTCGCCGAGGACGCTTTTGTTTACGGGAAGGATGGCGTCTCCGTCCGCAAGCAGGAGATCCTTGAGGAAGATCTTGAACGCATCGTATACCCCGACGACGGATTTGAAGTCAATCAGGACTGGGCTGCGCTCTACAAAAACATGATCGACACCATCGACGGCAAGGCCGAAATGCTCGTCAAGCACGAAGAAGCGCTTACCGTTATGAAGATCATTGACGCGGCGATGGAGTCGTCCAAAACCGGTGAACTCATAGAATTCTGACGGAACGCGACGGCAAAAATACCGTGGAGAAAACGACAAAAAGAAGAATTATGAAATCAGTCGTCCCACGCGCCGCGTATCTGAAAGCAGTCGCTGACCGGATCGCCTCCGAGCCGATCATTTCACGTTTTACCCTCGGAAATTACTACGTGACCAAGCTTTCGCTCACGAGCGGAGATGCTCTGATCCTTACCGGATTCGACCTTGACGGGAGAATTCTGTGTGAGAAGACCGTTCGCGGAAAACTGATGAATTCCCCGCGAGCCGCAAGAGAAAGGATCGGAGAATTCGCTCTTCGCGGCTGTCCGTTTTTCGCCGCAGGACGTAAGGCGGACGGCTCCTCCGAGAAAACGAGACGCGAAGCGTCCGACGAGTGTGAATCGATTTTCAAGATACTGTTTGAAAACGGATCCGTTCTGAAAGAGTACGTAATGGTCAACGGATTTGATTTCACACTTATGTCCGGAAAATCAAAAGCGGGATTCCCGCTGAAAGACAAACCGTGACGGTCAATCGACCGTCACGGTTTTTTCGGAATTCCCGTTCGGATACTATTTTATCTCCTTACCGATATCCCCCTCGGGAGCGGGCGCTGCCGCCGCAGAACCGCCAAGATCAAAATCCCGCGTTCCGGTCAGCCCGTCCTTTTTCATCATTGTCTCGAGGACCTCGATATCGGAGGATATGTCTATCGACTCGCTTGCGAAAAGCTGATCCGTCTGACGAACGAAACCGTCGGACAGCATAGAGAGAATGCCCTCGATCCCCTCTTTGGACTTCTGCATATTATCGCCGCCTTCGCCCATTTTCTCAAGCTGAGCGTAGCTTTCGAGAAGTTTGAGCGTCGTCGGAAGATAGTAGTTCATAAAAGTGTTTATATTCGACCGCTTTTCGGGATGATCGCTGACGTATCCGAAAATATATCTCGTCTGTTCCTCGATTTTGCTGATCTCACGGGATACCGAAGGATCCGCGATCTCATCGTTGAGACGCCTGATATCAAGAAGTATCTTTGTATAATCGTCGACCGTTTTCGCACCGCCCGTGTTCTTTGAGAAGCGGTCTCTGTCCTTTTTGAACTGTTCGGCGATCTCGGGTGATCTGAAGAACTTCATTTCCGTTTCGTCAATGAACGCTTTGGGTCCGAACGCCCCGGACGCCGTCATCCTTTTCATATCACGGATCACGGTTCCGCTTTTGAGTCCTGTGACGTAAGAGAGCGTTCTGAGATCGTAGACGTCTCGATCCGACACCCACTCGGCATATCTGGCTTCTCTTTTTCTTCTTCCGTTCAGAACGAAGAAAGAACCGAAGGAGCCAAGCGAAACAGCGGCGAAAGAGGCGATCTTAATAAGTCCTTCAAAAAGTGAAGCCGTCGACAAAGAGATGGCGGAACCAAGCGAAGCTGCCGCAAAAATGATACCGAGAACAAGCGAAATTATTACGCCTGCCGTCATCCTCGTCTTTTTCTTATCGTTTTTTTGAGAAGCGGAAGAGTCGCCCGAACCTTTCTGCGGCGCGGACTGCGCAGCGTCAGTCGCGGAGCTCCGTGCGGGTCCGGTCCCGGCGTCTCGTGCGCTCTGTTGTTTTCCGTCCTGATTTCCGGAAACCGGGATCTTAATAGATCTGACGATCAGGAGAATAACGGCGAGAGGAATATTGATAAAGAACAAAAGGAAGATGACCCACGACGGGATATTGATCCGTCTGTAATTCCTGTCGTCCATATCGTCCCTCCTCTCATTTTTCCTGCGTCAGCCGTACGTCCGGCAATTTGTCAATCCAGAGTGTCGAGATAATGAAGGTGATCTATGCACCTCTTCGCCTCTTCGATACCGGTCGGCTGACAGCCCTCGCTCTCGACGACTATGTCGAGACCCATTTCGATCGCTTTCTTTCTGACCGCGGCAACAGGCGCGGTACCCTCTCCGAGCGCGAGACCGTTGCCGTCGCTCGTACCGTCTTTTAAGTGGATCATTTTCACTCTGTCGCCGAGGCGTTCGAGTTCCGCTACGGGATCTACCCCCGCGACGTACGCCCAGTACGTATCGATCTCGAAGAAAAGATCCGTTCTGTTCTGAAGCTCGTGATGGATATGATAACCCTCATCGGTCAGGATGAACTCGCCCGAGTGATTATGGAATCCGAGATCGATGCCTTCTGCTTTCAGTTTCGGAGAAGCATAGTTTACGAATTCGATAAACCGTTCGAGATTGGCGCGCGGAGTTAAACTCGCGCCGGGGATGATATATCTTTTATTTCCGAGTTCCTTGTGAAATCTCACGGTCTCGTCAAAATCATCAGCGAGTCCTTCCCAACCGCTGTGCGTTCCGACGAGACGAAGACCGTTCTTTTCGATCATATCGAGAACTTCTTTTGCGCTGTGACCGAAAAAGCCCGCCGTCTCTACGGTCTTGTAGCCCATTTCCGCTACCGCTTTGAAAGCGCCCTCAAGATCGTCTCCCGTAATGTCGCGAAGCGAATACATCTGAATGCCGTATTCCATTATTTTACCCGTCCTTTACAATTATGGTATTCTGTAATATTATAAACTAAAAGGCGGCTCAAATCAAGAGCCGCCGATATTATTTTTGCATTTTAACGCCGTCGCTTTTTTCAAAATATCTCGGTCTGTTCCCGAGTCCGGCGTCCGAGATAATTCCCGTCTTCTCAAGAGTTTTGATCGCCCCCGAAAGTCTCCTTCCGGAGAATCCCGTCGCCTTTGCGACATAGTTTCTTGTGAAGCGTTCCGGGAGACCGTCGGGCAGAAAGAGAGCCATATCCTCACATGGGCTGTACTCGGTGACGGAGATTATCTCAGTAGGGATCCTGTCGAGTTTTTCCGCGCCGATCTTTTTTTCTTTTCCCCTACCGTTCCTTATCCGGTATTCCTCCGCTTTTATCGAGACTGCCGTCAGCGTCAGGTTGGGAGATTTTAACCAATCGAGGATATAAACGGCCTCGGAAAGGAGCCGGGACAAACCGTCGCGGCACGGAGATATCCTTCCCTTGCTCATCCCCCCGGTCTGAGGATCTATCCATACAAGCGTTTTCTCGGCGATCAGCGGAAAAACAACGTTTACCCTGTGATCGGGAAGAAAAGCCCTGAGTTTTTCGCCCATACCCGAAAGCGAGTTCGTCATAATCTCGGTGATAACGTCTCCTTCTTTCCCGTCGCAAACAAAACCGCGGAACGGCACTTCCCTGTTTTCCGCGGATCTTATGAAATACTTCTTTAAAATCAAATGCAGCTTTTTCTCTTTGTACGTTCCGATCCCGTCCCTCATATGGGGATCCGTGAGAACGGAACGGCAAACGTCAGAAAAAGCCGCAGTGTCAACCGGTAAAGTTTTCAATTGTTCGACCTCAATATCTGCTCTTGAGCCATTCGAGGAGTTCGTCGATATCCTTCTCGTCGAGTCCGCGATCTTTGTAAAGTGAGTTCAGAACGGAAACGAACGAGGAGCGATGATACCTTTCAATAAAACTCTCGGTAACGGTTTGAACGTATTGTTCACGGTCCGCGACCGGAACGTAATAACGCTCTTTACCGTTTTTGAAAGAAATAATGAAGCCGCGTTCCTCAAGTCTCACCAAAAAAGAAATAAGGGTCGGAGCCTTCCAACCTTTCTTATGACCGATCTTCTGCATAAGATAAGAGGTCGTCAGGGGCGGATTGCCTTCCCATACGGCGTCCATTACGTCAAACTCGGCGTCGGGAAGCTTTATTCCGTAATCAACGGGTCCTGCCTTTTCAAGGAGTCCCGCAACATATTCGTTTACGTTTTCGACGTTCATCATCAGTTCCCCGGTTTTCTTCGGCAAATACTAAAATTGCCGTCAGTGCGTTCTATTATACATATGTCTAATTGGTTTGTCAATACTATTTTCCTTTTTTTCCCGATATTTCTCAAATATTTTTTACAAGCCGGCGATTTTTTTGCCGAGAGAAGCTGACAAGAGGTAAAACGTGTTGACTTTCGGGTCCGGGAAATATAAAATAACATTCGGAAACGTTGAAGAAAGGCGGGTGTTGACGTGACGTATCCGGATAATGCAAAAACGCGCGGTAACTCCGCGTTTCTCGTATTCGATCATATCTGTCTGCATCCCGGCGAAACCCGTTCGGACGTTTCCCTGAAAGTCGGTCTGAGCGTGACCGCAGTCGGCACCGCCGTCGACCGTCTCATAGACGAAGGTCTCCTCTACGCTTTTCCGGGTCCGTCAAAAGGAGGAAGGCCTGCGGAGCTCCTTTATTCCTCGTACGATACCGTTTTAATCGTTGACGTCAGAAGATACGGCGCCGGAGTTTTCATTACCGATCTTACGGGAAGCGTCGTTTTCTCCGAGCAGAGATTTTCCGACTCCTCATCTGATCCGAACGACGTCGTCAGATATCTGATCGGGAGCGCCGCAGACTCACCGCAACTCAACTCCGACGGTCTTTTCGCCGTCGCTTTCCTTTCGCAGGCGAGCAGCCCGATCGATCCCGACATCCTACTATACGCGCGTTCGCGTTTGTCTCCCCTCTTTATGAGAAAATATGACGCCGATCTGCTTTCGGCTGAAGTCACGTTATCAAAAAACAGTTTTGACGGTGACGTTCTGTTTTGTTCGGTCTCCCCCGAGGGGGTGAACTCGTCCTGCGTAAAACGAATAAACGGTAAAACCGTTTTCGGTGACTCTATAGAGCTTATCTCGTCTCACGGCACCGGATTCGGAAGAGTTTTCAGAGCGTGCAGAGATGCGAAGGAGGCCGGCGAGGAGCTTGCCGACGCCCTACTTAATTCCGTCGCTATAATGTCGCCCGACGCCGTGCTGCTTGAAATCTCGGGCATCGGCTCGGACGAAAAACTCGGACGCCACGTTAAAGGAGTTTTTGAAAAGAAGCTGACAAAGGCACCTGCGGTCAAAACGTTTTTCAGAGATGAGAACGGATTTAGATCGGCGTTGCTGTCCCGCCTGAGGAGATCCCCTTTTGAGAGGAGGAAAGTGCAAAAATGAAGCCGTATCCCGCTCTTCTCGCGCCGATACTCCGTCCGCTTCCCTGGGGAGGGGACAGACTCAAAAAGTTATCCTCCCGCCTGAATGAAGACGCCCCCGTAGGCGAGGCGTGGGTTATGACAGAAAGAGAAGGCGCGGTATCACAAGTTCTTAACGGCCCCCTCGCAGGTTCTGACCTTTCCCGATATCTGGGAGCTTTTCCGGGTGCGCTCGGAACGGCGTGCGGCAGCGGAATTTTTCCGCTGCTTGTGAAAATAATAGACGCCGCCGACAAACTGTCCGTTCAGGTACATCCGGACGACGGTTACGCCGCCCGATTTGAAAAAGAACCGGGAAAATGCGAGATTTGGTACGTTATCGAAGCCCTGCCCGGCTCCGAAATAATCGCGGGACTCGCGCCGGGGACCGACATTAACTCCGTTACGTCCGCAGAACCGAAAGAACGTTTTTTCAGAAAGATTTTTCCCGCCCCGGGTGACGTCGTGTTTATTCCTCCGGGACTCGTGCACTCGATCGGGGCGGGGATACTCATCTGTGAGATCCAGCAGAACTCGGATCTCACCTATAGGATCTTCGACTTCGGCAGAAAATGGGGAGGCGTCCCACGTCAACTGCATTTGCAGAAAGCCGCCGACTGCCTGGTAAATTATTCAAATGACGATATTGAAAAGATCCGCTTTTCGAAAGGCGGGAACGACGATCCCGAAATTCTGTGTTCCTGCGACAAATTCACGGTCAGAAAGTCTGTTGCGGACACCGGAAAACCCGTCGTGTTTCGAGTGAAAAACGACCGCTTCGCCTCGCTTACCGTCGTCTCTCCGGATGCGGAGGCGGAACTCGTCTCTGAATGCGGCAGCGTCCCGCTTTCGTTCGGTTCGTGCGTTTTTCTGCCCGCGGGATGCGGCGAAGTCACGGTGCGCGGAAACGCGGTCTGCCTGTTCGCAGAGATCTGAGAAAAACGCAAAAAGTCTCCGGGAAACGAATTTTCCCGGAGACTTTTTGCGTTACGATTCGTTATTTGATCTCTACGGAGTGACCGACTCTCGCGGATTCATAGATCGCGTCGAGGATCTTCATAAGCGCCACGCCGTCTTCCGCGGGCGCGCGGCAAGGCTCGATGCCGCGGACGGCGTTGACGAACCCGAAGATCTCCCGTTCGAACAGACCGTCGAACGAGAGCGCGGAATCGCCCGCGGGCTTCACGTTGACGTACAGACCCGCCATATCGGTATAGATCTCGATATCCGGGCTGAGGTTTACGCCCGCCTTGGTTCCGAAGATCTCGATATTGCCTACGTCATGCTTTATGTTCAGGTTGAAGCTCGCCTCGACGGAAAGAGTAAGTCCGGAATCGAATCTGACCATCGCGGATGCGAAGTCCTCAACGGAGAATTCATAGTTGTCCTCTCCCTCGGGCTTGTCCCACGCGACTCCGCCGCCTTCAGCGCGGTAGCTTCCGATATTGTCGTACGTCACGCCGTACGCCGACACGGGCTGAGGGTTGCCGGCAAGGTATCTGACGAGGTCGATAACGTGAACGCCGAGGTCGATCAGCGGTCCGCCTCCGGAGAATTTCTTGTCGCCGAACCAGCCGCCGGGGCATCCGTCGCGTCTCAGGTAAGTCGCCTTTGCGTAATAGATATCGCCGAGATTTCCGTTTTCACGGAACTTGGTGACGATCTCCGCATCGTTGCCGAAACGTCTGACGAAACCGACCTGAAGGAGTTTTCCTTCTTCTTTAGCGACTCTCGCCATCTCCTCCGCCTCAGCGGCATTCATAGCCATCGGCTTTTCGCATATTACGTTTGCACCGCCGCGCAGAGCCGCGATCGTGCATTCCTTGTGCGCCGCGTTCCACGTACAAACGCTGACAACGTCGAGATCCTCTTTCTCCATCATCTCGCGGCAATCGGTGTAGTAACGGGGAATATCGTACTTTTTGATATATCTTTTTACTTTTTCTTCGTCGATATCGCATCCGGCGACGACCTCGACTTCGCCCCGTTCCTGCAGGATCTTATATCCCGCCATATGAAGATTGCTGATGCCTCCGGTACCGATGATCCCGACTCTCAGTTTTTCCATTTTCCGTTTCCTTTCTCGCTCATCATTATGATATTTTTACGCGTTTAGGCGTTTTTTGCTCGATATAACTCTTTATCTCTTCCATTCGGTCCTTTGAGGGCGGCTCGGCTGTAAAACCGGCTTCCCTGCCGAACTTCGCATACTTTCCTGCACCGAGATCATGATACGGTTCGAGATCCACACGAATTACGGATTCAAGCTCGTCGGCAAGCGACGCGATCGCGTCGTAGTGATCCGCGTTATCGTTGACTCCCGGAATTATCGGACACCTTAGGACGATCCGACGCTTCTCCCCGTTCAGAAAGCGAAGATTGGACATTATCTGATCTCTGCCGACTCCGGTGTATTTTTTATGGTCTTCGTCGTTCGTAAGCTTCACGTCGTAAAGGAAAACGTCGACGAGATGCGCTGCATCCTTCATTACGCGCAGCGGAGCGTACCCGCTCGTCTCAAGCGCCGTATTCAGTCCCCGATCTTTTGCCGCCTTCAGAAGCGCGATCGAAAACTCCGGCTGAAGGAGCGGCTCGCCGCCGGAAAGCGTGAGACCGCCTCCGCTGTTTTCATAGTACGCCCGGTCGGCGTCGACCGTTTTCATGACCTCGTCGACCGTGTATTCCCTGCCCGCCTGCAAGAGAGCGCCCGCAGGACATACCTCAACGCACGAGAAACAAGTCCCGCAGTCCGTTCTGTCGAACACGTGGATCCCGTTTTCCGTAACGTGGCACCTCATCGGACAAACCGAACATCTGCCGCATCCTATGCACTTTGCCGGGTTGTATTCGAGTTCCGGGACCGCCCGGAGGCCTTCCGGGTTATGGCACCATCTGCATCGAAGAGGACACCCCTTCAAAAAAACCGCCGTTCTGATTCCGGGACCGTCGTGAAGAGAAAACCTCTGTATATTGAAAACAAGTCCTTTAACCATTTCTTATTCCCTCAAAAAACGGCGGCGCGGGACGTCGCCTGACCGCCTTCCTCATTATATATCATAACAGTCTATTTTTCAATGTATTTACGAAAAGTTATGAAAAAAGGTTGACACGAAAAACCCGTTGTGTTATACTCTGTAAAGTGATTTGCTTTACAGAAGGCGGGAAACGGTATGTTCGTAAAAAATATGAAGCTTCCGATCCTGCTCGACGTATACGGCGCGCTCCTGACCGAGCGTCAGTATGAACTGCTCGATCTTTACTACAATGAAGACCTTTCCCTCTCCGAAATTGCGGAGAATACAAGTCTTTCGCGTCAGGGAATCAGGGACGCCGTAAAGAAAGCGGAAAACGAACTCCTCACATTCGAGGATAAGCTCGGATTTGCCGAAAAAAAAGAAAAAACAGAAAAGCTGTTAAAAGAAGCCGCGCGGCTCGCCGGGAAGCTTCCCGCGGACGACTCGGCTGAACTTCTGAGACTCATCAAAGAGATCTCGGAAACCGACTGACAAAACAAGGAGGCGCAGATGTTTTCAAATCTTTCGGAAAAACTGAATAACGCCTTCAAGCGCTTCCGCAACAAGGGAAAACTGACCGAGGCGGACGTCAGGGAAGGCATGAGAGAGGTCAAGCTCGCGCTTCTCGAGGCGGACGTCAGTTTCAAGGTCGTCAAGGAATTCATAAAGAACGTGACGGAGCGCGCGGTAGGCGCGGAAGTTCTCGAAAGCCTGCTCCCCGCGCAGCAGATAATAAAGATCGTCAACGAGGAACTCATCGCTCTGATGGGTTCGAAGAACGAGAAACTCGTGATATCCCCGAAACCGCCGACTGTCGTTATGATGGTCGGTCTTCAGGGTTCCGGTAAAACGACTCACAGCGGAAAGCTCGCGCTCTATCAGAAAAAGCAGGGCAAAAACCCGCTCCTCGTCGCCTGCGACGTTTACCGTCCCGCCGCGATCAAGCAGCTTGAAACCGTCGGCAAGCAGCTCGACATCCCCGTGTTCCAGATGGGGCAGGGGGACCCGGTCGAGATCGCGAA
>JAFWTH010000125.1 GCA_017518975.1 Clostridia bacterium
TATCATTTCAACATTAGGGGACGACCGGAATGGCCGTCCCTTTTGTTGAAATATTATTCGCGATATGGTATCATAAACACAACCCCCGAAAAGGAGATAACCTATGAAAAAACTTTTATGTCTGCTGCTTGCGGCGCTGACGGTCTTCGCGACGCTCCCGCTCGCTCTTTCGGTTCGTTCCGAGGGCGGACCGTTCCCGTTCACGGACGTGAAGGAGGGAGCGTGGTATCGCCCCGAGATCGAGTTCGTATGGGAAAAGGGACTCATGGAGGGCGTATCGGATACGAAATTCGAGCCCTCCTCCACGATGACGAGAGCGATGTTCGTCACGATCCTCTGCCGTCTGTCGGGAGACGAGACGTCGGTCACCGACCGGTTCTCCGACGTTAAGCCGAACGCCTGGTACGCGCCTTACGTCGGATGGGCGGCGAAGACGGGACTCGTTCTCGGATATCCGGACGGCACGTTCCGGCCGGGCAGCAATATAACGAGGCAGGAGGCCGCCGCGACTCTCGTGAGATTTACGGAGTACGCCGCGATGCGTCTTCCCGGTCACGCGGCGACGTCGCCTCAGGTGTTCTCGGACGACGAAAAGATTGCGAGCTGGGCGGCGGAGTACGTCGATACTCTGAGGAAGGCGGGGATCTTCAACGGCGACGCGAACGGAAGATTCAACCCCTCGTCCAACATAACGAGAGCGGAGGCGGCGACGCTTCTGCACAATATACTGAAGATCGTCGGGCGCCTTTGGAACGGCTACGTGCCCGACCCTGACGCCGACGGGATGGCAGTATACGGAGCGAAGTACCTCTACTGGGGCGGCTTCGCCCTTCAGGGCAAGATCGGCACGGAGCTCGGCGACGACGGAGAGTATCCGTATCTCGACGTCTTCCCGGATGACACCTACGCCGACCCCGATCCGCTTCACGTGAACACGAGAGGAGGAGGAACGTCGGTATCTCCTCTCTCTTATGAGCCGCTCGGCACGTTCGGCTTCTCCCCGACAAACCTTCTCGCGGATCTGAATAAGACTCCGATCGTCAAGATCTGTTATCAATACGTCGGTGAAGAGCCCGGTTCGATCTTCCCGGGATACGTGTCCGACAGACACGGCGGATCGCACTCGTACAGAACAGCCGGTGTGACGTTCGAGCCCGGAGAGGATGACGCGGGATGGAAGACCGCGATCTGCGACACGACGGATGTGATCGGCGCGCTTTCCCTCAATTTTGATCCGCACACGTCGGCGTGCAACGTCCACGTCATGATCAGACCGTTCGACGGCGCGCCGGAGGGGACGGGCTTCAGAGTCCGCTATATCGCGCTGTTCGCGACGAAGGAAGCGGCTGAGGCGAACCGCTGCGATGAGCATTCCGATTATCTCAAAAATTATCACCTCGACGAGTACGCCGAGGTCGAAAAGGTCGGCGACGACACCGTGAACGAATATATCGGCCTCTTGAAGGATAAGATCGCCGAGATCAAGAACAGTCCGTCGGCGTTCGGGCCCGAGGACGCGCCGGAGGGCGCGACGGTCTGGTACGTCAGTTCGATTCACGGAGACGACGACAACGACGGTATGTCGCCCGATACGCCGTTTGCGACGCCGGAGGGACTCTACCGCAAGCTGAAGAACGGCGACGAGACCATTTACATGTCCCGCGTCAAAAGCGGAGACTACGTTTTCTTCGAGAGAGGGAGCGTGTTCTATCCGTGGAGGTACTTCAACCATGGCGGCGGGACGCTGATGACGAAGAACGGCGCGTATTACGGCGCGTACGGCGACCCGTCGGCTCCCAAGCCGGTGTTTACCGGCTCCTTCGATTTCGGAGGCGGATGCGGCGACTGGCAGCCCACGGAGTGGGAAGACGTATACGTGCTCGATCTGCTCCCGCTCGTCCCTGAGGGAAAAGAGAACTTTGCGCTTGAAGACTGCGACGTCGGGAAGATCGTCTTCAACGGCGGCGAGTTTACCGGCGTGCGCGTCATACCGATGGAGGAGCTCGAGGGCAGCGAGACGCCCGCGGAGCCGTTCGGCGAGGGCAAGACCACGAGACCCATGTACGAGCAGGGCAACTGCGACGAGTACTTCATGTCGGGAGGCACTACCGCGAACGATCCCGGCGACGCGCTGCGCAATAATCTCGAGTTCATCAACGACAGGACGGAGGGCAAGCTTTATCTCCGATGCAAGTGGGGCAATCCCGCGACGTATTTCAAGAGCGTCGAAGTCTGCCGGAGGATCCAGCCCGGCTGGATCGACGAGGACGTTCACATCGACAATCTCGCTTTCATGTACACCTCCTACGTCTGCGCGGAGATCGGGAACAACAGCGTCGTGACGAACTGTGAGGCGGGCTACGGCGGCGGATGCATCGGCTCCGTCGGCACCGGTTTAGGCGGATACGGAGAGTGCGACTCGCTGACCGTTGACCACTGCTATATCCACGATATCGAGGACGGTCCGATGGGGACGCAGTATACAGGCGATAAGAGCGGCGTCGAGCTGAGAGGCGTCACGCTGACGAACAACGTCGTCGTCGCCGCGCAGAACCTCGTCGAGCTTTTCAACGACAACCGGGTCGAGGGACCCGACGGTCTCGGCACGAACAAGATAATCGGGGCGCGCGTGAGCGGCAATATCGGCGCGTATATCGGCTACGGCTACCCGAGAAACGTCGAGGTGACCGCCGAGGGGCTCGCCGTCCACAACTGGTATTTCGGCGAGATGGTCGACTGCGAGTTCACGAACAACACGCTGATCTGCTGCGAGGGTTCCGTCATCGGCGCGTACGTCGCGTCGGACGACAACCCGCGCGGCTGGATCATGCATCACAACACGTATATCCTCAATCCGCGTATCTGCTATATCCTCCGTGGCACGGATTCGACGACCACGACGAATCTCGAGAGAGCGTTCGCGGGGGGATATAAGATGCCGTATACGGAACGGTATCTCTGTTATCTCAACTCCATCGGTATCGAATACGGGACGAGATTCATGTCCTTCGACTCGGCGTCTCCGGGAGAAGAGGACAGATTCTACGTCATCACCGGCTGGTACGCCGAGCGCGGAATCAGACCCCGCTGGCCGATAACGAAAACGCTTCCGGATCAGTTTCCGGAAGCGTTTTTTATATGTTTGAACCCGCCGAGGTCGAGAAGAGGGCCGGGGCGGAGCGGCACGGAACGGAATCCGCGTTCCGAGAGGAACCGGACGATCCGCTCTCCGTCCGGATGCGTCGCGGGGTCTCCGAAGAAAAAGACGTCCCGCCCTGCAACGCCCGACGCGCCGCCTATGAAACCCGAGTCGTACCCCGGCAGGAGGATACCGCCTGGCGAGATCCGCAGAACGTCGAGTCCCGCCGCCTCAACCGCGTCGGCGACCGACGGGTCGGCGGTAACGACCGCGCTGTCCGCGACGAGAGAGGAGCACGCGGCGTAGCCCTGCCGGACGTTGACGAGCCGTAGTCCGCGCCGCCGCGCGATCTCTTTTATCTCCGGCGCCGTGTGAGAGACGAGGCAGAACAGCGCGCCGCCCGCGGCGGCGCAGTTCAGCGCGATATCGTCGGGATAACGCGGACCCCTTGCCGCCCGCGATCCGACCGGTCCGATCCCGGTCGCCTCTTTTATTTTCGCGGCGACTTCGGGGTATCGCCCGAGGTATTCCTCCGGCATTACGACAGTGTCCCCGAGTACAAGCGCGATCATATCGGGATGCGCCGCGACCGGCGCGGGAAGCGCGGGATCGGGCGGGAGACAGAGGACGTCGAACCGCTCCGAAAGCGCGGTTTTGATTTCATCCGGCGCCTCTCCGGATAAAAGAATGAGATCCGTCATCGCTGCACCTCGCAAAAAAGAAAACTCCCTCTTTTCAAAGGGAGTTCACTCGGTCATAATTACGCTCTCGAAACTTTGCCTGAACGCAGGCAGCGTGAGCAAACGTTAACGGTTTTGTGAGTTCCGTCGACAACGACTCTGACCCGTCTGATGTTGGGTTTCCACATTCTGTTGGTCTTGCGGTTGGAGTGGGAGACGTTGTGACCGAAGGAGACTCCCTTTCCGCAGACAGAGCATTTTGCCATGATTTACACCTCCGTCTATGTTAAGTAAATATCATACTTCAAAAATCGGCAAGGGATATTATAACATATTGAAAATACAAATGCAAGAGGATTTTTTATTTTTTTTATTCTTATCTCCGAAGCGCCTGATCCGGTCACTTTTGACTTTTATGAGCTGACGGCAAATCCGTCGTGAATTGCGCTTCGCTACACTCAAGGGGAAGGCTTTTGCTATCGGCTCGACGATTGTAGATCCTTCGATTCCGCTCACTGCGTTCGCTTCACTCAGGATGACAGATTGCTTCATTACTGTGTCATTCTGAGCAAAACGAGCAGAGCGAGTGAAGTCGAAGAATCTATAGGCTTCCCCTTGAGGGGAAGCTGGCGAGTGAAACGAGCCTGATGAGGTGATACACCGTTTCCGCTCACCTCATCCGTCGCCTTACGGCGACACCTTCCCCTCAAGGGGAAGGCTTTTTAACGCGTTCTTCATTTCGCGTACCGTAGGGAGCGATCCCTGATCGCTCCGGACCATAAAACAGCATTCAGATTCTTCGACTCCGGTCTTCGACCTCCGCTCAGAATGACATGGAATGAAGAAAACATGTCATAGAGGCTTCCCTCTCTTTGCTCCGCAAAGAGGTGGAAGCTGTCAGCATTGCGGAGCAATGCGAACTGATTGAGGTGACACGGAACGAAAGAAACTTTAATTCGGTCTTATTCCTCTTTCAACGTAATATCCCGTCGTGACGAA
>JAFWTH010000126.1 GCA_017518975.1 Clostridia bacterium
GCAAAGAGGTGGAAGCTGTCAGCATTGCGGAGCAATGCGAACTGATTGAGGTGACACGGAACGAAAGAAACTTTAATTCGGTCTTATTCCTCTTTCAACGTAATATCCCGTCGTGACGAAATAGTGGTTCGCCTCGCCCTCCGAGATCGTGTCGAACGATATGAACTTTGATCCGTAGTCGATGCCGTTGCTTACGAGGTAGGAGAGATACCTGTCCGTGTACGGCATCTTGTAAGCCGCGTAGAACAACCTGGTGAGGTTCGTGAACAGCGTGCCGTCCGATCCGGAAAGGATATAGCAGATCCGCGGGTTGAAAACGTACGTGTTGTCGCGGACGATCCATCCGCGCGGATTGCAGTCCGCGGCGACGTTGCCCGCTATCACGGAACCCTCGCAGCAGACGAGCGTGTTTTCCGAGAAGACGCAGTCGATCATCTCGCCCCAGTACGCGTTCTGCAGGGCGTTGCCCTCCGCCGCCTGATTGACCGTGCGCGGGTAGCCGTAGCCGATGTACGCGCCGTAATTGCCGCAGACGCGCGCGCCGGTAATCTTGTTCATGCCGAGTCCGTCGGAACCCTCCTCGCGGTTCGTGTGGAAGAGCTCGACGAGGTTCTGCGCCGTCGTCACCACGTTGTTCGTGAGGATAACGTTGTTGAGCGTGTTTTTACCCTCTTCGTCGTCTCCGGTGTTCTGCGTACCCATCGGACCGTCGTCGATATCGTGGATGTAGCAGAGATCGATCTCCATCCGGTCGCAGTAGCCGAATCCGCCGATACCCGTGCCGACCGAACCGACGCATCCGCCGCCGAAGCCCGCCTCACAGTACGTCACGACCGAATTGTTGCCGATATCCGCGCAGACGTAGGAGCTGTAAAGGAACGCGAGATTGTCGTAGTGACCGCCGTCAGCCAGCCATCCGATGTTGCAGTTGCGGCACACTTCGACCGATTCGAACACGTCGGCGGGATTGCCCCACTTGCAGCGCAGATAGACTTTGCCCGCGCTCCTGTCGTGGATGAATTCGAGATTATGGCGCAGCGCGTCGCCGGGATCCTTCGCCGTCGTCCCGCCGGACATAAAGTACTCGTCGCAGTTGCCCTGCTCGTACATGAGCCGCGTCGTCTTTCCCTCGCCGAACGGCTCCGCGGCGACGTCTTCCTGTTCCGACTCTGCGCTCGGGAAAACTCTGACGCCGAGATACTGCCCGCCGTTGAAGACTATCTTTCCGACATCGCCGTCGACGCCGGCGAAGTTCTCTTTGCCCTTCGGGAGAAGCGGGAGCAGATCGAGCACCCAGACGTCCTCCCATTCGGTGGGCTGCCAGTCGCCGCATCCGCCTCCGAAGTCAAAGGAGCCCTTGAAGACCGGTTTCGGCAGGGCGGGATCGCCGTACGCGCCGTAGTACGAATCCTCCTGCGTGGTGAGCGTCACGATTGTGTGGTTGTAGTATCTCCACGGATAGAAGACGCTGCCCCTCTCGAAGAAGACCCAGTCGCCTTTTTTGACGCGGGACATATAAATGATCTCGTCACCGTTTTTCAACTTACGGTAGAGTCCCTCCGGCGTAGCAAGCGGCGTATCCGGAGACAGACCGTCGTTGCCGTCGTCGCCGTGGATCGAGCTGACGTACCAGACGGTCACGCCCTCGGGCGCGTCCTCCGGCGTGAAGGAGGACGGGCTCTCCTTTATCTCTTTTATCTTCTCGCGGATGAGCGCGAGATAACTCTCGACCGTCGCGTCGTCGACCTTTTCGGCTTCGACGTATTCGTCGAGGTGATAGTTCTTGAGGAAGTCCGCGTGTTCTTCACCTTTATACGCTTCCGCCGCTTCCTTCGTCGCGAAGAGCGCGATATAGCGGACGCGGAAGCCCGCGCCTTCCGCCGCTCCCTCGAACGGCTTGATCATAACGTGGACGTTGTCGGGGGTATCGATATCGAACGTTACGTTCAGCGCCGAGACCGCCTCGGCCGTGTCGCAGATCGCGGTCCTGTAACCGGCGTCGTCTTCGCCGCGCTCGAACGTGAGCGGCGCGGTCTCATATGAGAATTCGAAATGGATCCTGTTCGACAGGTAGGCGGGGAAGAGAGTTTCCGGTTCCTCTCCCGTATATTCGTAGCAGATCTTGACGATCGGAGTCCTATTCAGATCCGCGAGCTGATTCGTCACGGAGAAGCCGAACGTGTCGAGGGGCTCGTACGACTTCAGGGGGATCGAGACCTCTTTTTTGTTGTATGAGATATGGTGCTGGTCGATATACGTGTCGTCGGGATAGACCGAGAGATACGGATACTCTCCGTCCTCAATCAGGTCCTCGCCGAGTTTGCCCTGAAGAATGAACCCGTTCCAGTAAAGGTACTTCGCCCCGTAGACCGCCATCCCGTCGGCGTCCGGATCGGGAACGTATCCGTTCCAAAGACGCCCGACGATCTTGAGAATGTTGTGCAGAAGCGTCGCCGCTTCCGCTCTCGTTATGTTGGACGAGGGGTTGAATCTTCCGTTCGCGTCGCCGTTGAAGATCCCCGCCTTCCTCAGAGTATCGACGTACTCCGCCGCCCAGCTCGCGATCTTTTCGTCGTCCGAGAACACCAGGGGCGACGTCGCCGCGTGGCCGGGAAGACGCATTTCGGCGTACTCGGTAAATCTCACGAGAGTCGCGGCGGCCTCCTGTCTCGTTATGTTGCTGCCCGGCCGGAACGTGCCGTCCGGATATCCGAGAACGAGTCCCGTCTTCGCCGCCCATCCGACGTACGGCGCGTACCAGGCGTTCGGCTTAACGTCGGAGAACCGGTCGGTGACCGAAGTCTCGTCTCCCGACAGACGGCAGAGGATCGTGACGAACATCGCTCTCGTCATCGTGGAGGAGGGCTCGAATTTCGTCGCCGATACGCCCTCCATGAGTCCCTTTTCCCATACGAACTCGATCTCGGGGCGATACCACGCTTCCTCCTTCACGTCCGTGAACGGGAACGCGGAGTCCGCGGAGCCGACCGACAGCGCGAGCGGAAACGTCGCGGCGACGGTCAGTATCGCAAGAAACAGACAAAGAAGTTTTTTCATCTGGATATCTCCTTTTCGGGGGTTGTGTTTATGATACCATATCGCGAATAATATTTCAACAAAAGGGACGGCCATTCCGGTCGTCCCCTAATGTTGAAATGATATTTATTTGCTTTCTCTCACCTCATCCGGGTCCTTCGGACCCACCTTCCCCTCAAGGGGAAGGCTTTTTCTTTTGATCGTTCTTTGACTCAACGGACGTAGATCCTTCGATTCGCTTCGCTCACTCAGGATGACACTTTTCTTCATTCCTATGTCATTCTGAGCGAAGTGAACGTAGTGAACGAAGTCGAAGAATCTCGAGGCTACCCTCAAGGGGAAGGCTTTTGTTACTGGTTCGACGGCAGTAGATCCTTCGATTCCGCTCACTGTGTTCGCTTCACTCAGGATGACAGATTGCTTCATTACCGTGTCATTCTGAGCGAAGCGAGTGAAACGAGCGTAGTCGAAGAATCTCTTAGGCTTCCCTCTCTTTGCTCCGCAAAGAGGTGGAAGCTGTCAGCATTGCGGAGCAATGCGAACTGATTGAGGTGACACGGAACGAAAGAAACTTTAATTCGGTCTTATTCCTCTTTCAACGTAATATCCCGTCGTGACGAA
>JAFWTH010000127.1 GCA_017518975.1 Clostridia bacterium
CTTTGCACGTGGGTTTGATGTCGTTATCGACGTAGTTTTGACCCGGAGCCGGAATATCGCGCGTTTCGGTATTTCCGCAGCGAGAACATATTCTCTCTTCCGTTCCCTTTGAGGTACAGGTCGCCGCGGTCTTTACGGTCCATTTGCCGAATGCATGACCGAGCGCGTCCACGTACGTGTCAACGTAACTGTCGCCGCACCTTGAGCACTTGTGTCTCGTGTATCCCTTCGCTTTGCACGCGGGTTTGATGACGTATTCGACGTAGTTATGTCCGAGCGCGCTCACGTACGTGTCGGTGTAACTTGCACTGCACCTTGAACACTTGTGTCTCGTGTATCCTTCCGCCGTGCACGTGGGTTTGACGACGGATGCGACGTAATTATGGCCGAGGGACGACGTACTGCGCGTCTCGGTCTTTCCGCAGCGGGTACACACTCTCTGTTCCGACCCTTTTGCTGTACAGGTCGCCGCTGTTTTGAGTTGCCATGCGCCGAAGGAATGGCCTTCAGTGTCGCATATGCTTCTCCAAACTGCATAAAGAGTATGATTGGAACTGTTGCTCACAATTGAAGATGAAGTATAAAATGCTGTCGCAGACGTACTTGCTCCCCAGCCCAAAAAAACGTATCCCGATCTGGTAGGAGTGGGAAGAGTCCCGTAAGGCTGCCCGACGGTAACTGTTTTTGACGTCGGGGAAACTTTTCCGCCGTTCGGGTTGAAGGTGACTGTACACGTTACCGTTGTTACAAAGTCCGGTCTGATAAACGTTGAATAACCGTGTGAATATAAATTTCGTCTGACCTCTTGGCAATACTGTTTGTAGTTATAGTTTTGCTCAACACAATACATATAACTTCCTTCGATTTTGGTGACAATTCCGACGTGTCCCGGTGAATATGAAGAGTCTACTGCAATGTCACCTGGCTGGGGAGAACTTTGATACGACCAACCGGAAGGCGTATATTTTCCTCCGTTGGCAAAGTCCCTTGCGTTTCCGCCGGGTGCACTCTGTCCCAAATAAACGTAATAGTAGTATATCAGATCTACACATTGTGCACCGTAATACCCGTCATAGTCAAGCGCCGAACCTATCTTGCTGTTTGCCCAGGCAACTGCTTCGGCGCGTGTGTGGCCTCCGGTCGATGCCGATACCGTTGTTGCAATCGACGGGATGATCGAACACAGCATTACCAATGATAACACAACAGCAAAAAACCTTTTTTTTCTCATTTTTCTGTCCTTTCCGATGTGAAATTCAATAAAAAGTGCGCAGTCGGAGCCGCGGCGATGCGAGAGTAACGTTCGTCACCGCGCGGTGCCACCGCTTTTCAGCGCGAAAAACTACTGTGTAATTTCGATTTTAACATATTATTCATATATTGTCAATGGGGAAGAAAGCAATTCTCGATCCCGTCTCCAACTTTACCGTGACGGTATAAAAGAAAGATCTGGCGGCGGAAAGATCCGCCGCCAGATCCGCAAAAAAACAGTTTTCGGCAAGAAAATGGATAATCCTTCCTTTATCTCATTTCTTCCGCCGCTTTGAGCAGTTCGTCGCGGTCGTTTTTTATCTTTTCCTCTGTGACGAGGAAGAGGAGTTTTTCGAGTATCTCGCCGATCTCTTTGCCCTCGACGGGGAGGACCGACCGGATATCCCCGCCCTGTACGGCGAGGTCGGATACCCTCACGGGGTCGCCGCGGTTGATTATCTCCTGTGCGAGGGCGGCGGCATCCTTAGCCGCCGCGTCTCCGCGGGCGGCGCGAACGTCGGCGGCTCGCCTTACGGCGTCCGCGCCGAATTTTCCGAGCATCCGCCGCATAGCGGGCGGCGCGTCGGGCAGCGGCTCCGCCGCAAGGCGGAGGGCGGCGATCGCGTCCTCGCGGTCCGCTCGGCTCGTTTTAAGTTTTCTCATTCTCTCCGCCGCGCCGTCCCGGTCGAGTCCCGCTTCGGCGAACGTCAGAGCGAGGCGCGTCAGATGATCCCTGTCCGTTTTATCCGTAATTTCCGCGGCGCGGAGAACGGCGTCCTCCGGGACGTCCGTCACGGCGCCGATCACGCCGGGGAATTCCCTCATTATCCTTGCGGCTCCCGGCCCTTCGAGAAGACGCGTCAGTTCCGAATAGACCCTCTCCGCGGAAACGCGAAGGAGGAGCGTGACGGAACGTCTGACCGACTCCGCCGTTTTGTCTTCGACCGTGAAATCGAGGCGCGAGGCGAAGCGCAGAGCGCGCAGGACGCGCAGACCGTCCTCGCCGAAGCGCTCGTCGGGCTCGCCGACGCAGACGATCAGCTTCCGTTTGAGGTGTTCCTCGCCGCCGAACAGGTCGATCAGGCCGTCCCCGTCCGAGTACGCCATCGCGTTGACGGTGAAGTCGCGGCGGGAAAGATCCGGCGCGATACCGTCCGTGAACTCAACTCCGTCCGGGTGGCGGCCGTCGGAGTACTCCCCGTCTATGCGGAACGTCGTGACCTCGACGGGCTCGCCGTCCGATATAACCGTGAGCGTGCCGTGCTTGATCCCGGTCTCGACCGTTCTGAAATCCGAAAACGCCTTTTTCATCTGTTCCGGCACGGCGTTCGTCGCGACGTCGTAGTCGTGCGGAGTCTCCCCGAGCAGGGAGTCCCTGACGCAGCCCCCGACGAGGTACGCGGAAAAACCGGCGACGCGGAGAGCGTCCGTGACCTTCTTTACAAACGAAGGAGCGGCGATCTTCATACCGGATCACCGCCTTCCTCGAAAAAGAGCGTCGTTTTTTTGCCGTCTTCGCCCGCCTCGGCTCCGGGAAAGATCGCTCTCGCCTCGGAGATGAACTGTTCGGGGTCGGGAACCGACGGGGAGAAGTGGGTGAGCCAGAGTTCCTTCACTTCGCCGTCTTTTGCGATCCTCGCCGCTTCCTCCATCGTCATATGCATCGACTTTTCCGCACGTTCGGATTTGTCGCGCCCAAACATGCCCTCGGCGATCAGAAGATCCGATCCCGCGACCGCGGACGCCATTCCCGGAAGCGGGCGTGTGTCGACGAGATAAGAGACGGAGAGCCCTTTTCTCGGCGGACCGAGAACGAGATCGGGAGTATAGACCCTCCCGTTTTCCGCGACCGTCTCGCCGTGCTGAAGTCTGTTCCAGTATTTAAGGGGGATACCTCCGCCGAGCGCTCTTTCGGGATCGAATTTGCCGGCGCGCGGGATATCGAGCCGGTATCCGAGACACGGGCAGGTGTGGTTCGCCTCGAACGCTTTGATCTCGAATCCGTCGCGGAAGAATCCGCCTCCGCTGCGCGGAAGTTCCTTTATTTCAACCTCGAAGGGAAGACCCGGCGCCACGACGCAGAGGGAGTGGACGACGCGGGCGATCCCGCGGGGACCGGCGATAAGGACGGGATCCTCCCGTCCCTCGTTCCCCATCGAAAGGAGAAAACCGGGCAGACCGCTGACGTGATCCGCGTGAAAATGGGTGACGAGGATGACGCCGACCGATTTGAAAGCGAATCCCGCTTCTTTCATCGCGAGCTGAGTCCCCTCGCCGCAGTCGACGACGACGGACTTGCCCTCAAAACGCAGGATCGCGGAAGAGAGCCATCTGTCGGGTTTGGGCATGGATCCGCCGCATCCCATCAGACATACGTCAAGCACCTTATTTCTCCTTTCTTCACCGTTTTTATCACGGAAAATAGTTTACTACAATTTTGTGAACGGATTGTTAACCCGGGTTTTCTTACATATTTTAGAAAAAAATATAAAAAAAGTATTGCAATCCCGGAAAAGATGTGTTATACTTGCCGGGAACGATGAGGAGTACGAGAGAGTGGGCTGACGGTCCACTCTCTTATTTGTGAAACACGTAGGAGGTGCGCGCGATGGCATCCGGCGGAAAAAAAGGCGGAGTAGCGGACAGAGTGAGACGACTCGTCGCGCCCGTCGCGGAATCGATGGGGCTTTGCCTCTGGGACGTCGAGTACGTCAAGGAGGGAGCCGACATGTATCTGAGGATCACCGTCGACAAGGACGGAGGTCTGACGATCGACGACTGCGAAAAGTTCCACCGCGCCGTGGAGCCGCTGATCGACGAGGACGATCCGATCGAAGACGCGTACTACCTCGAGTGCTCGTCTCCCGGAGTCGAGCGCACGCTCACGCGCGACGAACATTTTGAGGCGTCGCGGGGCGCCGAGGTCGAAGTCCGTCTGTTCGCTCCGGTCGACGGCAAAAAGGTCTTTACCGGCACGCTCGTCTCGGGCGGCCCCGACGAGGTCGTCGTCGAGTGCGGAGGTGAGACCGTGAGGTTCGAACGTTCCTCCGTATCGAAAGTATCCACCGTATATCACTGGTAACCACGAAATAATTGAAAGCGAGATAAAACGTCATGAATGCAGAACTCTTTGAAGCCCTCGAACTGCTCCAGAAGACAAAGGGCATCCCGGTCGAATATATGCTCGAAAAAGTGGAGGCGGCTCTGGTCTCCGCATATAAAAAGGAAGAAGGGACCACCGCGGTCCGCGTAGCGATCAACCGCGAAAAGCGCGACCTCAAGGTCTACTCTCAGAAAACGGTCGTCGAAGAGGTGACCGATCCGCGCACCGAGATCTCTCTCGAGGAAGCGAAAAAGATCAGCCGCAGATACACGCTCGGCTCCGTCGTTGAAAAAGAGGTCAAGACGAAGAATTTCGGGCGCATTTCCGCACAGATCGCGAAGCAGGTCATCGTCCAGGGAATAAGAGAGGCGGAAAAGAGCAACATTATCCGTGATTACGAAAAGAAGCGCGAGGAGGTCATCTCCGCCGTCGTCGTAAAGCGCGACGACAACAACGGCGACGTCGTCGTCGACACCGGAACGAGCAACGCGCTTCTGCCCAAGAGCGAACAGATTCCCGGCGAGGATCTCTACGTGGGCGACCGCGTAAAGGTCTTCGTTTCCGAAGTCAGACGCGAAGGAGAGAAGGGACCGATCGTCACGATATCCCGCACCCATCCCGGTCTTCTCAAGCGTCTTTTCGAGACGCAGATCCCGGAGATCGAGGACGGCATAGTCATCGTCAAGGGCATAGCCCGCGAGGCGGGATCCCGCACGAAGATCGCTGTTATTTCCCGCGATGAGGACGTCGACCCGGTCGGCGCCTGCATCGGCAACAGAGGGATGAGGATCGCCGACATCGTCGAGGAACTGCACGGTGAAAAGATCGACGTGATAGAGTATTCCGAGAACGCCGAGGCGTATATCGCCGCCGCGCTTTCCCCCGCGAAGGTCAAGATCGTCGAGTTCGACGGCGAGCGCTCTGCGAAGGTCATAGTCGACGGTGATCAGCTCTCGCTGGCGATCGGCAAGGAGGGACAGAACGTCCGCCTCGCCGCCAAACTTACCGGGTACAAGATCGATATCAAGGGCCCGAGAACTTAAACGACCCGATGAAAAACAACGCACAAAAGCCGAGAAAGATACCGGAAAGACGGTGTACCGGATGCGGCGGCACGTTCCCTAAACGCGATCTCGTCCGCGTCGTCCGCTCCCCGGAGGGGGACGTCTCCCTCGACTTCACCGGTAAAAAATCCGGACGCGGCGCATACGTCTGCGCGAAGCTCGATTGCCTCAAAAAGGCGAGAAAAGCTGGCAGGATATCGAAATCTCTCGAATGCGCCGTTACCCCCGAGGTCTACGAAGCCCTCGAAGAGGAAATAGCGCTCATGGAAAAGGAGAGGGCGGAGGATTGACCCGCCCGCAGCCCGTATGACCGTTTGTGAAAAAACGTTTGCCGCCGCGCTTCCGACGCTTCTTCTGTGCCGTAAGGCGGGAGCCGTAACGCCGGGCGTCGGGGCAACGCTCGACGCGGTGAGACGTGCGGGCGGGAAACCCGCAGCGGTGATCCTCGCCTCCGACGCGTCGGACAGGACGAAAAAGCAGGTCGGGGACAAATGCGCTTTTTACGGAGTCGAACTGTTTGAGGTCCCCGCGACGGGCGAGGAGATCGGACGGTTCTTCGGGAAAAGATCGCCGTGCGCAGCCGCAGCGATAGAAAAACGCGGACCGCACGCGGCACTGGTCGGGAAACTCAAGGCAGATAACGGTTGAAAACCGTGCCTATATATACCTTAAAAATTGAAGGGACAGGTGACTTTATGGCAGCAAAAACGGCGCCGATGTTCAAAATAGGTCAGATGGCGAAGGATCTCGGAATGAAAACGAAGGATCTCTGCGCCTCAATGGAGGAGTACGGCATTCCGGACAAAACGGCAAACGCGACTCTGGAAGCCGACGAATTCAATCTGTTTTTTGAGCGGATCACCGCGGCGAACCAGATAAAGGACATAGACGGATATATGGCGGGCAAGACCGTCATCCGTACGCCCGAGGTGATGAAAGCGGCAGCCGAGCGCGAAGAAGCGGAAAGGCTGAAACGCGAAAAAGAGGAAGAGGCGAAGAGAGAAGCGGAGCGCGCCGCCAAGGAAAAAGCCGCCGCGGAGAAGGCGGCGAAGGCAAAGGCGGAGGAAGAGCGCAAAGCGAAGGAACGCGCCGAGCAGGCGGAGAAACGCGCTCAGAAGCGCGCCGAGATGAACTCCGCCGAGAAACGGCAGAGTATGCTCGAGGCCGGCAAAAAGCTCGACAGCAAGATCGCCCGCGAGACCGGTCAGGCGTCCGCGCCGAAGACGGAAGGTCAGCCGCGCCGAGACAACAGAGCGCCTTCGAGGAACCGGGGCCCGAAGGGAGCGGAATTCGACAGAGCGCCGATCAAGCCGGCTCCGAAGCCGGTGGTCGAGCAGGGCGTGGAGAAGAAACGCACCGGAAACGTACGCGTCGTCGACACGAGAACCTCCTCCGTCAACCTCTCCAAGTACGATGAGAAGCTTGACAGATTCGTCTCCGACAAATCCGTCGACAATCACAGCACGAAACAGAAGCTCAAAAAGCAGAACAACCGCGACAGGTACGGCAAGAAAAGCGAAAAGGAGCGCCGCGCCATCGAGCGGATGAACAGGGAGAACATCGAGAAAGCGAAGAAAAAACCGCTCGAAGTGCTCATCCCCGACGAGATCACCGTGACGGAGCTCGCTCAGCGTCTGAAGGTCACGGCGTCCGAGGTCATCAAGCGCCTTATGATTATGGGCGTCATCGCGACGGTCAATCAGGAGATCGACTTCGACACCGCTTTCCTCGTTGCGGACGAACTCGGTGCGAAGGTCACTCACGAGGTCAAGGTCACTATTGAGGAGAGACTGTTCGACGACACCGAGGACGCCGAGGAGGCGCTTGCTCCCCGCGCTCCCGTCGTCTGCGTCATGGGTCACGTCGACCACGGTAAAACGTCGATCCTCGACGCGATCAGGAACGCTCACGTCACTGACACCGAGGCGGGCGGCATCACCCAGCACATCGGCGCGTACAGGGTAAATCTCGACGGACGCGAGATCACGTTCCTCGACACTCCCGGTCACGAGGCGTTCACCGCGATGCGCGCCAGAGGCGCGAAATCGACCGATATCGCGATCCTCGTCGTCGCGGCGGACGACGGCATCATGCCGCAGACCGTCGAGGCGATCAACCACGCAAAAGCGACGGGCGTCGATATCGTCGTCGCGATCAACAAGATGGATAAGCCCGGCGCCGATCCCGAAAAGATCAAAGCCGACCTTACCAAATACGATCTCGTTCCCGAGGAGTGGGGCGGCGACGTTATGTGCGTTCCCGTCTCCGCAAAGACGAGAGAGGGACTTGACAACCTCCTCGAGAGCGTTCTGCTCGTCGCGGAGATGAAAGAACTCAAAGCCAACCCCGAACGGCACGCCAAGGGCCTCGTCATCGAGGCGAAGCTCGACCGCGGTCGTGGTCCGGTCGCTACCGTTCTCGTCCAGAACGGTACGCTCAGATCGGGCGATATCGTGATCGCGGGAACGTCCGTCGGTCACGTCAGAGCGATGACGGACGACAGAGGCCGTCCGGTCGCCGAAGCGGGTCCGTCCGTTCCCGTCGAGATCATCGGACTTTCCGAGGTCCCGCTCTCCGGCGACGAATTCCGCGCCGTGGAGGACGAGAGGATGGCGCGCGAACTCGCCGACCAGAGAAGGACGAGCGCAAAGGAAGAACATTTCAAGATCAACTCCCGCGTCAATCTCGACGATCTGTTCTCGCAGATCTCAGAGGGCGTCAAGGAGCTTTCGATAATCGTCAAGGCGGACGTCGTCGGTTCCGCGGAAGCGGTCAAGGCGTCGCTTGAGAGAATATCGAACGAGGAAGTCAAGGTCCGCGTTATCCACAGCGCAGTCGGCGGCATCACCGAGGGCGACGTTATGCTCGCCGCCGCGGCGAACGCGATCATAGTCGGATTCAACGTCCGTCCCGACAAAGGCGCCATGGATTCCGCCGAGAGACAGGGCGTCGATATCCGTACCTACCGCATCATTTACGAGTGCATCGAGGAGATCGAGGCGGCTATGAAGGGCATGCTCGCTCCGAAGTACCGCGAGGTCGTCATAGGTCACGCGGAGGTCCGCCAGACGATCAAGGTCCCGAACGTCGGAGTTATCGCGGGTTCCTACGTTCAGGACGGCGACGTGAGACGGTCGGCTCAGATCAGAGTCGTCAGGGACGGCATCGTGATCTCCGAGGACAAGATCTCGTCGCTCCGCCGTTTCAAAGACGACGTCCGCGAGGTCGCCGCCGGTTACGAATGCGGTATCGGACTCGAGAAGACGACCGATATCAAGGTGGGCGATATTTACGA
>JAFWTH010000128.1 GCA_017518975.1 Clostridia bacterium
GCCCCCCGCCCCCGACATATTATTTATAAGTACTTTTTCATCGTCTCCGTCGCTTCATCTGGATGGAGCGAAGAAGTAATGAGGCATTTTACACCGAGATCGGAAACAAGCATATCAACTTTGGAAAGGAATTCGTCAAACGCTCCCGTATCGTTTTTGCAGATCTTAAGAGCAGAATCTATGAATAAGTCGGAAACGTCGTGATTGCTTGCAAGTATTCCGGCAACAAATCCGTAAAGCGATTCGGCATCCGAAACCTTATACTGATCTGTATCTATAAGTCTGCACTGATACTTTATATCAAATCTGAGTTTGTCACCTTTCTCAATGCAAACGACGTCGCCTTTTGTTTCCGACAGAGCCTTATTAACCATTTCAATAAGAGTTTTGGTCTTTCCGCTTCCCTTTACTCCGATGATTAGTTTTATCATTATACATTTCCTCCCCGCCGCCAAAAGCGGCATGTTTTATTTGATCCTGTTTTCGAGTTCAGCGCGTTTTTCCTCATATCCGGGCTTCCCGAGAAGTGCGTACATATTGTTCTTATATGCCTCGACACCGGGCTGGTCGAACGGATTTACGCCGAGCATATACCCCGAAACCGCGCATGCGGTCTCGAAGAAATAAACGAGTTGTCCGAAAGTCCGCGCGCTTCTGTCCTCCGCCTCAATAACAATATTCGGGACCCCACCGTCGTTATGCGCGGCAAGTGTTCCTTTCATCGCCATTTCATTCACATAGGACAGTCCTTTCCCTGACAGGAAGTTCAATGCGTCTATGTTGTTCGGGTCGTCCGGAATTATTACTTCGTGACTCGATTTTTTAAAACTGATTACAGTCTCAAAAAGGGTCCTTCGTCCCTGCTGTATGTACTGACCGAGAGAATGAAGATCTGTTGAAAACACGACGGAAGCCGGGTACAGACCCTTGTTGTCCTTCCCTTCCGATTCTCCGTAAAGCTGCTTCCACCATTCGGAAAACATCTGAAGGGCGGGTTCGTATGAGACGAGGATCTCGGTAGAATATCCTTTGGAATACAGAATATTCCGAAGAAGAGCGTAACGGATCGCATTGTTCTCTGAAACGGAAGAAACGGAGTATTCCTCTCTCGCCTCGGCAGCGCCGGCCATCATCTCGTCGGTATCGATGCCCGAAACCGCGATCGGAAGAAGTCCGACTGCCGTGAGAACGGAATAACGTCCTCCGATATCATCGGGAACGACAAATGTCTCGTAACCTTTCTTATCGGAGAATTCTTTAAGCTTGCCGCGCTGTCTGTCAGTTGTAACGAATATTCTTTCGCGCGCTCCTTCTTCGCCGTATTTTTTCTCCAGGAGTTCACGAAAGATCCTGAAAGTCACGGCAGGTTCAGTCGTCGTACCTGATTTCGATATGACATTAATGCAAACGTCTTTGTCCTCGCAGACAGATAGTACATCTGAGAGAGCGGACGGTGAGATACAGTTCCCGGCAAAATAAATATCGGGAGTATCTTTCTTCAGATTATTGTACAAAGGACTTTTAATGAATTCGATCGCCGCTCTGGCTCCGAGATACGAACCGCCTATTCCGATGACGACGAAAACGTCGCACGAGGAACGTATTTTTTCAGCTGCTTTTTGGATCCTTGAGTATTCTTCCCTGTCATAATTAACAGGTAGATCGACCCATCCGAGAAATCCGGATCCTGCGCCGGATCTGTCCTTTACCAGTTTGTGCGCCGCTTCAGCAAGATGAGCCGTTCTTTTAGGCTCGCCGTCCTTTGTAACGTCAATAAAGGACGAAAGGAATTTTTCATTGATTTTGATCGTCATTTGGAGCCTTTACTTTTCCTTCGCCGGTTAATTCTCCCGCGCGAACGGACGGAAAAACGGAATTTACGGCAACAAGCCGTATTTTCCCGACCGTTATCACTTTTGTCAATTATATGATACAACATCGCGCGGTTTTTTTCAATAGAAAAAAACAAAATATCACCGTTTGATCACAAATATTTCATTTGAGAATCAAAGCTCTCAAGACTCCTAGAAAAACGTCAAAAAAGCCGACGCGTTCAACGTCTTCTGCAACCGTAAGCGCAGCGCTTGTAAGAACTTCTTCACCGGAGACGTAACGCACCTCTCCCGCTTTATCACCCTCTTTAACCGGTGCTGATATTCTTTCATCGATAGTATATTCCTCCTTGACCGTTCCTGCTTTGGATTTAGGCAACAGAAGAACGAGCGACGGACAGCGAACGTCCGCCTCTTCCCTTTTCCCTCCCGTTATTCTGATTTTTCCGATCATTCCCCCGTCGTTCTTATAGACCGAATAATTTGCGAATCCCCAGTCAAGCAACTGTTTTGCCGCCTCGTTTCTTATATCCCTTGTATCTGATCCCATTATGACCGCTATAAGATGCATACCGTCTCTTTCCGCTGTTGCGCTGATGCAGAATTTCGCTTTTGATGTCGAACCTGTTTTAAGACCCGTCGCACCGTTGTAAAAACATATGAGACGGTTCGTATTAGTTAAACCGAAAGCGCCGTTTCTGATCGAATCCATCCAGGTTTTGGAAAACTCGAATATCTTGGGGTGTTTCATAAGTTCTCGCGATATAACGGCTATATCGTACGCCGACATTACGTGATCGACCGTATCGTCGTCAAGACCCGTAACGTTCTCAAAATGTGAGTTCTTGATCCCGAGCGTCGACGCTCTTTCATTCATCAGGGCGACGAACGCAGTCTCGCTTCCCGCTACTTTTTCCGCCAGCGCGACAGCGGCGTCGTTTGCAGAAGCTATTACAACGCATTTTATCAGTTCCTCAGCGGTCATCTTTTCACCCGGTTCAAGATATACCTGAGATCCGCCCATTGACGCGGCGTATTCAGAGACGGAAACCGGTTCGTCAAGAGAGAGTGAACCCGAATCGATCGCCTCCATAATCAGCAGCAGCGTCATGACTTTTGTGACTGAAGCCGGAGGCAGGGGCTCGTCTGCGTTTTTTGAGTACAGGACAGTCCCCGTGGACGCCTCCATCAGCAATGCGCTCTTTGCAGCAACGTCGAAAGGCGTGTCGTTCTCTGCATATACCACGGGTGAAACAGAAAACGTAAAAACGATGACTAACAGAATTGCTGCGATTTTCAGTATGTATTTCATCTCGTTAACTCCTTCTTTGTTTCATCGTTTCATTTATACTTGACGTGACGCGTTCTTATTACGCGCTATTGACAAAGAGCAGTTTTTATTGTAAAATCAATAAGAAATGAACAGGAAGGTCGTGGCGGTTATATGAGTGAAAAAAAAGAAGAAAAAGTATACGAGTTGTTTTCGGACGTAGACGGTAAGTTCCTTATCTATCGCGGACGTCCGCTCGTTCGCGAAGGAAACGTTATCTGTTATGGGAGTATGGACGAGAAGTATTTCCTGCAAATGATCATTATGACCACCAAACCGATGAACGGGAATGAAGTTCCGGACAAAATTCTTCTTCAGCTGATCAACACGAACAGATCGCTCCCAGATCACGAGAGGATAGTCAAGCAGGATATGAAATCCGGATTCAACGAAGCGATGGATATAGGTACGATCTGGCTTGAAAGATACTTATCGAACTGAAGTGAATAACGAAAATCCGTAGTCTTTCATCATATGAAATGCTACGGATTATTCTTTGCTATTTTGAGGATCTCCTCAGCCGTCTCTTCCGTCTCGCGGAGCGTATTGAAATAACCGAAGCTGATCCTGACCGCGCCGTCCGCGCCCGTCCCGAGCGTTTTGTGCGCCATGGGAGAACAGTGGAGTCCCGTTCTGACGCAGATACCTTTTTCGTCAAGAAGCCTCCCGACGGTTGTCGGTGCGACCCCGCGTATATTGAACAGGAAGACAGCCCCGGGCGCGCCGTCGCCGTAAACGCTTATCCGGTCCGAGACCGAAAGTCTGCTTTTAATATCTGTCCACAGGGTTCTCTCTTTTCTGCCTATCTTCTCAGTGCCCGTTCCTGAAATCCATTTAATACCGGCGAGAAGCCCCGCGGCTCCGTGGGCGTTTACGGTACCCGCCTCATATCTTTCGGGAAGAACGGACGGCATTCCATCGTCCCTCGAATCGACGCCGGATCCGCCCTCGATCAACGTACGGAAAGACGATATCCTCTCCGAAAGAGTTTTTGAAAATATCAAAAGCCCCGTTCCCATCGGTCCGTAAAGTCCTTTATGCCCCGGCATACAGAGCGCGGAGACATTCATTCGTTCCAGATCTATATCAAAATGTCCCGCGCTTTGCGACGCATCGACGATAAATGTGCAATCAGTCCTTTTACATAACGCGCCAATCTCTTCGATCGGAAGAGAGAGGTTGCAAATATTTGACGCGTGATTTGCGATAACGACGGTATTGCCCGGTTCGATCTTCCCGAGTATATCGTCGATTATTTTGCTTTTGTTTCCGCCGAAAGAACCGTATACGTCCGTCCGGCAGCCGGCTTCTTTCAGCGCGAGAACCGGTCGCCTCACCGAATTGTGTTCCAAATCCGAATAAATAATTTTACACCCTTTTCGAGCCGCCCCCTTGATCGCATAATTCAATCCCTGAGTCGCGCAGGACGTTAAAACGACGTTCTCGGGATCCGCTCCGAACAAATCCGCCGCAGCCTCTCTTAAATCATATACGGTTTGAGCAGCCGCTGCAGCCGCTTTATGAGATCCTCTTCCGGGATTGCCGAACGGCGAAGAGAGAGCGCGTTTTACCGATTCACAAACAGACCGCGGCTTGGGCCAGCTCGTCGCCGCGTTATCCAAATATATCATTTATCAATTTTGAACGGCTCAAATACCGCCCGACAGTACTTCTCCGTACTTGATTCCTTTCCGTTCAAGCTTTTTCGAAATATAATCCGCAGCCGAACAATCGCATTCAATCCCCCATCCGCAGCCTTTTGAGGTAACTGACGGATCTACGGAAACGACGCTCACCTGCGCCCCGACTTTTTTCAGGTACTTTGCGGCTTTTGTCGCCGCTGTCTGCGATCTGAACGTCAAAACGCACCCTTTCATTTCGTCATCCTCCGCATTAGTTTTCTCAATTTCATATTATGAAAAGACTTTTGTATTGACACAAACAATATATTGACTCGTATATATATATATGATACAATATATTGAATATAGTAGTATGCGGGGGTATCGGTATGACAGCAGAAAAAAACATTTTCAACGTAACCGATACGAATTCACGCGGATATGGAATAATCAAAGATAACGGAAAGGTGATTTTTGTTGCGGAATCGGTCGAAGGTGACGTCTGCAGAATAGAGAAAACCGATGAGAAAAAAAACTATTCTACCGCACGCGTCACGGAACTCATCACCTCTTCTCCGTACAGAATAAATCCGGACTGTCCCTGTTTCGAAACGTGCGGAGGTTGTTCGCTGCGTCACGTATCATATGAACAAGAACTCAAAATAAAAAGGAATACCGTTTCTTCCGCTTTCAGAAGAGCAGGTATTTCCGTTGACGTAAGCGAGACTCTGCGTCCCTCTCCCGACGGATACCGAAACAAGGTTTCTTTCAAAGTTTCAGGCAGCCGCATCGGTTTTTTTAAAAAAGAAACGAATTCTTTCATCTCCCTTGAAAACGAAACCTGTAAAAACGCGCCCGGGATCATCACCCGGATAGCGTCCGAGATCGCAGAGTTTGCTTTTTCTCAGAATATCAGGATCGAAGAGATCGTTATACGTCGCTCAACGGGCGGGATGCTTTCCGCGCAAATAATCGTTGAGGGCTCAGAAAAAAAATACGATTCGCTTAATTGTTTCAGTGATCGGTTCGCTTCCCTCTCCGTCAAAAACATAACTACAGGGAAAACGCACCGGATATTCGGTGAAGGCGGGATCAGGACAGAGGCGTTCGGTCTTTCTCTTTTCGTTTCCGACGAGTCCTTCTTTCAGGTGAACTATGATGGCGCGGAATTGATGTTCGGTGTGATCTCTTCGATATTCAGCGATATCAGCTTTGATCTTTGCGCTGACCTATTCTGCGGGACGGGAGTTTGGGGACTTGCCCTTGCCAAACGATTCCCTGACAAGCTATTTTACGGAGTAGATCTGAACGAATCGGCTATAGGCGACGCGACAAGAAACGCGGAAATAAACGGAATCGAAAATATAACGTTTTTCTGCGGAGACGCTTCAATGAAAACAGACCTTGGATCACCCGACGCGGTGATCGTCGACCCACCGCGTGCGGGTCTGAGTCCCGGGATGATCGACACGATCATTTCGATCAAGCCGGATAACCTCATTTATATCTCCTGCAATCCATTCACTCTCGCCCGAGACGCCGTTAAACTGACAGAGTCCGGGTATTCAATCAAAACAGTTATACCAATCGATCTCTTCCCTCGCACCGAACACGTCGAGACGGTATGCTTGCTTTGCAAGCAATGAATTGCGCCTGACGGCGCGTGAATTGCACTTCGTGCATGAATTGACCTTCGGTCATGAATTGCCCTGCGGGGCATGAAGGCGCAATTCAATTCACGGAGCGCAGCGAGAAATCACGCGCACAGCGCAAATCATGACGTGCAGCGTCAATTCATTCCAAAGGAGCAAAGCTGTGGCAGACAACCAACTTGTAATACTGTCAAAGTCATTTGCAGTTGTCATTATAAATCTTTGTGAAAAGCTGTAGGAACGCAAAAAGGCAACTCCGTACATCAGCAGGCTCATAAACAAGCAGACCAGTATCGTTAATAAGGTGTTCGTGGATATGCTCGAAAAGCTGGGCTACGATATCCAGATTACGTATGTGAAGAAGGAACAATGATATCAAAATGAGC
>JAFWTH010000129.1 GCA_017518975.1 Clostridia bacterium
GACACCCGCAACGAGGGCGGCGGGGATGACTCCGGTCAGGATATACCCACACTCGTAAAGGAACGACGTCGCGCCGCGCCTCGGCAGGATGATCCGGTCCGCCGTATCGCGTCTGTAGTAGAGCGCGGTCGCAAGACCGCAGAGGACTGTCATGACCGAGAGGATCCCGCGGACGGGAAGAAGCAGGTAATTGAGATCGGCGTCCCCGGCAGCGTCGGAGTCGGAGTAGGCGAATCTGATGATGTTGTCTTTCCCGACCGCATCGTCGTAGTACCTCCCGAGCACCTCGTCGTCCGGGATCCCGAGATCCGGGAAATCCTTCGTGATCCCCGCCTTCATCGCCTCTTTCATCATATAGCGGGAGACGACGCAGGACAGTTTTTCCCGGACGAGGATGCCCGCGGGCGTTTCCTCGCGAATGAAAACGGTGAAAACGGGTCCGGACGGATCTTTGCCTGAAACGTATTCTTTGAGCTTGCCTTCGACGCCGCCTTCGAGGATCCACGCCGTGTCGGCGACGCCGTATCTGATGAGGTCCCGGGCGTCTTCACGGGATTCAGCCTCGCGGAATCCGACGAGATCGTTGTCCGACACGAGTTTTTCGTACATAGCCGACGCGATCGGATCGGAGGGGTCCGCACAGTAAAGCGCGACCTTGAACGCGCCGTCGGAACGCGACGCGATGAGCGACATTATGATCGCGATGACGGGTACGCAGATGAGCAGGGCGACGTAACCCGCCTTTTTGAGAAGACGTTTTTCAAGGAGCAGAAACCGGAGCAGAGCGCGTTTTATCTTCATATTCTCAGCCCTCCCTCACTCCGGTGATCTTCGCTTTGCGGAACAGGACCGAAAGAGCGGTGAAGAGGGCGAAACATACGATCCCCGATACGATCACTGTCGCCGAGGGGGCTTTTCCCGACGAAAACTCGCTTATAAACCGTCTGACGATACCGGTCGGAAGAAATTCGCCGATCTTCTGCACGGTCTTCGGGAAAAAATGCGGAGGGTAAAGGCAACCCGTCGCCAATCCCAGGAGGATCGCGGTGAGGAACTGGGCGAGGACGCCTCCCGTTATCCCGCTCGTCGCCTCGTATATGAAGAACTGGACGGACGACGCGATGAGGATGGGGAAGGGCAGACTGAGGGCAAACCGGAGCGCGTCTTCTCCCGTGACGGCTATCCCGCCGGGCAGAGACAAATGGAAAATACCAAACGCCGCGACGGCGAGAGCCGCAATCGCGGCGACCGATGCAAAGAAGAAAAACAGATACGCCGCGTATTCGGCGAGGATCTGCCTCCCCGCGCCGACGCCCTCGGCGCCGAGCGACCTGCAGAGCCGAACGTCCTTTCTCGTCGCGACGGTACAGCACGTGATCCCCCACAGGAACAGAAACACGGTCAGAATACCCGCGACGACAGAGTCGTCGCCTGTCGAGGCGCCGGAGAATCCGGTTTTGTTGACGCTGAAAAGAAGGTCGCGGTTGACGAGCGCCATTATGTATTTCGCGACTTCCGCCTGAGCGGAAGGCTTCAGTTCTTCAAAGGTGACGCCGCGGTCGAGAGCGAACCTCTCGTATCCGTAAGTCGCCTTCTGCGATGCGACGACCATCTCCGAGATCGTCCTTATCATTTCGGAGACGTACCGTGAGCTGAGCGACTGGGCGCCGCTCGTCGTGACGAAATAGATCGATTCAACGTTTCCCGCGCGCGCCGCTTTCATGTACCCTTCGGGGATGACTATATACCCGGTTATCCGGGAGTTTTTGAACTGTTCTTTCGCCTCTTCCTCTGTCATTATCGGGAAGCTCATGGCGTATCGCGTCATATCGTAGTTCTTGACCGCGTCGAGAGCGGTCTTCAGATATACGTCGTTGACGTCTCCCGCGATCGCGATCGAGACGGGCTGATTTTCCTCGCTGTTCGCTCTCTTCCCTAAGACGTTCGCCAAAACGGCGCCGAGCACCGAGACGAGTATGACCGTTATTACGAGGGTGAACGGGATGAGGCGGAAATATCTCTTCGCCGTAAGCAGAGAGTAGACGGCGGCTTTTTCCACGCGCGGCCTCAAAACTGTGCCACCAGCTTTCCGATATCGCCGTCGTAGACGAATTCATGAAGGACGCCGTCCTTCATCACGTACCACTTGTCGCAGGTCGCGATCTCCGTCTGATCGTGCGAGGTGAGAACGGCGATTCCGCCGCTTTTCCTGTGCGCGTCGATAAAGTCGAGGATATTCGCCTTGCACGAGAGGTCGAGCGCCGCGCACGGTTCGTCGAGAAGGAGAACGGGCGGGCGTCCGGCGACCGAGCAGCCGATCGAAAGGCGCTTTTTCATTCCCCCCGACAGCTTGCTGACCGTCGTTTTGAGGAAACCGTCGATACCAAGCGCGGCGAGGACGCCGCCGTTGAGTTCTTTTTCCATTTCGGCTCGGTCATAGCGGAGACGAAGATTGTCGCGCGCGGTGAGTTCCTCGAGAAGCGGAGTTCCCTGAGGAGCGTAACCGATCTTCCCCCTGACGGCGGAGCGTTTTCCGAGGACGTCTGCCCCGTCGAGCGCCGCGGTCCCACCGTCCGCCGCGAGGACGCCGGCCAGGATCGAGAGAAGCGTCGACTTGCCGCACCCGTTTTCGCCGAGGATACCGACTACTGAGCCGGATTCCGCGCGAAAGGATATGTCGCGCAGGACTTCTTTTCCCCTGAACGATTTTTTGAGATTATTGACCTCGAGTATCATAAAAGCCACCCGCCGACAGTTATTTTCGAGAACAGTATATCAAATCCCCCGCGGTTTGTAAACCCGGCGAGTTTACCTTCTTGCTATCCCGCAAAATATACTGTATAATATTAAAAAGTGCGTATTTTCCCCACAAAACGATCCTCAAGGGGCAAAAGAAAATGGAAATGAAGAGAAAAGTCCGCGTTTGGGAGCAAAAGGTCGTATTTCCGACCTACCGCGCGGGCGAACCCGACAGAAATCCGCTTTTTCTCGTAAAGCGCGTATATCAGGGGAGCAGCGGCCGCGTTTACCCGCATCCGGTGACCGACAGGATCTCGGACGCGGCGGAGCGCGTGTCCTATCGCGCGCTTTTTCTTGAAAACGACTATATAAAAGTGATGATCCTGCCGGAACTCGGCGGGCGCGTCGCGCGCGCCTTCGACAAGATCAAAAACTACGATTTCATATACTATAACAGCGTTATCAAGCCCGCGCTCGTAGGGCTCGCGGGACCGTGGATCTCGGGCGGCATCGAGTTCAACTGGCCGCAGCATCACCGTCCTTCGACGTTCGACGAGGTCAACTGGGCGATTTCCGAGGGTGAGGACGGCTCGGCGACCGTGACCGTCTCCGAGATCGAAAACATGTTCCACACGAAGGGCGAGACGGAGTTCACGCTCTACCCGGACAGGGCGTATATCGAACTGAAAAACCATATCTTCAACCGCACGCCCGTACGACAGACGTTCCTCTGGTGGGCGAATCCCGCCGTCGCGGTGAACGAAAACTACAGAAGCGTTTTTCCGCCTGACGTCACCGCCGTTATGGACCACGGCAAGCGGGACGTGTCGACGTTCCCCATAGCGACCGGCACGTATTATAAAGTCGACTACTCGCGCGGGGTCGATATTTCGCGCTACGTAAATCTCCCCGTTCCCACCTCGTACATGGCGGCGAAGAGCGATTTCGACTTCGTCGGCGGCTACGACGAGGGAGTCGGCGCGGGTCTGCTTCACGTTGCGGATCACCACGTCTCCCCCGGCAAAAAGCAGTGGACGTGGGGATGCGGCGATTTCGGCCGCGCGTGGGACCGCAATCTCACCGACTCGGACGGCCCGTACTTTGAGCTGATGACCGGATGCTTCACCGACAACCAGCCCGATTTCTCGTTTATCGAGCCGTACGAGACGCGCGATTTCACCCAGTATTTCATGCCTTACCACGATCTCGGGACGGTCCATAACGCCACGCGCGATATCGCGATCCGCCTCGACGTCGACGACAAAATAACGCTCAGCGCGTACTGCTCCGGTCAACCCGGCGAGTACGACGTCACGGTCAACGGCAGAAAAGCCGGAACTATCGAACTCAAAACGGGCGGGACGTCCGTTTTCACCCGCTCCTCGGGCGGCAAGACGTTCTCCGAGGTCCGCGTCGCGCTCGTTCGCGACGGCAAGGAGGCGATCGCCTTCGACGGCGGCGTCCGGGGTCAGCCGATCCCGTCGCCCGCCGCATCCGCGCCGCTTCCCGCCGAATGCGAGACAGTCGAGGACCTTTACCTCTACGGCATGCACGTGGAGCAGTACCGCCACGCAACGCGCAGGGCGGAGGACTACTATCTCGAGGGGCTGCGCCGCGAGCCCGCCAATATGACGCTCAACGGCGCGTACGCCGATCTTCTGCTCAAAAAGGGCTTTTTCAACGAAGCAAAAACTCATTACGATGCGGCGATCGCGAAGGCGACCCGCTCGAATCCGAATCCCCCGACGGGGCGGTATCACTACGGTCTCGGCGTTACGCTGTTTTATCTCGGCGACGAGAAGGGCGCGTTCGACGCTTTTTACAAAGCGACTTGGAACGCCGACTCTGCCTGTCCCGCTTGGTATTTCCTCGCCGCTCTCTCTTCGCGCGCGGGCAGGTGCGAGCAGGCGAAGGATTTCGCCCGCGAAGCGCTCGTTTTCAACGGCCGAAACTTCGCCGCGAACAATCTGCTGGCGCAGCTTGAGGACCGCGCGCCGTCCCTTGACGGCGACCGTCTCGATATCCTCGGCCTGTACCTGAACGGCGAGAATATCAAACGCCACGTCGTAAACCCGAATATGCTGATCGACCTGTCCGTCGAGCTCGCGGTCCCGGGTTTTTACGAGGAGGCGCTCAAGCTTCTGAAGTACGACGACAGCGGCTTCCCGCTGACCGACTATTACAGGGCGTATTTCACCGAAAAACTCGGACGCGATCCGGGACGCTTCCTTCGCCGCGCCGCGGCGGCGGACCCGTATCTCTGTTTCCCGAATCGTCTTACCGACATCGCCGTTCTCTCGTTCGCGGAGGCGGAAAATCCTTCCGATTTCAAAGCGCCGTACTATCTCGGCTGTCTTTACTACGACAGGGAGCGCCACGCGGACGCGAAACGCGAGTTTGAGGAGTCGATAAAGAGAGGCGCCGATTTCGCGACGCCTTACCGCAACCTCGCGCTTCTGCGGTTCAACGTTTTCGACAACAAAAAAGGAGCGAAACGCGCCCTCGATATGGCGTTCTCGCTCGACAAGACGGACGCGCGCGTCCTGCTCGAAGCGGACCTGCTTCGCCGCCGCCTTCTCGCCCCGCCGAAGAGCCGCCGCAGACTGCTTGAACAGAACCTCGAAACGGTCAAAAAGCGAGACGATCTGTTCCTTGAATATATCACGCTCTTAAACCTGACGGGCGAGTCCGAAAAAGCGCTGAAGCTCGTCACGGGCCGCCGCTTCCATCCGTGGGAGGGCGGAGAGGGCAAGGTGCCCGAGCAGTATATCTTCTCGAATATCGCCGTCGCCCTGAGATCGGGCGATACCGCGCCGCTTTACGCGTCGTTCGATTATCCCGAATCGCTCGGCGAGGGCAAGCTCTACGGCGCGCAGGAGAACAGGCAGAACTATATCCTCGGAGTGATGCTCGAAGCGGAAGGGAAGAGCGCGGAAGCGAAAGAGCGATTCGCTCTCGCCTCCGACGGCATTTCCGAGCCCGCCTCGGCGATCTACTACAACGATCAGCCGCCGGAATCGATCTTCTATCAGGGGATGGCGCGCCTCGCGCTCGGCGACAAAAAAGGAGCCGCGGCGCGGTTCGATAAGCTTATCAAATTCGCAGACCTTCATATGGACGATACGGTGACGCCCGACTATTTCGCCGTTTCGCTGCCCGATCTGCTCGTCCTCGACGACGATCTGTCGCGCAGGAACCGCATACACTGCATATTCATGAAAGCGCTCGGACTGTACGGCAAGGGAGAAAAGGACGCCTCGCGCGCCCTCTTCGACGAAGCGCTCGCGGCGGATCCCGGAGCGTTCGCCCCGGCGTCGAGCTTTGAGCTTCTTTTCGACCTTCTTCCCGCGTATCTCGAAAAACACGGGAAATAAAATAGATCCTTCGATTCGTGCTTACGCACTCACTCAGGATGACACCCGATTTCATTACCGTGTCATTCTGAGCGAAGTGTCTGCTTGCGTTGCAAGCAGGATAAAGTTTTCTTGAAATGTCTGCTTGCTCCGCAAGCAGGATAAAATTCCGCTTGATCGCGGAATTTTACGGAATAGTTCATCACCGTGTCATTCTGAGCGCAGTGAACGGAGTGAACGAAGTCGAAGAATCTAAAGGCTTCCCCTTGAGGGGAAGCTGTCACCGAAGGTGACTGATGAGGTGACACGGGAAATAAAAAAAGCACCCCGAGGAACCTCCAGCCGTGTTGATCGTTTTGATCAAGGGACGTCGCTGGACACAAGGGATGCTTGCAGTTATTATACCATAATACGCCGCCGAATTCAACCGCGGCGAAACAGAGGGAACAAAATGGACACAAAACGGCTTCACTTCGACGAAACCATCGAATTTTGGGACGACGGTCTTCCGCTCGGCAACGGGGACATGGGATGCCTTATCTGGAACTCCCCGGACAAGCTTCGCTTCTCGCTCGACAAGGGCGGGATCTGGGACTGCTCCGACTCCCCCGAGAGCCAGGAGGGCTTCACTTGGGCGAACCTGAAAAAACTCGTCGCCGAGGGCAACCGCGACGAGGTCGCCCGCATCTTTGAGGACTGCTACGGCAGAACGACTCCGACGAAGCTCCCCGCCGGGAAGATCATCCTCGATCTCGGCGTAAAGGGCAACGCCGTATCCGACCTCGACTATATCACCGCCGAGGCGAAAGTCGAAGCGGAGGGCGTTCACCTTCGCGCGTTCCTTCACGCGGAAGCGCCGTACGGCCTTATCGAGATCGACAAAACGGGGATCGGCGTCCGGATCGAGAATCCCGAATTCGGCAAGCCCGGCGATCCGCCGTGCCCGCCCGGGGAGGACTCCGACTCCGTCAAGAATCTGCACTATCCTCCCGCCCGCTTCGTAAAGGAAGAGCGCGACGGGATCCTGTACGAATATTTCATCCAGCAGACCAACGACCGCTTTTACGGTATCATCACCGCCCGCAAAGAGGAGGACGGCAAAACGCTGCTCGCCTTCACCGTCGCGGACGGCAAGGAAGAGGATTTTCTCGACGGCGCGCTTTTCGCCGTCGGAGAGGCGGTCGTCGAGGGCTACGACGAGTCCGTCGTCTCCCACCGCGACTGGTGGCGCAAATACTGGGACAAGAGCTCGATATCGATCCCCGATCCCGAGCTTGAACGCCAGTGGTATTTCAACAACTACCTCCTCGCCGGATGCTCGCGCAAGGGCTGCTATCCGATGCCGCTTCAGGGCGTGTGGACCGCCGACAACGGTCTGCTCCCGCCGTGGAAGGGCGACTACCACTCCGACCTCAACACGCAGATGAGCTACACGAGCTACCTCAAGGCGAACCGCCTCGAGCAGGGCGAGTGCTTCATCGACTATCTTCTCGACCTTTCCGACGTAGGCAGAAAATTCGCCCGCAATTTCTATGACTGTAAAGGCCTCTGCCTACCGTCGATCATGGATATCGAGGGCCACGCTCTCGGCGGATGGGTCCAGTATTCCTACGCCCCCGCCAATCAGTTCTGGCTCTGCCAGATCATGGCGAGATATTTCTACTTCACGCGCGACCACGTCTATTTCGACCGTATTTATCCGTTCATGAAGGAGTGCGGCGAGTTCCTGCTCGACATCCTCGAGGAGAAGGACGGCGTTCTGAAACTGCCGCTTTCGTCCTCGCCCGAGCTTCACGACAATCTCCCCGAGGCGTGGGTCACGCCGAACTCGAACTACGATCAGGCGCTGATGCGCAATTTCGCGGAGGATATGATCCGTCTTTCCGAAGTCGCCGACGACGAAGACGAGCGCGAGAAGTGGGAGGACGCGCTCAGCCGGCTCGAACCCATCGCGATCGACGAGAGGGGCGTCTTCATGATCAGCCCCGACGAGAAAACGGCCGAATCGCACCGCCACCACTCCCACTGCATGAGCATATACCCGCTCAAGACGGTCCTCTACGATACCGAAGAACACCGGCGCGTCATCGACGCCACCGTCCGCGACATCGAGAACAACGGGACGGCTTGGTGGGTCGGCTACTCCGTCGTCTGGATGGCGGAATTCTACGTCGCGCAGGGCAGGGGAGACGACGCGGCGCGGCTCCTCAGAAGCTTCTTCTCCGACAACTGCACGAAGAACGGCTTCCACGCCAACGGCGACTATATGCTCCGTTCCGACTATCACTGGAAATACCGCCTGTTCACGCTCGAGGGCAACTTCATCGCGACGGACGCGATCCAGGATATGCTGATGTTCAGCGAGTGGGGCAGACTTCGCCTCTTCCCGGCGATCCCGTCGGGCTGGCGCGACGCCTCGTTCGAATCCTTCCGCGGCTTCGGCGGAATCCTCGTCGACGCCGAGATGAAGGACGGCGTGATCACGAGCGTTACGGTCCGTGCGACCTCGCCCGTCGAGGTCACGGTCGAAAACGACCTGTCTCATCTCACCGCGACCGTTCCGATCAGGGACGGCGTCCTCACCCTCGCCGAGGGCGAGACGGCGGAATTTACCTTATGATAAGGCTTCCCCTTGAGGGTAGCGAAGCGCACGGCGCGGTAGTGAATGACAGTCCGGTGGACTGTCAGAGCCGCGCCTGACCGAGCCCGCAGGCGAGACAAGCTGTCAACCTTCTTGCGCAGCAAGAAGAGGTGACTGATGAGGTGACGCCGAAGGCAAAATGCCAAACACACAAAACAGGGCTGACGCTCGCCGTCAGCCCGTTTTTTATCTCTCAAACAATTGTCTGTTTTTAATAATTTATTGTCTGTTTATAATATTAACACAAAAACGCTTGACTGGCGAAAGGCACGTCGATTATAGTAAAAGCGGGAAAAAGGACGGTGATTATATGATTCCGCAAACGGTCGGGAGAGAGTATGACGCGGGGCGCGTCGCGCCGATAGAGTGCAGACGGAACGACGAACTTTCCGATCTCGAAATAAAGGACAGATGCTTCCTTATGATCCTCGTCAAAAAAGGACGGGCGACGTTCAGCGCGTACGGACGCCGGGCGGAAGCCGCCGCGCCGTGCGTCGTCTGCTTCGATGAAACCGAGGATCCCGTTCTCGTCTGCAAAAAGGGACTGAAGTGCGATTCCGTATATTTCGATCCCACTTTCCTCAATCGGAATATGACTTTCGGAACCGTTCGCGGCGAAGGATACGCCGATATCGCCGAAAGACACGATATGTTCCTGATGAAGCCGTTTACCGATCACGAGCGGTTCGTCTATCCGCTTTTGGGCGAGCAGACGGAGAGCGTGAGAGTCATTTTTGATAATCTGAGAGCCGAACTCGAGGATCAGCGCGACTGGTACTGGTCATGCCGGAGCAGATCGTACTTTATGGAGGCGCTTCTCATCCTCGAACGAATCAACGGATTATTCGACGACGTACCCGGGACGCTCCGAACGGTCGTGAACGGTCGGCTGAGGCGCGCTGTTTTGTATATCGAGAGCCGATACCATGAGGACGTAACGCTTTCCGATATCTCCTCGGCGGCGCAGTTGAACGTGAATTCTCTGAACCTGCTTTTCAGGGAAGAACTCGGCGTCACCCCGATGAATTATCTTCTCAATCACCGCATAGCCGCCGCGAAAAAGAAACTCAAGTTCACCGATCTCCCGGTCGGCGAGATCGCGGTACTGACCGGGTTCAAAACGGCGTCCCACTTCTGCCGAAAGTTCGGCGAGACGACGGGGATGACGCCGACGGAGTTCAGAAAACGCGCGGTCGAAGAGAGAAAACGGGCGTTCGCGGAAACAAAGTGATTCGGATTTATAGGATATTGAAAAAGGAGAAATCGATCATGAAAAAACAAACCGGACTCAGAGTAATGGTGTTCATTCACGCACTGGCGGTCGTATTGCTTCAATTCATACCGAACGCGATCATCACGGCGTCCGCCGTTAATGGGGGCAAAATGGTTTATTCCGCTTATTCTTTCATTTACGATTTCGGTCATTTGTGGGGCTCGGGGACGCTTTGGTATCCCGCCCTCACCGTTTTATCGTTCGTAACGCTCTGTTTCGCCGTTTTCCTTTTGATCCGGGGACGCGAATGGAGCAAGATCGCCGTTCTCATATCAGGCGTTCTGTCGATCCTGTTTTTGATTATCCCGACCGTTATAATGTTAACGGATCCGAACCGGATTTCAATCGTACAGATCGCGATTATCGCTCTGCTGATTTCCGAAATGGTTTTTACCGCCGTATCGGTCAAGTGGCGAGCATAAAACAAAATCGGGCTGAGAACTTCTCAGCCCGTTTTTTTATCCGTACGTTTTTATAATTTCTTCCGCGACCTGCCGTTTCGGCACGCAGCGGTCCATCGCCTGCTTTTCCACGTACCGGTGCGCGTCCGGCTCAGTCATCTTGAGTTCGCTGATGAGAAGCCATTTCGCGCGGTTGACGAGTCGGATCTCGTTCATCTTTTCCTCGAACGAGAGAACTTTTTTCTCCGTCGCCCTGATCCTCTCTCTCGCGCTCGAGAGGAATCCGAGAGCGAGCGTCACGGTAGGCCGCGACAGCGGCTTCGGGATCAGAAAAACGCCCGCGCCGGTGACGATATCGGCGACCTCGCCGTACCGTTCCGACCTGACCATGATGAGAACCACCGTGTTCTTTGCGCTCCCCGCGTCGACGGAGAATCTGACTCCGTCCTCGTCCGGGAGAGGCGCGTTTATGAGGACGAGATCGTATTCGCGCTCGGCGAGCGCGCGCTTCGCGGCGCTGACGTTGCCGACCGTGTTGACCGGCGAGTACTTCGCGGTGGGGAGCATATCGCAGAGGACGCCGTTCAGTTTATCAGACGATGAAACGAGCAGGACGCTGTACACCCGTTCCATGAGACTCATATCGCTCCCCTCCTTTCCGTTCGGATCTGTCGATCGATTATTCGCAGAATATCCTGACGATCTGCTCGGGCAGAACGTCCTTTATGAATTCGCTCTTCGTCGCGGCGCGTTTCGCCGCGGCGAGATCGCCCGGCAGCTTTTTGTATCGGTCGAGCACTTCCGCCCCCGCGTGGAACAGATTGAAATCGGCGGGATCGGGAAGAGCGAGGCCCCGCTTTATACCGTCGATCCCCGCACGGATCATCAGCGCGAACGCGAGATACGGGTTGGCGCCCGGATCGGGCGAGCGGAGTTCAGCGCGCCTGTACTCGCCGACTGCGGCGGGGATGCGGACGAGCTGAGAGCGGTTTTCGTGCGACCACGAAACGTATCCCGGCGCTTTCATAACGCCGAGCCGCCTGTACGAGGCGTCCGTCGGGTCGAGGAACGCCGTCATCGAGCGGATGTGATCGAGAATACCGGAGATCATCGCTTCGAACCTGCCGTCGCCGTCGGGCTTCACCGAAATATTGATATGGAACCCGTTGCCCGGCGCGCCGTCGATCGGCTTGGGAGAAAAGTCGGCGTAAAGGCCGTTCCTCTTCGCCACCGTTCTCACGACGGTCTGAAACGTCTGCGCGTTGTCCGCTGCGGTCAGCGCGTCGGAATAACGGAAGTCGATCTCGTTCTGACCCGGCCCCTCCTCGTGGTGGGACGACTCCGGGGATATCCCCATCTGCTCGAGCGTCAGGCAGATCTCGCGGCGGATGTTCTCACCCTTGTCCTCCGGCGCGATATCCATATATCCCGCCGTGTCGTAGGGCTTGTCCGTCTTTTCCTCGTTCTCGTCGAGCTCGAACAGATAGAATTCCTGCTCCGCCCCGAAAGAAAACGAAACTCCGGCGGCTTCCGCGTCGGCGACCGCTTTTTTCAGAAGGTTTCGCGTGTCGCACTCGAACGGCGTGCCGTCGGGGTAGGTGATATCGCAGAGCATACGGACGACCCGCCCGTGCTCCGGTCTCCACGGGAGCGGAGCGAGCGTGTCGGTCTGGGGATGAAGGAACAGATCGGATCTCTTTTCGTCCCCGAATCCCGCGACCGCGGACGCGTCGAAGGCGATCCCGTCCTCGAGCGCCCGGGGCAGTTCGTCCGGCATGATCGATATGTTTTTCTGCTTTCCGAATACTTCGCAGAACGCAAGCCGTATGAACTTGACGTCCTCCTCGGCGACGTACTGCATGATCTCTTCTTTTGAATATTTCATAGGGAACCTCCGACTCTAATTTGCGACGTACAGCCGCTTGTACGGATTGCCCGTGTTCGGCGTTATTACCGTGAAAGGCGCGTCCATGACGTTCGCCTCGTCCGCGCCGAATTCGGCGCAGTACTCCGCGACGTACCCGCGGATATTTTCGAGATCGTCCGCGTCGGCCGCTTTCGCGGTCACCTGATCTGGCAGAGCGATATCCGCGCAGTCCGAGCGCAGGATCATCATCCCGCCGTGCATTCCGGTGCACGGGAAATTGCCGACGATGCGTCTGTCGTTGTCAGTGAGGCCGAGAACGACGATGACGCCGCCCGCCTGATACTCGCCGAGAAAGCTCCCGGCTTTGCCGCCGATGACGATGACGGGAACTTTGTCGCGGTACGCCTTCATATGGATACCCGCGCGGTATCCGGCGTCGCCTTTGACGAAGATCACCCCGCCGCGCATCGCGTAGCCCGCGGCGTCGCCCACGTTCCCGTGAACGGTGATCACTCCGTCGTTCATCGTGTCGCCTACGGCGTCCTGGGCGTTGCCGCGAACGGTGATCTTCGCGCCGTTGAGATACGCGCCGAGCGCGTTGCCGGGAACTCCCTCGATCGTGAGGTCGAGGCCGCCCATCTCCGCGCCGATAAAACGCTGACCGAGACAACCCGCGACGGTATATTCCTTTTCGCCTCCGCGGAGAGCCTCGTTTATCTCTTTATAGCCCATCTCTCTTGCATCAATCGTCATTATACTACGCCTCCGAATTTTTTTCTACGTATTTCGGGTGAAAAAATCGTATTTGCGGCTATTTTTTTCGATGCTTCGAAATCGATCGTGTCGAGCGGTGTCTTCTCGCGGATCAGGGAAGTGTAGATCCCGGCCCGCTCCGTCCCTCCGATGAGGATGAACCCGCGCAGGACTCCGTCCTTGACGAAGAAGCGTTTCAGCGCGCCGTCCTCACGGTCTTCGCTCATCTCTCCGTCGTAAACGCCCGCCGTCATGATATGCAGACCGAAGAATCCGATCGAGTTCATTGGCATCGCGCGGTCAAACGTCTCGTCGCCGCCCGCCATGTTTACGCCCGCCGTGCGGCCGCCCATATACGCGTTCGGCATGATCGCGAGGACGCGTTTGCTCCCGAGGATCGCGTCGTCGCCCTCGGCGCAGTCGCCCGCCGCGTAAACGCCCGGCAGGGAAGTCGCGCCTCGCCCGTCTATGATGATACCGCGATTCACCTCGCCGCCCGCGTCTCTGACGAGACCGGAGTTTGCGCGGACGCCGACCGCGAGGACGAGAACGTCAAATTCGACTTCCTTGCCGCTCTTCATCACGGCTTTATTCCCTTCGAATCTCTCCGCGCTGTCGGAGAGCAGGAACTCTATCCCGTTGTCCTCAAGATGCTTTTGTATGATCGCCGCGCAGTCCGCGTCGAGAATGCTCGAGAGAACGCGGTCCGCGAGGTCGCAGACGGTTATCCTGCCCACTCTTTCTTTGATCCCCTCGGCGCATTTCAGTCCGATCAGACCCGCGCCGACGATCAATACTCGGCAAGTGTCGAAAATCGCTTTTTCAAGGCCGAGAGCGTCGTCGAGCGTCATGAATCCGAACTTTTCACCGACCGTTTCGAGCCCCGCGAACGGCGGGACGAACGGGGAAGAACCCGCCGCGACGCAGAGCGCGTCGTACGGCACCGTCTCTCCCTTTTCGGTCAGGACTGTCTTGCCATGCGCGTCGATCTTTACCGCCGTGTCGCCGAAGAGTACCCGGCATCCGTTTTTCTCATAGAAATCCTCGCCGCGGTAGAGCATGCGGTCGAGGTCCGTCTTACCCTCGAGATAATACGAAATGAGCGGGCGCGAGTAAACGTGGCGGGGCTCTTTGGAGATCACGGTGATCCCGCCGTCCGCGTCGAGCGATCTGATACCTTCGATACAGCCGACCGCCGCCGCTCCGTTTCCGATGACGACGTACTTTTTCACTCTTCCTCGCTCCTTTCCTCATAAACGATCGCGCCGTTCGGGCATCCCGTCACGCACGCGGGCTTGCCCGCCCTGTTCGAGAGGCAGAGCTCGCATTTCTGCATCGTCCCGTTCTCGCCGGGAGCGAGCGCGCCGTACGGGCAGACGAGAACGCACGTCAGACAACCGACGCATTTGTCGCGGTTTATTTTTACGACGCCGTCCTCCTTCGAGATCGCCCCGGCGATACAGCTTTTGACGCAGATCGGGTCGGTGCAGTGACGGCACGATACGGCGAATGTGATGCGGTCGTCGCCCTCGACGTGGATGCGCGGGAAAATCTTTCTGCCCTTCAGCGCGGTCATCCGCTCGAGTTTCGAGTTGGCGAACGCGCAGTTGTATTCGCACAGATGGCACCCGAGGCACCATTCTTCGTTTACGTAAACACGTTTCATCTTTTATTCCCCCGCGTGAGAGATACCGAGTATCCCGAGTTCCTTTTCCGTCATTCCGACGCCGCGGAGCATAAGGCGGTTCCCGCGGAGCGCCTCGATGGAGTTGATCCCCATTCCGCCCATGATCTCCATTATCTCGTGACGCCACGCCGTCATCAGATTGAAGAGGCGTTCGGAGCCGTAATCGGGATTGAGCCTTTTGACGAGGTCGGGCCTCTGCGTCGCGATGCCCCAGTTGCACTTGCCGCTCTGGCACGTGCGGCAGAGGTGGCATCCGAGCGCGAGAAGCGCGGCGGTCGCGATATAGCACGCGTCCGCGCCGAGCGCGACGGCTTTGACGACGTCGGCTGCGCTTCTGATCGAACCGCCGACGACGAGCGACACGTTGTTTCTGATACCCTCGTCGCGGAGCCGCTGATCGACGGCGGCGAGAGCGAGTTCTATCGGGATGCCCACGTTGTCGCGGATCCTTGTCGGCGCGGCTCCCGTGCCTCCCCGGAACCCGTCGATCGCGATTATGTCCGCGCCGCTGCGGGCGATACCGCTCGCGATCGCGGCGATATTGTGGACGGCGGCGACTTTAACTATGACCGGCTTCTTGTATTCCGTCGCCTCTTTCAGCGAGAAGACGAGCTGACGGAGATCCTCGATCGAATAGATATCGTGATGAGGAGCGGGCGAGATCGCGTCCGATCCCTCCGGGATCATCCTCGTGCGCGACACGTCGCCGACGATCTTCGCTCCGGGAAGATGGCCGCCGATGCCGGGCTTCGCGCCCTGACCCATCTTGATCTCGATCGCAGCGCCAGCTTCGAGGTAATCCTCGTGGACGCCGAAACGCCCCGACGCGACTTGTACGACGGTGTTCTTTCCGTATTTATAAAAATCCTCGTGAAGGCCGCCCTCGCCCGTGTTATAGAGTATGCCGAGCTTTTCCGCCGCCCTCGCGAGCGATGCGTGGGCGTTGTAGCTGATCGAGCCGTAGCTCATCGCGGAGAACATGACGGGCATGGAGAGTTCGACCTGCGGGGCAAGCTTGCATTTCAATCTGCCTTCTTCGTCTCTCTCGATTGAGTTCGGCTTCTTTCCGAGGAACACCTTCGTTTCCATCGGCTCGCGGAGCGGGTCGATAGGCGGGTTCGTGACCTGTGAGGCGTTTATCAGCATCCTGTCCCAGTAAACGGGAAGCGGCTTTGGGTTGCCCATCGAGGACAGAAGAACGCCGCCGCTGTTCGCCTGCTTGTAGATCTCTTTTATCGTGTCGTTCTGCCAGTTCGCGTTTTCGCGCAGCGTGCTTTCGTTCTTTATGATCTTGAGCGCGCGCGTCGGGCAGAGCGATACGCACCGCTGACAGTCGACGCACTTCGTCTCGTCGGAGAGCATAACGCCGTGCTCCGCGTCGAACGAGTGGACCTCGTTCGCGCACTGCCTCTCGCAAACGCGGCACGCGATGCAGCGGTTCTCGTTCCTTATAACGTCAAATTCGGGCGGGATGAATTCGATTCCCATATCAGTACGCCCCCTCTTTCACTTTTACGATGACCGGCTCTCCGCCGGCGGGCGCGAATATATTTTCGGCGTCCGGTTCCATCACTCTGATCGCCGCTTCCTCGCTCGCGATGAATACGCGGTCGTCCTTCTCTCCGACGACCATCGAGCGGAGCTTCAGTCTGTCGTTCAGCGCCATCAGTCCTCCGTCGAAGCCGAGGACGATCGAGAACGGCCCGGTGACGAGCAGGGACGGGAAGACGGTGCGCAGATACGTGAGCTTTTCTTTTTCGTATTCGTCGGTCTTCGCGCCGATCGTGCTCCAGAACGGAGCCGCGATCACGTTTGCCGCCTCCGTCAGCGTCAGTCCCTGAGTCCGGATAAGATAATCGAGTATGTACGTGATGACCTCGGTATCGGTCTTCAGCGTGCATTTGTAACCGAACATTTCAATAAAGCGGCGATTCGCGTCGTACGACGAGATCTCGCCGTTGTGGACGACTGAATAATCGAGCAGTGTGAACGGATGAGCGCCGCCCCACCAGCCCGGAGTGTTCGTCGGGTATCTGCCGTGCGCCGTCCACGAGTACCCCTCGTATTCGTCGAGCCGGTAGAAAACGCCGACGTCCTCGGGAAAACCGACCGCCTTGAAGGTACCCATGTTCTTGCCGCTCGAGAACACGTACGCGCCCCGGACTTCCGTGTTGATCTTCATCACGGTCCGCGCCACGAATTCCTTTTCGTCGAGCTGCAGGTCGGCGAGCACGGAACGGAGCGGAGTTACGAAATATCTCCATATAATAGGTTCGTCGGTGATCTCGGGGATCTTCCGCGTGGGAATGATCTCGCCCTTCACGACCTCGAATCCCTCTTTCAGGAACGCCTCGACTTCTTTTCTGGTCGCGCGGCAGTCAAAAAACAGATGAAAGGCGTAAAGATCGCGGTATTCCGGGTAGATCCCGTAACCTGCGAATCCGCCGCCCAGGCCGTTGGATCGGTCGTGCATCGGCTTCATCGCGTTGACGATCGCCTCCGCCGTCATCCGTTTTCCTTCCTTTGATATCACCGCGGCGATCGCGCACCCGGACGGGATCCTCACTTCGCCCTCACGGTATTTCATAATACGTCACTTCCTTCCGAAATCCTTCCGAAAAAAGAAAAAGCGCCCGTTTCGGCGGATGACCCGCCGAAATGAACGCCTTTGCTCATCGTTTTCACATTATACTCGCCTCTTTTCGTGTTGTCAATAGAATTTGCGATTTTTTGAAAAAAACGCGAAAAATAGAAAAAAAGGGGTTGACAATGAAAAATCCCGGGTGTATAATACGGGGCGTGATGAGGCAAAGGCGTCTTTGAACCGTAGGTTTGAAGACGCTTCTCTCTTTTCACGACAAAATAATATCGTAAAGGCAAAGGCGTCTTTCGTGTTTATCGCGGAAGACGCCCTGTCGCTTTTTTGAAGAAGTATTTCAGAAAAGTACAAAATCAAATGCCGAAAAAGGAGAAAAAAGATGAAAACGGTAGCGGAGTATTTCGGAAGTCAGGTATTCGACGACAGAGAGATGAGATCCCGCCTCTCGGCGAAGGTCTACGCGTCTCTGAAAAAGACGATCGACGAGGGCGCCTCGCTCGACGCGAACGTCGCCAACGCGGTCGCCGAGGCGATGAAGGAGTGGGCGGTCAGCAAGGGTGCGACCCACTTTACCCACTGGTTCCAGCCGCTTACCGGCATCACCGCCGAGAAGCACGACAGCTTCATCACCCCGTCTCCGGACGGCGGAGTGATAATGGAGTTCTCCGGCAAAGAACTGATAAAGGGCGAACCGGACGCCTCCTCGTTCCCGTCGGGCGGCCTGCGCGCCACCTTCGAGGCGAGAGGGTATACCGCGTGGGACCCGACCTCGTACGCGTTTATTAAAGGAAAGACGCTCTGCATCCCGACGGCGTTCTGCTCCTACGGCGGTCACGCGCTCGACAAAAAGACGCCGCTGCTCCGCTCCATGGAGGCGCTGAACCGTCAGGCGCTCCGCATCCTCCGCCTGTTCGGCAACGACACGGCGAAGTGCGTGCGCTCCTCGGTCGGACCGGAGCAGGAATACTTCCTTATCACCAAAGAAATGTACGATGCCCGTCCGGACCTCAGGAGCACGGGCAGAACGCTGTTCGGCGCGAAGCCGTCGAAGGGTCAGGAGATGGACGACCACTATTTCGGAGTCATCAAGCCTCGCGTCGCCGCATATATGGAAGAGCTGAACGAAGAACTTTGGAAACTCGGCATCATGGCGAAGACGGAGCACAACGAGGTCGCGCCGGCTCAGCACGAGCTCGCGCCGATCTACTCGACGACGAACGTCGCGACCGACCACAACCAGCTGACGATGGAGATCATGCAGAAGGTCGCCAGAAGACACGGTCTCGTCTGCCTGCTCCACGAAAAGCCGTTCGCCGGAGTCAACGGCTCGGGCAAGCACAACAACTGGTCGATAGCGACCGACGCGGGACAGAATCTGCTCTCTCCCGGCGACACGCCGTACGAGAACGCGCAGTTCTTACTGTTCCTCTGCGCGGTCATCAAAGCGGTCGACGACTATCAGGATCTTCTCCGCATCTCGGTAGCCACCGCGGGCAACGACCACCGCCTCGGCGCGAACGAGGCGCCGCCCGCCGTCGTTTCGATGTTCCTCGGCGACGAGCTGAACGCAGTTCTCGAGGCGATCGAGACCGACAATCCGTACCTCGGCGCGGAAAAGACGCAGATGAAACTCGGCGTCGACGTCCTCCCGAAATTCAACCGCGACACGACGGACCGAAACAGGACCTCGCCGTTCGCTTTCACCGGAAACAAGTTCGAGTTCCGCATGCTCGGCTCCTCGAACAGCATAGCGTGCGCGAACATCATGCTCAACTCGGCGGTCGCCGAATCGCTCAGGATCTACGCGGACCGTCTCGAGGGCGCGAAGGACTTCGAGGGCGAGCTTCACGAGATGATAAAGACAACGATAAAGGATCACAAGCGGATCATCTTCAACGGCAACGGATACGACGACGCCTGGATCAAGGAGGCGACTGAAGAGAGAGGTCTCACCAACTACAGAACGACCCCGGACTGCATGCCTCACCTGCTTGACAAAAAGAACGTAGACATGCTCACGGGCCACGGCGTCTTCTCGATAGAGGAGCTGAACTCCCGCTGCGAGATCATGCTCGAGAACTACTGCAAGACGGTCGTCATCGAGGCGAACACGATGGTCGATATGGCGAAGACGATGATCGCTCCCGCGGTCTTCCGCTGCGCCGCCGACGTCGCGCGCGACGTCTCGGCTATCGGCACGGTCGACGGCACCGCGACCTGCGGCGTCGCGAAGAAACTGTCCTCGCGCCTCGCGTCCCTCGCAGAGACGATCTGGGAGAGAGTCGACGCGCTTGAAGCGGCCGTCATCGATCTGCACGGAGCGGACGGCGTGATCGCAGAGAGCGCTCAGATCCGCGACACCGTCCTATCGAAGATGTGCGAGCTGCGAGTCGCCTGCGACGAGGCGGAGACGCTCACCGCGAGGACCTACTGGCCGTTCCCGACCTACGGAGATATCCTGTTCAGCGTCAAGTAATGAGGTATAACAATGGTTATTGAAGAAATTACAAAACTCGTTCAAGATACGGTTACAAAAGAAGCGTTCGGTATATGGTTCCTGATCGGAGCCGCGCTCGTCTTCCTTATGCAGGCGGGCTTCGCGATGGTCGAGACAGGCTTTACGAGAGCGAAGAACGCCGGCAACATCATAATGAAGAACCTGATGGACTTCTGCATCGGAACGGTCGTCTTCGTTCTCCTCGGCTTCTCCCTGATGATGGCTGAGGACTACGTCCTCGGATTCATCGGCGTCCCCAACCTCAAGATCCTGACCGACTTCGGCGCGTTCCTCAAAGGAGGCAACGCCCCGTCGTTCGTCTTCAACCTCGTCTTCTGCGCCACGGCGGCGACGATCGTCTCGGGCTCAATGGCGGAGAGAACGAAATTCCTCTCCTACTGCATTTACTCCGGCGTGATCTCCCTCTTCGTCTACCCGATCGAAGCGGGCTGGGTCTGGAACTCGCAGGGCTGGCTTGCCGGACTCGGATTCCACGACTTCGCCGGTTCAGCCGCGATCCACTCGGTCGGCGGTATCACCGCTCTGATCGGCGCGATAATGGTGGGACCCCGCCTCGGAAAGTACATAAAGGAGAAAAACGGCAAGGTAAAGAAAGTCAACGCGATCCCCGGTCACGCGATCACGCTCGGCGCGCTTGGCTGTTTCATCCTCTGGTTCGGCTGGTACGGCTTCAACGGAGCCGCCGCGTGGGACAGCGAATCACTCGCGTCGATCTTCGTGACGACCACGATCGCTCCCGCTGTCGCGACGTGCACGACGTTGGTCTTCACGTGGATCAAGAACGGCAAACCTGACGTCTCGATGTGCCTGAACGCCTCGCTCGCGGGGCTCGTCGGAATAACCGCGGGCTGTGACGCGCTCGACGCTCTCGGCTCGACCGTCGTCGGTATCGTCTCCGGTATCCTCGTCGTCGTCGCGGTCGAAGTGATCGACCTGAAATTCCACATTGACGACCCGGTCGGCGCGGTCGCCGTCCACTTCACTAACGGCGTGTGGGGAACGATCGCCGTCGGACTGCTTGCCAACCCGTCCGCTCCCGCAGGCCTTTCCGGCCTCTTCTACACAGGCAGCTTCAAGCTTCTCGGCATCCAGACGCTCGGTATCGTCGCGATCCTCGCGTGGACGGCGGTGATGATGACGCTGACGTTCTTCGTCATAAAGAAGACGGTCGGACTGCGCGTCTCCCCCGAGGAGGAGATCAAGGGGCTCGACTCGACCGAACACGGTCTGCCGAGCGCGTACGCCGATTTCGCTCCCGCCGTCGCGGGTCTTCCTTACGAGTTTGAAGAGGCGCTCGCCGTGACGGGAGACACGCCTCCCGCGGAGGCGGTCCCGGTCAGGAAAGTACCGTCGTTCGACGACGGAAGCCCGAAGTTCACGAAAGTCGAGATCGTCTGCAAGGAGTCGCGCTTCGAGGCGCTCAAGGACGCGATGATGCAGATCGGCATCACCGGGATGACTGTGTCTCACGTCCTCGGATGCGGCGCTCAGAAAGGCAAGCCGGAATACTACCGCGGCGTCCAGATCGAAGCGACGCTGCTGCCTAAGATCCAGGTCGATATCGTCGTCAGCAAGGTCCCGGTCAGATCGGTCATCGAGACGGCGAAGAAAGTGCTTTACTCCGGCCATATAGGAGATGGAAAGATCTTCGTATATGACGTTGAAAACGTAGTAAAGGTCCGTACAGGAGAAGAGGGTTACGACGCTCTTCAGGACGTTGAATGATATGTGTTCCGTATTTGGCTACTGCGGCCCCGTCGCCGACCGAACCGCTTTCGGCGCGGGCTTTGAGAGAACTAAATCGCGCGGCCCGGACGCCACGCGTACCGTCCCCGCGGGAGACGGGCTGTTCGGCTTCCACCGTCTCTCGATAATGGGGCTGACAGACGAGGGGATGCAGCCGTTTTCACTCGACGGAGATCTATGCGTCTGCAACGGCGAGCTTTACGGATTCGCCGCCGAGCGCGACCGACTCCGCTCGCTCGGCTACGAATTCAAAAGCGACAGCGACTGCGAGATAATCCTGCCGATGTACCGCGAGTACGGCGTGGAGATGTTCGCAAAGCTCGACGCCGAGTTCGCGTGCGTCATCTACGATTCGAAGACGGACTCGTATATCGCGGCACGCGACCCGATCGGGATCCGCCCGCTGTATTACGGCTTCGACGGAAACGGCGTCATCGTGTTCGCGAGCGAGGCGAAAAACCTTGTCGGTATATGCAAAAGAATAATGCCGTTCCCGCCCGGGTGCTATTATAAAGACGGCGTGTTCATCAGTTATTACGATCCCGCGAAGGTCGAGGGCGTCGTTCGGGACGACCTCGAGACCGCGTGCCAGAACATCCGCGAAAAACTGACGAGGGGCGTTGAAAAACGTCTCGTCTCCGACGCGAAGGTCGGGTTCCTGCTCTCCGGCGGGCTCGATTCGTCTCTCGTCTGCGCGATAGCGGCAAAGGCGTCGGCGGGACCGATAAAAACATTCGCGATCGGTATGAGCGAGGACGCGATCGACCTCAAATACGCGCGTCAGGTCGCCGAGCATATCGGCTCGGACCACGTCGAGGTCTTCATGACGCCCGACGAGGTCGTCTCGTCGCTTGAAACGGTCGTCGAACTGCTCGGCACGTTCGACATCACGACGATCCGCGCGAGCATGGGCATGTACCTTGTTTGTAAAGCGATACATGAGAAAACGGACGTCCGCGTTCTTCTGACCGGCGAGATCTCCGACGAGCTTTTCGGCTACAAATACACCGATTTCGCCCCGAGCCCGGAGGAATTCCAGACCGAGGCGGAGAAGAGGATCAGGGAACTGCACATGTACGACGTTCTGCGCGCTGACAGATGCATTTCCGTCAACTCGCTCGAGGCGCGCGTACCGTTCGGCGACCTCGATTTCGTAAAATACGTCATGGCGCTCGATCCCGCGATGAAGATGAACGTTTACGGCAAAGGCAAATATCTGCTCCGTCACGCGTTCGAGGGTACGGGACTTCTGCCGGATCCGATCCTGTGGCGCGAAAAGGCGGCGTTCTCCGACGCGGTCGGCCACTCGATGGTCGATTACCTCAAGGAATACGCGGAAACGAAATACAAGGACGAGGAATTCGAAGAAAAAAGAAAAAAATACTTCCACGCAAAGCCGTTCACGAAAGAATCGCTTCTTTACCGCGAGATATTCGAGAAATACTACCCCGGTCAGGGCGAGATGATAAAGGATTTCTGGATGCCGAACAGGAGCTGGCGCGGATGCGACGTGAGCGATCCGTCCGCGCGCGTGCTCTCCAACTACGGCGACAGCGGCAAATGAGGAGGAAATGATGATGACAAAGTATATTTTCGTCACCGGAGGGGTCGTGTCGGGACTCGGGAAGGGAATAACGGCGGCGTCCCTCGGACGCCTGCTCAAGGCGCGCGGGCTGAAGGTCGCCGCGCAGAAGCTCGACCCGTATATCAACGTCGACCCGGGTACGATGAGTCCGTATCAGCACGGCGAGGTCTACGTGACGGAAGACGGCGCAGAGACCGACCTCGACCTCGGCCACTACGAGCGTTTTATCGATGAGGACCTGAACAAATACTCCAACCTCACGACCGGTAAGGTCTACTGGAACGTGCTGAACAAGGAGAGACGCGGTGAGTATCTCGGTTCGACCGTTCAGGTCATCCCGCACGTCACCGGAGAGATCAAGGAATTCGTCTACAACGTGGGCCGCCACTCCGACGCCGACGTCGTCATCACCGAGATAGGCGGCACGATCGGCGACATCGAATCCCAGCCGTTCATCGAGGCGGCGCGCCAGATCTCCCTCGAGGTTGGCCGCGAAAACTCGCTCTTCATCCACGTAACGCTCGTTCCGTATCTGCACGGATCGGAGGAGCACAAGACGAAACCGACTCAGCACTCCGTCAAGGAACTGCAGGGAATGGGCGTCGCGCCGGACATCATCGTCCTGCGCTGCGACGAGGAGCTTGAAAAGTCGATCTTCGACAAGATCTCGCTTTTCTGCAACGTAAAACCCGACTGCGTTATCGAGAACATTACGCTGCCCAATCTCTACGAGGCGCCGCTGATGCTCGAAAAGTCGGGCTTTTCGTCCGTCGTCTGCCGCGAACTCGGCATCGAGACGAAAAAACCGGATCTCTTCGACTGGATCGCCCTCGTCGACAGGATCAGGTCGCGTCCCTATACCGTTCACATCGGGCTCGTCGGCAAATACGTCGCGCTCCACGACGCGTATCTTTCCGTCGCGGAGGCGATGCGCCACGCGGGTTATCAGCACAACACGCACATCAAGATCCACTGGATCGACTCGGAAGAGTTGAACAAAGATGACGCCGATGAACAGCTCGGCGCGCTCGACGGCATAATCGTTCCCGGCGGTTTCGGCGGCCGCGGGATCGACGGTATGGTCACGGCGGCGAAATACGCGCGCGAGCATGAAATGCCTTATTTCGGTATCTGCCTCGGAATGCAGATCGCCGTTATCGAGTACGCCCGCGACGTTCTCGGCATAGAGAACGCCAACTCCGGCGAGTTCGACGAGAAAACGCCGCACAAGGTCATCGACTTCATGCCCGGTCAGTCCGACGAGATCGACAAGGGCGGCACGCTCCGCCTCGGCGCGTACCCGTGCGTGATAAAGCGCGGGACCGTGATGGAAAAGTGCTACGGTCAGACGGTCATCAGCGAACGTCACCGCCACCGCTACGAATTCAACAACGATTACAGAGAATCGCTCGAGAGGGCGGGTCTCACGCTCTCGGGCATCTCGCCGGACGGGACGCTCGTCGAGACCGTGGAGCTGTCGGACAGACCGTTCTATGTCGGCGTCCAGTTCCATCCCGAGTTCAAATCGCGCCCGAACAGGCCGCACCCGCTTTTCCTCGGCTTCATCGGCGCGGCGCTCGACCGCTCGAGGCGGCAGTAACGAACGAAAAGGACCGTGAAAACGGTCCTTTTTTACGGTTTTTATTACGCTTTTTCGGGAAAAATCCCGAGATCTCCGTTATTCCGACCGGTCTTCCGACTGATCCCGCGTCGGTTTCGCGCCGCTTTGTTCCGCTTGCCGGACGATCAGGTCCTTCACGACCTCGCCGGCGATTATCAGTCCCGCCACGGACGGAACGAACGCGACGCTGCCCGGTATATCGCGGCGCTCGGTGCATTTGCGCTCGGTCCCCGGAGGGCAGATACAGTTCGTCCGGCAGCTGACCGATGCGTCCTCTTTGGGTCTCGTCGGCTCTTCTTCCGAATAAACGACCTTCAGTTTTCTGACGCCCCGCCGGCGCAGCTCGCGGCGCATCACCTTGGCGAGAGGGCAAGTCTTCGTTTTGTATATATCGGCGACGCGGAACAGGCTTCCGTCGAGCTTGTTGCCCGCGCCCATGCAGCTGATGACCGGGACGCCGTGTTCCTGCGCTCTGACGACGAGCTCCAGCTTTGCGGAAACGGTGTCGACCGCGTCGACGACGTAGTCGTATTCGTCGAATGGGAACTCTCCGGAGTTTTCCGGCAGGAAGAAGCATTTGCGGACTGTTATATCCGCGTCGGGGTTGATCTCGAGCATACGCTCCTTCATGACGTCGACCTTGTATTTGCCGACCGTTTTTCTCGTGGCAATGATCTGACGGTTGAGGTTCGTCAGGCAGACACGGTCGTCGTCGATCAGGTCGAACTTTCCGACTCCGCTCCGGATCAGCGCCTCGCAGACGTAGCCCCCTACGCCGCCGATGCCGAATACCGCCACGCGGCTCGACTTGAGTTTTTCCATCGCTTCTGCTCCGAGAAGAAGCTCTGTTCTCGAAAATTGATTCAGCATGATCCTCACCCGGTCCCCGTTCTGCAGACGTTATATTTTCCGACAGAAAAATCTCGGGAATCTTTTCGTTTTCTACGATATATTGTATCAGAAAAACCGCCGCCGTCAATACTTCCGCGACGCTTTATTCACAAATTAACCGTTGACAGCCCATCGCCCCGGGTGATAGAATATTACCGAAGTACAAAAAGAAAGGGCGGAACTGCTCGTTCCGTCGGGTGAAAGACATGATCGGAGCAAATGATCAGATAAGAATCGGTATCGTAGGGTGCGGCTTTATCGCAAATCAGAAACATCTGCCGTCCCTGCGTCTGTTGAAAAACGTGTCGCTCGTCGCTTTCTGCGATATCGTCGTCGAGAGAGCGGAAGAAGCGAGGACAAAATACGGCGCGCCGGGAGCGAACGTATATAGGGACTACAAAGAGATGCTCGACAAAGAGCAGCTCGACGTCGTCCACGTCTGCACTCCCAACAGATCGCACAGCTTCATTACGGTAGACGCGCTCGAAGCGGGCTGCCACGTAATGTGCGAGAAGCCGATGGCGATCAACTCGGCGGAGGCGAAGAAGATGATCGACGCCGCGAACAGAACGGGCAAGACTCTCTCCATCGGATACCAGAACAGAATGCGTCCGGAGGTTCAGCTCCTCAAGCAGAAGGTCGACGAGGGCGTCTTCGGCGATATCTACTACGCGCGCGCGATCGCAATTCGCCGCCGCGGCGTTCCGAACTGGGGCGTGTTCCTCAACGAGTACGAGCAGGGCGGCGGTCCGCTGATCGACATCGGCACCCACTCCCTCGACCTCACGCTCTGGATGATGAACAACTACAAACCGGCGATCTGCCTCGGCTCCACTTTCCAGAAGATGAACAGGGAAGAGGAGATGTATACGAACGGCAAGTGGGACGTCAACGAGTTCACCGTTGAGGACAGCGCGTTCGGTCTCGTCAAGATGGAAAACGGCGCGACAATCTCCGTAGAGGCCTCGTGGGCGATCAACCTGCCCGAATCGATCGAGGCGTACACGCAGCTCTCCGGCACAAAAGCGGGAGCCGATATGCGCGGCGGAGTCCGCATCTTCGGCGTCAGGAACGGCGAGTGGTACGTCGACGTCTATCCGTACGACGAATACGTCGCCGCGATGAAGACGACGCTCGATCACAGCGACGATCCCGAGGAAGAGATCGAATGCGTCGCCGATGCGAAGCAGTGGATCGACGCACTCGTCGAGGGCAAGAAGCCGTGCGTGCTCCCCGAGCAGGCGTACTGCGTGACCCGCATCCTCGAAGGTATCTACGAGTCGGCAAAGACCGGCAAAGCTTACGTATTCGATTGATATTCAAGCCAAAACGAAACGCCCGCGGAATGTCCGCGGGCGTTATTTTTAAAACAGCCCCGAAATAATCAGTCGTCGTCTTCTTTTTTTTCGAAAATCTCCGCGGCACGTCCGAGCAGCTCCCGTATTTCGATATGCTGCGGGCAGGCGTCCTCGCACGCTCCGCACCCGAGACATTCCGACGCCTTAGGCGCGCTCGCGGTATGTTTGGAATAATAGAAGTTCGCGTTCCACGTCCCGAACTCTTCTTTTGTGTTCAGACACGAGAAGATCTCCGGTATCGGTATCCCGACGGGACACCTCTCCGTGCAGTACCGGCAGGAAGTGCAGGGTATCGTGTGCCGATTCTCGAAAATCTCCTTAACGCGGCCGATCGCCGCAAGCTCTTCTTCGGAGAGCGGCGCGGGATCGCTCATTACGGCGATATTCTCCGCCGTCATCGCGATATCGCTCATACCGGAGAGTACCATGAATACGCCTTCGCAGCCGGCAGCAAAACGTAGCGCATACGACGCGGGAGATTCGCCGAGCCCGCGGAAAACTTTTTCCGCCTCGTCGGGCACTTTCGCAAGCGCGCCGCCTTTTACCGGTTCCATCACGATCACCGGCTTTCCGTGCTTTCTGCAAACCTCAAGGCAGAGACGGGACTGAACGGACGCGGATTCGTAGTCGAGATAGTTCAACTGTATCTGGACCGCTTCGATCTCAGGATAGTCCGTCAGGATCGTTTCGAGGACGGACGCCCTGTCGTGGAACGATATCCCGACGTGTTTGATCTTTCCTTCTTTTTTGAGAGCAAACGCCTCTTCATACGCGCGGCACTTTTTGTATTTCGGATAGTTCGACTCGTCCTGCGCGTGCATAAGATAAAAATCGAGATAATCGACGCCGAGCGTTTTCAGCTGACTCTCAAAGAACGGACGGATATCCTCGTTTGAAGAGAAAAAATTGTCGGACAGCTTATCGGTCAGAACGTAAGCGTCGCGGGGATATCGCGCAGTGAGACAGTCGTGAAGAGCGATCTCCGACTGCCCGCCGTGATAACCGTGAGCCGTATCGAAGTAATTGAAACCGGAGTCGATGAAAAGATCGACCATTTTCGAGAAGGTCTCTCTGTCCGGTTCTCCGTCTTTCATCGGAAGTCTCATACATCCGAAACCGAGTTTTTTCTTTTCTCCGTACATAAAAGCACCCGCCTTTCACTTTGAGTATAACACAGATCAGCGCGAAAAAAAGTAAACTTTTTTGAAACTGGGGATTGACAAGCCGTATTTGATTGGTTATAACTAAAAATATGAGAGAAGGATCAAAAAGGAGCCGCGTTATGAAATACAGATACAAAACGGAAATGACCTGTTCGAGCGAGATCACGTTCGATCTTGACGGCGAGGTCGTCACGAATATCGCGTTTACGGGAGGATGCAACGGCAACCTGAAGGCGATATCCAAGATACTCGACGGGTGGACGGTCGGACAGATCGTCGGGAAACTCGAGGGGAACACGTGCGGCAGAAGACCGACCTCGTGCGCCGATCAGCTTGCCCGAGCCGTGAAGAAGGCGTACGCCGAAGCGTCGGGAGAGTAAGTCTTCATCCGCAGAGATCCGCCCTCTCGATCCTGATCACTTTTTCAAGTTCACGCGGGTCGAGCGAGACTTGTCTTCCTACTTTTCCGCCGCTGAAATAAATACGGTCGAACGCTTCCGCGCTTTCGTCTATGAAAGTGCGGAACTGTTTTTTCATACCTACCGGAGAGCATCCGCCGTGAACGTACCCGGTCAGCGGCAGAAGCTCTTTTTCTTTTATCATCGAGATGCTTTTTTCTCCCGCCGCCGCGGCGGCGAGTTTGAGATCGAGCTCAGACAGAACGGGGATCATAAAAACGTAGTGCTCTCCCGACCGTCCGACGGTCACGAGAGTCTTGAAAACGGACGCGGGATCCGCTCCCGTCTCGCGCGCCGCCTCGGCTCCGCTTTTCTGCTTTGCGTCAAAAGAGTAATGCTCGTACTTCACTCCCGCCGCGTCGAATACTCTCATCACGTTCGTCTTGTCGTCTTTACCCATCTTCCGGTTTCCCCCGTTTTTTTTCTTTATTCTACCATGGGGAGAGAAAAAGGGCAACGGTCATCTCTCTTTCTCGTAGTCCTCCCTGATCTCCGCGCACCAGTTTGATTCTATCGCAGAGGTCTTTCTCATTTTTGAGATCGCAGAACCGACCGTGCTGTACAGGATATGCGTTCCTTTGGGATCCGCTCTGTAGTCGACGGCGCGATCCTCATCTATCCCGATCGCCGACGCGGCAGTCACCGAGTCGATGTTCGCTCCGATAAAGAGGAATTCCCAACCGTCTTTTTTCTTTTTTTCAATGAGTTTCTTCACCGCTCCGGGAGAGAATTCACGGCTCGCGTTCTCAAGGCCGTCCGTCGTGATGACGAAGACGACGTTGCCCGGCACGTCCTCTTTGCGAATGTACCTGTGAACGCTTTCCACGTGGCGGACCGTCGTACCGACGGCGTCGAGCAGAGCGGTGCATCCGCGGACGAAGTATTCTTTTTCGGTGATTTCGGGTACTTCGACGATCGGAACTCTGTCGTGAAGCGTCTCGACGACGCCGTCGAACAGAACGGTCGTGACGAACGCCTCGCCATCTTCCTCGCGCTGCTTTTTAAGCATCGAGTTGAATCCGCCGATCGTGTCCGACTCAAGCCCTCCCATTGATCCGCTCCTGTCGAGGATGAATACCATCTCGGTGATCTTGTTTTTTTCGTTTTTCATTTTCTTTTCTCCTTTTCGGTAAAATATACGGCGTGATCCTTTTTCGATCACACCGTAATTGTATACCGAAAGAGAAAAGGGAAGGTCGCCCGGCGGGCGACATTTGAAAAGGCAGGTCAGGACGCGCCGATCAACGGCTGATCGTACGCGAAAAGCGTCTCGTTTATCTCAAACAGGTCCCATACTCCGCGTGTGATGAAGTACTCGACGATGATATCGAACTTGTTGCTGTGAGACAGGGCGAATCCCGCTTTCATCAAAAGATCTGCCGTGCGGGACAGATCGAGCTGAAGCGCAATCGCGAACGCGACAGCAGTCGGCTTGCTCGGCTTGTAAAGACGGTTGCTCCTGATCTTTGAAAACAGTTTGCGGTCCACGTTCGCGCGCTTGTAGCATTCGGCGTCCGTGATCCCGGCCTCGTCGATGAGGCGAAGGAGCATTTCGGAAAAACTCTCGTCAAGCTGATTGACGAGATGATCGAGTTCGCTGCCGCAGACCGTCTGTTCTTCACACACCTCGTCATATGCTTCGGGGAGCGATTCACTTCTCGGGAGTTTCGGGGACGGCGCTGCGGGCGATACTTTTTTCTTTCTGATCCTCCGCGCTCCGCGGGCGCTTTCCGTCGGCATATCCCTCCGGCTCTCAGCGAAGGCGTTGAAGCAGACCCCACGCCACGGATCCGGCGTATCGGACAAAAGAGCCCCGAGATCAGCCGGAGTCCTCTGCTTTAATGCTTCGCGCGTCGCATCATCCGAGACGATCACCGCGTCAAACTCTTTTCCTTTAAGGAACTCTCTGATCGCAGGGATCACCGAGTCGTGAAGCACGTCCGCGGGGATCACGCTTTTGACGATCAGCGCAGCGGAAGCGACCCCCGCCCGTTCCGCTTCGTAAAGACCCGAAACGACCGCCGACGCGTACACGTTCCCGTCGCCCGTCCCGGGGTTATCCGGGAGGATCGCGCAAAACGTTTTTTTCTTCCCGTCGGGGGATAAAACGGCGCACGCCTCCCCGGGAGAGATACATCTCAGCTGTTCGGTCCGGCCGCCGAAGCGGGCGGCTTTCGTCAGAGGATCGCGCCGTACCGGATATATCAGGGCGCCGCAATCGTTTGCGGCGTCGGAATTTGCAGCTATTCTGAACATTTCGTCACCTTCCTGAAAGGTTTTCTATATTTTATCATAAAACGGGCGTCACATCAAATCCGGTTGTTTTTTTCTTTGCGTTGTGATAAAATTATAGTCAAGGAAAAGCGCGAAAGGAGAAATATAAATGGACAGAAACGAGATAGAATCAAAACTTGCCGCTCTTGAAGCGGAGAAAAAAGCGCTCGAGGAGGCGCTCGCGGAAGCGGAAAAGGAAGAGCCCGCAGCCGAGGAGGCGACCGTCGTTTGTCCCGTTTGCGGGAAAGCCGTCGACTCCGACGCCGAATTCTGTATTTACTGCGGTGCTCCGATCAAACAGGAATCAGTAATCTCCGAAGAACCCGAGATCCCCGCGGAGGGAACACGCTGTCCCGTGTGCGGAGCGCTCGTTGACGACGATTCTTTGTTCTGCACGTCATGCGGAGCAAAGATTGAGAAAGAGGCCTATGCGGAAGTCAAGGCGCCCGAGTTTGAAGCTCCCGTAGTGGAGCCTCCGGTGGTCGAGGCGCCCGAGTTTGAGGCGCCCGTTGTCGAACCTCCGGTAGTTGACGCTCCCGAGTTCGAGGCGCCCGTTGTCGAACCTCCGGTAGTCGAGGCGCCCGAGTTTGAAGCTCCCGTTGTCGAACCTCCGGTAGTTGACGCTCCCGAGTTCGAGGCGCCCGTAGTGGAACCTCCGGTAGTCGAGGCGCCCGAGTTCGAAGCTCCCGTGGTCGAACCTCCGGTCGTCGAAGAGCCGACGTTCGAAGCTCCCGTGGTCGAACCTCCGGTTGTCGAAGAGCCGACGTTTGAAGCGCCCGCAGTCGAACCTCCGGTCGTCGAAGAGCCGACGTTCGAAGCGCCCGTGGTCGAACCTCCGGTAGTCGATGCACCTGTGGTCGAGACGCCTGCGGTCGAACCTCCGGTCGCCGCGCCGGGATCCGTTCCGAATCCCTTCACCGAGCCCGCGCCGTCCGCTCCTTCCTACGAGCCCGAAACGCCCAAGGAGGAAGTTTGCCCGAAGTGCGGAAAAGAGATCCGTCCGGGAGCGGTATTCTGTACCGGATGCGGACTGAAACTCGGTGATCCGAAGGCGCAGCAGCAGGCGAATCAGACGAGATTCTGCACCAAGTGCGGCGCGCAGATCAGCGCGAATGCGGTATTCTGCACCAAATGCGGAGCGAGACAGTATTTCACGACGAAACTGTAATTACCTTCGGCGCCCCGCGGCGCCTGAAAACGGAACGAGAAAATGATGTCAAAAACAGCGGTTAAGATATTTGCGGTCATCATCGCCGCGATCACGGTCCTGGCGTGCGTCGGATGCGGCGCGGCGCCTTCCGACGGGACGGGGACCGTGCCTTCGGTGACGGATCCTTCCGGACAGAGCGCGACTGACGCGCGTCCCGAAGTGTTCAGTCAGGATGAGTATCTTCTCTATCAGAACGTTTTTTACGCCGACTACGGCAAAGAACTGGACGGCAAAGAGGTCTCCAAGGAGGGCGTTTTCGCAACTATCTACGACGCGTATAACGGCAGGCAGCGCTATTACGTCTGGGGTTATTACGACCAGACGAAATGCTGCGACTGGCAGTGGGAGATCGTCCCGCAGAACGCGGACGAACTTCCTCCCGTCGGCTCTCTCGTATCCGCGTCGGGAACGTTCGCGTCAGGCGCGGACGCGCTCGACGGATACTGGATCACCGACGCTTCGGTCAAAGTCAAAACGGAGTACCGTGGTCCCGCCGCCGAGAGGGATATGTGTTCGCTGAGCTGTACGCTGGAACGCATTCAGATGATCAACGTGATGAACCGCAAAGATGCTTTCGAAGACGAAGAGTTCCTTGCATACGGACGGATCGCCTCCGCGAATACGCTGGAAGATCCCTACTACGACAATTCGTGGGAGATCGAACTGATATGGGACGGCGACGTCCCCGCGATCGGCACGCTCGTCGTTGTGAGCGGAACGATCAGGGACGGAAAACTGGCCGTTGAGTCGATAAGCGAAATGTAGAATCCTTAGTTAAAAAGGCGGCAGGCACTTTTCCGTGCCTGCCGCTGCTTTGTATCATCAAAGTTTGATCCTCTTTTCCTCCCAGCTCATCCCCGGGCGGAAATTCGGCATCTCCATCGTTCTGCCGTTGTTCGTCACGGAGAGCTGGCTGAGCAGCGCGACCGCGGTCCACTCCGCCGCGCGGTACACGTTCAGGTACGGCATCTCGTTATTCTTTATCGCCGTCACGAAGTCCTCGACGATATAGTAGTCGCCGCCTCCGTGGCCCGCGCCTTTGCCCGCGCCGGACTTGAACCGCTCGGGAAGCATATAACTGAAATCGTTAAGCGAACGCCACGTGGTATGGCCCTCGGGATTTTCCTCGGTGTCGACCGCCACGACGTGGTCGCCTCCGGTGCGCGGCGCCTCAAAGCAGCCCTTCGTACCCTGTATCTGATAGTAAGTCAGCGCGTGCGGACGGGGCGAGATCGTGTCGACGCGGATCTTGACGAGTCCGCCGCTTTTCAGACGGCACATCACCTGGTTGACGTCGTCGTTTCGCAGTCCGTACGGGTTATGGTTGCCCGAGGAGAAGCACGCGATCTCCGTGATCCTCTCGTCGTCGTCGAGACACTGCATCACGGGACCGAGGGAGTGCGTCGGATAGAACGCTCCGCGCGTTCCCATCTGCCAGTACGATCTCCAGCCGACCTGCCCGTGCCAGTTCCGCAGATCGGTGCAGTCGTGCGTGTACTCGCCCTCGGCGTAATATATCTTGCCGAACATCCCGGCGCGCGCCATTTCCTTGACGATCTGCATCTCGGGAGTGTAGCAGTAGTTTTCGGAATACATATAGATCTTGCCCGACTTTTCGACGGCCTCAATCAGCCACCACAGTTCGTCCATCGTGACGGCGGCGGTGACTTCGCTCATTACGTGGCGTCCGGTCTGGAGCGCCTTGATCGCCTGCGGCACGTGGCACTGCATCGGGGTCGCGATGAGGACGGCGTCTATATCGGCGCGGTCGAGCATATCCTCATAGATCCTGAATCTCGCTTCTTTCGGCAGGGAAAGGCGGTCTCCGAGATTCCCGACGATTTCTTCATCCAGATCGCAAACAGCGGTGATTTTCGCATCGTCTCTCGCGGAGAACGCGCTGACGAACGACTCGGCTCTTGCACCGACTAATCCGACTTTGATCATATTGACTTATCTCCTTTAATTGTTTTCCCGGCGAGTATGCCGGGCTTTTTTCAAAAACCATTTTAACAGAAAACGGGGAATATTACAACCTGTTTTCAAAGGTTTTCCAAAACTCGCAAACTGAAAATCGGCAGGTGATTCTATTGCAAAATAACTGTATATATGGTAATATATATAATTAGGCAAATATGGGCAACGGTGATCATATGAAGAAGAAGAGCACTCCCGCGCTTATCGGTCTTTGCGGCAAAAGCGGTTCCGGAAAGGGAAGCGTCGCGTCGTTTTTTGAAGAGTTCGGGATCCCGTCCGTCGACACAGACGCGGTCTGGCACGAGTTGATCGGGCCATCGCCGGAGGATGGGAAACGCAGCGAATGCGTCGAAGCGCTGGCGAAAATATTCGGCGAGGACGCCGTCAACTCCGACGGGTCTCTCAACAGGCAGTACGTCGCATCCGTCGTTTTTGCGCGCGGGGGAAAAGAGAAGAGAGGACTATTGAACCGGACGTCTCACCCGTTCATTATAGAAGAGACGCTGAAGCGCGCGGATGCGTTTGGGAAGAGCGGCTTCCGCGTCGTAATCATCGACGCGCCGCTCCTCTTTGAGAGCGGACTAGACAAAAAGTGTGATTACGTCATCGCGGCGGACGCGCCGGACGACGTACTTATCGACCGCATAGTTTCCCGCGACGGGATACCGCCGGAACGCGCCGCGGAAAGGATCGCCGCGCAGAAGGGAGCGGAGGAGCTTCCGGTCGATCTGATCATCGATACCGACCGCCCGCGAACCTCGATCAGAGAAGACGTGAAGAGGATCGCGGAGATCTTAAAGGAAAAATACGGGGAATGAAATACAAAAGAGCGCTGTTAAGGTCGGCTGTGATCGCCGCGATTATCATTCTGTCAGTCGTCATGGGTTTTCTCTGGCAGGCGATCAGCCGGAATATGGATCTGAAGAATTATCCGAGAGAGTTTTCCGAATTTATTGAGAAATACTCCCTCGAATACGGCGTTCCGGAGAAAGTTATTTACTCTGTCATCAAGTACGAAAGCGACTTTCAGTCGAACCACGTCGGCAGCGATACGGGCGTCGGACTCACCGGCCTCAAACCGGAGGACTTTACCCGGCTGCTTTCCGTGACGAACGAGGACCTGACGGACGGTATCCTTTATGATCCGGAGACGAACGTCAGGTATGGCACTATGTATCTGTCGACTCTGTACAGTTCTTTCGGACGGTGGGAACAGGTATTCGCCGCCGTCGCGTCGAGTCGGGAGGCGGTGGAGATCTGGCGTGCCGATCCCGATCTCCTCGACGAGATGGGGAAACTCACGATTCCGGACGCATCAGTCGCCGCAGAGGTCAAAAAGCTCGAGGAAATTTCGGACAAATACAAAACTCTTTATAATTTGACGTAACTAAAACCGAAAGGAAGTATATAAAATGAGCGACAAAATCGAAAATCTGGTTTACAAAAAGAAAACCGCTTTTGAAAAAGAAGATGAAGCTGCCCTCGCCGTGATGAAGGAGTACGCACGCGGGTACGCCGCATTCCTCGACGCGTCGAAAACCGAGCGCGAAGCCGTAAAAGAGGTGATCGCGCGTCTCACAGCCGGGGGATTTGAAGAATACGACCCCGCGAAGACGCTGAAAGCCGGCGATAAGTTCTACGTCAACAACAGGAACAAGAGCGTGATCGCCGCAGTCGTCGGTTCCGGCGATATCGCAGAGGACGGGATACGCGTCAGCGCGGCTCATATCGACAGCCCGCGACTCGATCTCAAACCCCTTCCGGTCTTTGAGAAAGACGGGATCGGCTATTTCAAAACGCACTATTACGGCGGGATCAGAAAGTACCAGTGGACGACCATCCCGCTTTCCATACACGGCGTCGTCGTCAAAAAAGACGGCTCGACCGTCGAGGTGAAAGTCGGCGAGGAGCCGGGCGATCCGCAGTTCTGCATCTCCGACCTTCTCCCGCACCTCTCGGGCGATCAGGGAACGAAACCTCTCGACAAGGCGTTTTCCGGCGAGGGACTCAATATAATGATCTGCTCGTCGCCCGAGATCGAGGACGGCGAACCTGTTGAAAAAGACGCCGTCAGGATCAGGATACTTTCGATGCTCAACGAGAAATACGGTATCACCGAGGAAGATTTCCTCAGCGCCGATATCTGCGCCGTTCCGGCGGCTAAGTGTGTCGACATCGGATTCGACAGATGGCTGCTCGGCGCGTACGGTCACGACGACCGCGTCTGCGCTTATCCGTGCCTCACGGCGCTTCTCGAGCATAAGGACGCGCCGCGCCGCACGATCATGGCGATCTTCGCCGACAAGGAAGAGGTCGGAAGCGACGGACCCACGGGTATGAAGGGCGAGATCTTCCACGACCTCGTCGACAAGATCTCGCGAGATTGCGGCGCCGACCCGGCGGTCGTCCGCGCTCATTCCGCATGCCTCTCCGCCGACGTCACTGCGGCGTACGATCCCAACTATCCCGACGTTTACGAAAAAACGAATTCCGCGATCGTTCATTGCGGAGTCGGTCTGGCTAAATACACGGGTCACCGCGGTAAGAGCAGCACCAACGACGCGGGCGCGGAGTTCACCGCGAAGATCCGCGCGCTCCTCGACAAAGCCGGCGTCGTATGGCAGATGGCTGAACTCGGTCGTGTCGACCAGGGCGGCGGCGGAACGGTCGCCATGTTCATCTCGACCCACAATATCGACACCATCGACATAGGCGTTCCCGTCATCTCGATGCACGCGCCTTTCGAGGTGATCTCCAAGGCGGACCTTTACGAGACTCATAAGGCCGTTTCCGCATTCAACGCGGACTGATCCGGTCAGATGTTAGAAAAGCTCAAGGACGTATCGGACCGTTTCGACCGCATCGAGGAAGAGTTGTCCGATCCCGCAGTCGCCGCCGATCAGGAACGCCTCACCCGCCTTATGAAAGAGCGTAAAGCGATCCTGCCGACGGTAGAAAAATACAGGGAGTATATGAGCGTCAGGAACGCGGCTGAAGAGGCCCGTATTCTCGCCGAGAGCGAGGACGATCCCGAGATGAGGGACTTCGCTCTCGAGGAGTATCACACGCTCAAAAAACGTCTCCCCGAGCTTGAGGACGAGCTTCGCATCCTTCTTTTGCCGCGCGATCCGGACGACGACAAGAACGTCGTGGTCGAGATCCGCGCCGGTACGGGAGGTGAGGAGGCGGCTCTTTTCGCGGGAGTCCTTTTCCGTATGTATTCGATGTACTCGTCGAATCACGGCTTCAAGGTCGAGGTTGTAAGCTCGAATGAGACGGGACTCGGCGGCTTCAAGGAGATATCGTTCATCGTGTCCGGAGAGGGCGCGTGGTCGAGATTCAAGTTTGAGGGCGGAGTCCACCGCGTACAGCGCGTCCCGGAAACGGAGACGTTCGGCAGGATCCATACGTCAGCCGCGACCGTCGCCGTGCTCCCCGAGGCGGAGGACGTCGAGATCGAGATAAATCCCTCGGATCTGACGATAGAGACGATCAAATCGTCCGGAGCGGGCGGTCAGCACATAAATAAAACGGAATCCGCCATCCGCCTGATACACAATCCCACCGGGATCGTGATAGAATGTCAGGACGAGAGAAGCCAGTTCAAGAACCGTGACCGCGCGATGAAGATCCTGCGCGCAAAGCTTTACGATATGAAACTGCGCGAGCAGACCGAGAAGATCGCCGGAGCGCGCAGATCTCAGGTCGGCTCGGGCGACAGGAGCGAACGGATAAGAACGTATAATTTCCCGCAGGGAAGGGTGACCGATCACCGTATCGGGCTCACTCTCTACACGCTTGAATCGTTCGTCAACGGCGATATGGACCCGGTGATCGACGCCCTTATTACCGCTGACACGGCGGAACGCCTCAAAGAGGGAGGCGGTATCGGTGAATGAAAAAAAGACGGTCGTCCTCGCGCTTGAGAACGACCTGGACGCGGCGATATCGTACGCCGCGGATATAATAAAACGGGGAGGGCTCGTCGCCTTCCCTACCGAAACGGTTTACGGTCTCGGCGCGTCGGCTTATTATCCGGGCGCGGCGAAAAAGATATACGAAGCGAAGGGGCGACCGTCGGACAATCCGCTCATCGTTCACGTTTCGGATCCCCGGGAGGCGGAGGATTTCGCCGTCGTTCCGGACGAGTTTTACCGACTTGCGGAACGGTTCATGCCCGGCCCGCTAACCGTCGTTATGAAAAAGACCGAAAAAATCGATCCGTCCGTCACGGGCGGACTCGATACCGTTGCGGTGCGCTGCCCGGATCACCCCGCGGCGCGCGCTCTGATAAAAGCGTCCGGATGTCCGATAGCGGCTCCGTCCGCGAACAGATCGGGCTCTCCGTCGCCGACCGAGGCGGCGCACGTGATCACCGATCTTGACGGCAGGATCGACGCGATCCTCGACGGCGGCGCGTGCCGCGTCGGCGTCGAATCGACGGTCGTCTCGCTCGACGGCGACGGAGGATGCACGATCCTGCGTCCCGGCGACGTCACCGCCGATATGCTCTCTGAAGTCATGCGTTCCGTCACGGTGGCGGGGGCGGTCACGGACCCGTCGCTCTCGGGCGACAGACCGCTCTCCCCCGGAATGAAGTACAAACATTACTCCCCGCGCGCCGAAGTGATAGCGTACGACGGCACGCTCGAGGAAATGATAAAAGCGGCGAACTCCGATTCCTCCCCGCGCGTCGGCGCGATCGTACCGGACAGGTACGCCGGAAAAGTAAACGGGACTGCGCTGCTTGAAGGAGACGGAGGAGCAGACGACGCGTGCCACGTGTTTTTCTCGGCTTTGCGGCGTGCGGACGAGCTTTCGCTCGACAGAGTCTACGTTAAAGTGCCGCCGAAAACGGGGAAATTCTTAGCTCTTTACAACCGGCTCATCAGAGCGGCCGGAGGAAAGATAACGAAACAGTGAAAGGCAGTCTGACCGAATGGCAAGAAAAAAGAAAGAAGAGATAATCAAGGCGGTTGAGGAGCATATCACCGACCAGCCGATAACCGAGACGATAGAGAAGAACTATATGCCATACGCTATGACGGTCATAGTCTCGCGTGCGATCCCGGAGATCGACGGATTCAAGCCGTCTCACAGAAAACTTCTGTATACCATGTACAGGATGGGGCTTCTCTCGGGCGGTCTTACAAAGAGCGCGAACGTCGTCGGTCAGACGATGCGTCTCAACCCTCACGGCGACGCGGCGATCTACGAAACGCTCGTCCGGCTGACCCGCGGCAACGAGTCTCTCCTTCATCCGTTCATTGAATCAAAGGGGAGTTTCGGCAAACAGTACTCCTCCGAAATGGCGTACGCCGCGGCGAGATATACAGAGGTGAAACTCGCTCCCATCTGTGCGGAGATCTTCGGGGGCATCGACAGGAACGCCGTCGATATGGTACCCAACTACGACAACACCACGACTGAACCGACTCTTCTTCCTACGACGTTCCCGAACGTGCTCGTGTCGAACAACAAAGGTATAGGCGTCTCGATGGCTTCGAATATCTGCTCGTTCAACCTTGCGGAGATCTGCGACGGAACGATAGCGGTACTGAAAAATCCGAAAACGACGACGGACCGTCTGCTCGACATCATAAAAGCGCCGGATTTTCCCGGAGGCGCCGATATCATATACAACCGCGAGCAGATGAGGGCGATATACGAAACGGGAGTCGGAAGCTTCAAACTGCGCGCACGCTATTCTTTCGACAAGAAAGCAAACGTGATCGAGATCCTCGAAATACCGTATTCCACCTCCATCGAGGCGATTCTCAAAAAGATCTCCGATCTGATGAAGGACGGCAAACTGAAGGAGATCACCGATTACCGCGATTCGATCGACAAAAACGGATTCAAACTCACCCTCGACGTCCGCCGCGGAACGGACCCCGACCAGTTGATGGCGAAGCTTTTCCGTCTTACGACGCTTGAGGATAACTTCTCCTGCAACTTCAATGTGCTGATAAACGGCTCGCCGAGAACGCTCGGCGTCGGCGATATAATAAGGGAATGGATAACGTTCAGGATCGGATGTCTCAGACGCGAGCTGACTTTCGAGCTTGGGAAAAAGAAAGACAAACTTCACCTTTTGCGCGCTCTCGGCAAGATCCTTCTCGATATCGACCGCGCTATAGCGATCGTCCGCGGAACGGAGAAGGAATCCGACGTCGTCCCGCGCCTCATGGAGGGCTTCGGGATCGATCAGATACAGGCGGAATATATCGCCGAGATCAAACTGCGCCACCTGAACCGCGAATATATAATCGGACGCATACGTGAAATCGAATCGCTCCAGGCGGAGATCGCCGATCTCGAACTGACAGTCTCGGACGAATTGCGGCTCAAGGCGCGGATCATCGATCAACTCAAGGAAGTCAAAAAGAAATACGGTAAGCCGAGAAAGACGTTCCTCGTATTCCCGGAGGATATCGTCGAGACGCCTACGGTCGAAGTTACCGAGAACTACGGCGTCAAGGTTCTCCTCTCGAGAGAGGGCTACTTCAAGAAGATAACCTACCAGTCGCTGCGCGGCGCCGACGAACAGAAATTCAAAGACGGAGACGGCATCAGGAACGAGGAGGACACCGAGAATATCGCGGAACTGCTCTTCTTCTCCGACAAGGCGAAGGCGTACAAGTGCCGCGTTTCTGATTTCGATACGGTCAAGGCGTCGTCACTCGGCGACTTTATCCCCGCCAAACTCGGTTTCGACGAGGGAGAGGGCGTCATAATGATGAAGGCGCTCAAGAACTACCCCGAGGACAAATACATCATATTCATCTTCGGGAACGGCAAGGGCGTGAGGATCCCCGTGTCCGCTTACGAGACGAAGGCGAACAGGAGACGTCTGATAAACGCCTATTCCGAGGCGTCGCCGATCGTCGCCGCGTTCTACGAGGAGGAGCAGACGGAGATCATTCTCGTATCGAACGAGGGAAGGGCGATCCTGATATCTTCCTCCCTGATCCCGAAGAAGACGACGAGAACGTCTGCGGGCGTCACGCTCATGACGCTCAAGAGAAATCAGAAGGTCGTCGCGGCGTTCGCGGGAGAGGACGCGCGAAAGTACGCCGACGTTCCTAAGATCAGAAAAATCAAAATACCGGCGACCGGAGTCGCGACCGACTCCCCCGGAGAACAGATAACGTTGGAGTGATGAAAAATGGCTGAGAAAACGTATAAGGGGCAAAGCAAACCTAAAAAGCAGCGCGCCACGCCCGCGAAAAGGGCGGTCCGTCTGATGTGCATTATCCTCGCGGTCCTGATGGCGGCGGGCGGTATCGTATATCTCGTTCAGTTCCTTTTGGGATCTTTCGCGGGGTGACGGCGTGAAGCGGATAGACATGCATATCCATATAAACGGCGGGGCACCCGAGCCCGCTCGCCTGATCTCGAAAATGGAGGAATCGGGCGTATGGGGCGGAGCGCTGTTTTCGGCGTCTCCCGAGTGCGGAGCCGCGCCGTTGGCGAAGCTTCCGTACCGCGAGCGGATCGCCAACCTCTTCGACTGGTGCCGCCCGTACGAGGGGCGCCTGTTTCCGGTTCTGTGGATACACCCGTTCGAGAAAGGCGTTGAGGATCAGATTAAGGACGCCGCGGAGTCCGGGGTCGTCGCTTTCAAGATGATCTGCGACAGTTTTTACGTCGGCTGTCCCGAGAGCATGAGAACGCTCGAGGCGATCGAGAAAACGGGTCTTCCCGTGATCTATCACTCCGGCATCCTCTGGGGCGGGACGAATACGTCGGACTTTAACCGACCGGCGAACTGGGAATCGCTTCTGAACCTCGCCGGAGGAGTAAAATTCTCGATGGGCCATTGCTCGTGGCCGTGGCACGACGAGTGCATCGCCGTTTACGGCAAATTCCTGAACTCGTATCTTCAGAGGCGATCCTCGGAGATGTTCTTCGATCTCACTCCCGGGACGCCTGAGATATACAGGCGGGATCTTTTGACGAAGCTTTTCACCGTCGGCTACGACGTCGAGAACAATATCGTTTTCGGGACCGACTCGATGGCGAACGATTACGACGTCGACTGGGTCTCCGGCTGGATCGCCCGCGACAACGCTATCATGGACGATCTCGGCGTCACGGACGAAGTGAGAGAAAAAATATATCACGACAATTTCATCCGTTTTCTCTCCGGCGAAGACGTCTCTCACGTCCTCCCGGAAGTAAATAAAAAAACTCAGGGCTGATTCGGTCAGCCCTGAATTTTTTCATACGGCAAAGCCGTATATCATTTTTCTCCGTCCTTCGTCCACACCGTGGCGGTGTCCGGGATGAAGATATATTTTTTCTCTTCATCACCCTCGAAAAAGAATCCTTTTTCACTTCGAGTCTCATCGTACGGGACGCCGTTTTCATCGGCGAGCTTGTATTCCGCTTCGTCTCCCAAAAGGAGATTCCCGTCGCGCGAGAATTCGTCCTCCGCGTCCTGATCCGATTCGATGAATCGGTACGTCGCCCCGTCGCAGACGATCGTTTTGTAACGCGAGAGATCGCGGATCTGCTCATACGTCATTTTTCCCTCGACGGCGGACACCACCGCGTCCGCGATACGCCCCGCGCACGAGCACAGAACGGCGGAAAGAATAACGAGGGCAAAAATAGCGCAACACGCTTTTTTCATGGCTTCAACTCCTTTTCCGGACAGCGACTAATTTGAAGAACGCTTCATATAATCACTGGATGTACTTGAAACATAAATGTAGGTAGCGTCTGTATCTCCATCATATAGGTATGCCTCTTCAAATCTGTCCTTGTCGTACGGAATGCCTTTTTTGTCAACTAACTGTACCATTATCTTTCCGTTACAATGCTTGAATGGTACTTTTGCAGGATGGACCTGATAGTAAGAATCCCCGTTATACACGATATGATCAAACATTAACCATTTTACTCTGTCTTCATACGAAATATTTGAACATGAAGTCAGAAATGTAATAAGCGATATGACAACAATAAAAACGCTTTTCGTGATTTGCTTTTTCATAGAGTTCCCTCCGTATTTATTCCAGATTCAGCCTGTTCTTGATCCTGTATCTCGAGATCAGATAGAACGTCAGCGCGATCGCGCAGATCAGCACAAGTGCGAGCGCGGAAAGAATTGTTTTCCGACTCATTTTTTCGTACTCCCGTCTTTCCCGATTTCCTCGAGAAGCCGTTCGCTTTCCTCGCGGAACCACAGTTTTCCGCCGGTTCGCGCGGCGGTCTCAAAGCACTCCTTCGCACTGTCGATCTCGCCGCAGGACAGAAAGACTTTTCCACGGAAAAAGGCGGCGACGGTCGTGTTGTACGGGTCGGACGTCTGCAGGGAAAACGATTCCGCCCGTTTTATCACGTCCTGTTTTTCACCGGTTACGGCGTCGTTCAGAAACGCCGCGAGCGAGATCAGAGCACCGAGCACGTTCTTCTCCGGACTTGTCTCAACAGAACCCGCGAAGAGAGGGTATAATTCTAGGAATTCCTCCGTGCGGTTTTCCAGATATGCGGTCTTAAGGAGTACATAATAGCCTAGAAACTCTTTTTTCGTACCAATCAGTTTTTTCGCCTCTTCCCGGGCGTTTGTAAAATCGCCCGAGTCGAAAAAGGCTATGCATCTGACGACCGTCAGATCCGTCGGTGGGTTTGTGCGCTGCCGTGCGCTCAGATTGTTTTCGTATACGTAGAGGTATTTGACGGGATCGCACTCGTATCTGAGAATTTTTTTAATCAGAATACTATTGGAAATTCCCACAATAACAGCTGAAACGAACGCGACGGCGAAGATTACCGCAAATGCCCACCCCGGAACGAAACCGTATTCGACGTTCATTATGATATTGCCCTTGTGGAACAGAGCTGCAAACAAAGCGGTAAAGATAACAATCGTGAGAAAAACCCGTTTTTTCCGTTTGACCTTTTTCAGGACGAGATCGTATTCTTCTTCCATGCTTAAACCTCCGCTTGATTCTTCAATTGTCTTGACCTGTCGAAGAATTGTTTCGATTCATTCGTCTTTCTCAGCGTCAAATACCTCGGGAAGACGGTATGCCTCCGGAATGGTCGAAAGAACGACGTTCGAATATACGGTTTTCACCGATATGTATGCGACCGTATTATCGTCGAACCACATAACGTAATCGATAATCGAGTTACCGTCCTTCGAGAAAAGATTAAACCAAGTTATGGATCGTTGCTCTTCGTCAACGTATCCGGAGTGCCCGGGTTCGGGTCCGACTTTAACTTTTTTCAACCGTTCGAGTTCATTCTCGAATTCTTCCGGAGAATATCGGCACTTGATAAACAGAACATAGTCGTCCCAAAAGATTTCCTCAAAGAATACTCCCGATTCGATGATTTCAGCTTCATCGACCGATTTGGGGAAAATCGCCTTAATTATCTGAAACGCTTCAGGTTCATTTCCGATGTAATTATAAACCTCTTTAACGCTTTCTGCGTCGGTGCCCTTTATCCTAACGCATGACACGAGAAGCGTCAAGATAAACGACAACAAAAGGATCGAACAAGCGGTCTTCAAAATTTGTTTTCTCATAGATATAGCCCCCTGCTTTTTATTCCAGATTCAACCTGTTCTTTATCCTGAACCGTTAGATAAGATAGAACGTCAGCGCGATCGCGCAGATCAGCACAAGCGCGAGCGCGGAAAGAATCGTCTTCCTTTTCATCCGTTTATCCCCTTTCGGAAGCCGTCGATTCTGCGTCATCGACTCTTACGAATTTGATTTCATTATACTTCCCGTGGTACATTTCATCTTCGTCGGCCACTGTTTCTAATGTGAACCAACCGTTGTGATATGAAGGAATACCGTGAAACCACATTAAATCGTCTTCATTCTTTTCTTCATCAATTTCATAGATGTAAAACGTTCCGCCTCTACCAATTTCTATTCTGACGTCGTAGATAACGCCGTCAATCTCCGCTTCGCCTATCATTCTGAGGCCATCGTCATATTCAACGACGTCTCCGTCTTCATTCAATATTTCAGCATCAACAAACCGTTCATCTATATATACTTCAAACCATATAGACGGTTCTTCAGATACCCATTTTGACGGTGCCTGCGTATTTGGCTGTAAACTCTCAGTCAGATTGTTGTCTCCCGGAAAGAGCAGAAGCGCTTCGAGTGGGTCAAAGCAAGCGGTCAATGAAAAGCAGGAAATAACAATGACGCATAGAAACACGCATATCTTCTTCATAATGTTTTCCTTTCAATCTCAATACTGTGTTGTTGATCAGTTATGGTTTCGCCTGCGGCGAAAGTTATGATCGCGTGCTCCGCACGCGAGTTGTGATCTTCGCTTCGCGAAAAGTTGAACGCCGCGAAGCGGCTCATAACTGCGCTGAGCGCATCATAACTCATAACTTGCCCGAAGGGCGATCATAACTGATCCTGTCACTCCAGATTCAGCCTGTTCTTGATCCTGTATCTCGAGATCAGATAGAACGTCAGCGCGATCGCGAATTGATACAGAGCGTATCCCGACAGCATGATATGCATCGTCACGGTCGAGAAGTTGTCGCCTAAGAGTACGGGGAGAAATACGAGCTCGAGGACCGTTCCCGCTCCCTGCTGGATCCCGTAGAGGATGAAGAACCACATGATCGCGCCGCCGATCTTGCTCTTCATACGCTGACCGATGGAGCAGGCGCAGTAAACGTGCAGGATCGTTCTCAGAAGGTAGAACAGCGCGCAGAGGGAGACCTCGATGACGAACAGAACGACGTCGAGTCCCTGACCGTGCCTGAACGCGGACGCGAGCCCTTTGAAGATCTGATTCAGGACGATCGCGAGTTCCTGACCGAGCGACATTATAAAGACCGACGTTCCGGCGACCGCGACGAGAACGAGCATGAACAGCACGCCGCAGATCAGCTTGCAGTTGAGCAGAGCCGACGGCTCGACCGGGATCGTGTGGGTGAAATATCCCTCGTGAGTGAACATGCTTCTGAAAAATCTGAGCGACACAATCACGATGCCGAATACGATCATCGCGAAGAGCGAAGAGATATAGACCGAAATGATCATGGACTTGAGTATTTCCGTGATTTGATTGTTGGGGAAGAGCATCGTCAGTTTGCTTATCAGCGCGATGCCTATGCACGCCGAGGCGATCGGAATGAACCAGCGCAGATAAAAGAGCGCTTCGTGCTTATAAAGTTTCCTTACCATTTGTACACCTCCCTGAACAGAGCGTCGACGCTCATATGCTCCGTCTCGCGGATCTCCTCAGCGCTTCTGTAAAGGTCTATTCTTCCGTTTTGGATGAACAGAACGTCGTTCAGGATCGTCTCGACGTCGGCGATCAGGTGGGTGGAGATCACGACGGTAGAGTTCTCCGCGTAATTCGCGAGGATCGTTTCAAGGATATATTCTCTCGTCGCGGGGTCGACCCCGGCGATCGGCTCGTCGAGCAGATACAGCTTCGCCTCGCGGCACATCGCGAGGATCAGGGAGACCTTTTCACGGTTACCCTTCGAGAGCGTTCTTATTTTCTGCTTGAGATCGAGACCGAGCCGCGCCACCATCTCTTTCGCGGCGTCGGTGCGGAAATCGGAGAAGAAATCGCGGGAGTATTCGATCGCCCGCTCGATCGTCATCCACCCGGCGAGAAAATCACAGTCGGGAAGGAAGGAGACGATCTTTTTCGTTTCGACGCCCGGCTTCATTCCGTTTATGAGGATCTCGCCCGACGTCGGCGTCAGAAGACCGTTTGCGAGTTTGATCAGCGTCGTTTTGCCCGAGCCGTTCGGACCGAGCAGGCCGACGATCCTGCCGAGGCAGAGTTTGAGATTTACGTCGATAAGAGCGGGCTTCTGCCCGTACAGCTTCGACAGGTTGTTACATTCAAGAATATACTGTTGTTCCACTTGCAGCGTCAACTCCTTTCGTATCGGACGGCGCACTCAGCGCCTTTTCAAGCGATTCGCGGATCATGTGATCGTCAAGTCCCAGATCCCTCATTGCGCGGACGAACTCGTGAGTCGCCGTCCGCGACCGTTCGAGCAGCATATTGTCGCGCATCGTCACGTTGTCCGCCACGTAACGGCCGTCGCCGCGCCGCGAGACGAGGATCCCCTCGTCTTCAAGCTCGGACAGGGCGCGCTGGACGGTGTTCGGGTTTACCCCGGCGATCACCGCGAGTTCTCTGACAGAGGGAACTTTGCTGCCCGGCTGGTATACGCCGCGCGCGATCTCGTCGCACAGTCTGTCGCATATCTGCCTGAACAGCGGTTTCTCCGGATCGAATTTCCAGTTGTTCAATGATATCCTCCTTTTGTATTATCGTGTTAGTACAATAATACACAGATACACTTGCTTTGTCAATAGGTTTTGAAAAAAAAGTGTCATCCTGAGCGCAGCGAAGCGGAGCCGAAGGATCTGAGAAGATTCTTCGGTTTCGCTCCACTTTGTTCCGCTTCACTCAGAATGACAAGAAAATGAAGCGCAAAAAAGCCGCCCGAGATCTCGGGCGGCTTTTGAGTTGAATGATCAGAATATCGGATAACCCGCGCCTTCGTGCGCCGCGATCAGCTCGTCGCACATCGCGACGATCTCGTCGGTCGACAGCTCCGCGCCGGTGTGGGGATCCATCATCGCGGCCTGATAGACCTTGGAGCGGTCGCAGGTGACGGCCGCCTCGATCGTCAGCATCTGAGCGTAGATGTTCGAGGAGTTCATCGCCGCGAGCTGGAGGGGAAGATCGCCGACGTACGTCGGCGTGACGCCGTTCTTGTCGACGAGGCAGGGTACCTCGACGCACGCGTCGTAGGGCAGGTTGGAGATGACGCCGCGGTTGAGAACGTTTCCGCCGATCTTGTACGGATTGCCCGTAACGATCGCTTCCATGATGTGAGACGCGTACTCGCGTGATCTTTCGTGTTCGATCTTTCCTGTTTTGAGTATCTCCGCGTATTCCGCTTTCCAGCCTTCGATCTGACTGATACAGCGGCGCGGATACTCGTCGAGCGGGATGTTGAATTTCTCGATCAGATCGTCTCTGCCCGGCTTGATGTAGAAGGGGTTGTACTCCGAGTTGTGCTCCGAGCTCTCGGTGCAGTAGTAGCCGAGTTTCGCGATGTAGTCGAAGCGGACCATATCGTGGTGCTTCCCGGCCGCGTTCTTCTCTGCCGCGCGCCGTCTGATCTCGGGATACAGGTCGTTGCCGTCCCTGTCGCGGATCTCGAGCAGCCAGCCCATGTGGTTGATGCCCGCGATCTTCTCGTAGCGTCCCTCGAGCTTGTCTTCCATTCCGAGGGATTCAAGCAGATCGTGCGAGCAGACCTGGACGGAGTGGCACAGACCGACCGTTTTTACCTTCGTGAATCTCTGCATGAAGCCGGAGAGGATCGCCATCGGGTTCGTGTAGTTGAGGAACCACGCGTTCGGGCAGACGGACTCCATATCTTCCGCAAAGCCCTTCAGCACGTGGATCGTGCGCAGTCCTCTGAAAATACCGCCGATGCCGAGCGTATCGCCGATCGTCTGACGGAGACCGTATTTCTTCGGCACCTCAAAGTCGATGATCGTGCAGGGGTCGTAAAGACCGACCTGTATCGCGTTCACGACGAAATCCGCTCCGCGGAGCGCCTCGCGTCTGTTCTCGACTCCGAGATATTTTTTTATTTTTGCGCGTCCCTCGTTCACCGTGTCGTTCATGGCGGTGATGATCGTGTAGGACTCCTCGAGACGCTGTGCGTCGATGTCGTAAAGAGCGACCTCAACGTCGTGGAAGGGATCGGCCATCATGGTATCGCCGACCACGTTGCGCGCGAAAACGGTGCTTCCCGCGCCCATAAAAGTGAGTTTCATATCTTTTCTCCTTTCGGA
>JAFWTH010000130.1 GCA_017518975.1 Clostridia bacterium
GAAGATCGGAGTTCCCGTTTTCGACATGGGTAAGGACGATCCCGTCCGCATCGCCTCCGAGGGCGTCAGGCACGCCGTCAAAAACGGATACGATATGGTCTTTATAGACACGGCAGGACGACTCCACGTCGACGAAGTTCTCATGGACGAACTCGAATCGATCAAAAAAGCGGTCGGTCCGACCGAGATTATTCTCGTAGTCGACGCAATGACCGGACAGGACGCGGTCAACGTCGCCGAATCGTTCAACGAAAAACTCGATATCACCGGCGTTCTTCTCTCGAAGCTTGACGGAGACACGAGAGGCGGCGCTGCGATATCGGTCAGATACGTAACCGGCAAACCGATAAAGTTCGTCGGTACGGGCGAGAAACTCGACGCTCTCGAACCGTTCCATCCCGAGCGGATGGCTTCGAGGATACTCGGAATGGGAGACGTACTGTCGCTTATAGAAAAAGCGGAAGAGGCGTTCGACCAGAAACAGGCGGAAGAACTCGAGCGGAAGCTCCGCGAGAACACTTTCACCCTTTCCGATTTTCTCGAACAATTCAGACAACTCAAAAAAATGGGGTCGATGGAAGAGATCCTCGCCATGATCCCCGGAGCGCGTCCCGCGCAGCTCAAAAACGCGCAAATCGACGAGGGAGCGATGGCGCACACGGAAGCGATAATCCTCTCTATGACGAAAAAAGAACGTGAAAAGCCCGATATAATAAACGGCGCGAGGAAAAAGAGGATCGCGGCGGGGTCCGGCACGTCTGTCGAGGAAGTCAACCGACTTCTCAGACAGTATGAACAGATGAACAAAATGTTCCGTCAGATGACGGCTTCCGGCAAAAAGATAAAGAACAAAAAAGGCAGACTGAGAATGCCTTTCGGTTTCTGATCACGGTTTGATCCCTCCCCCGGGAGGATTAAATAAACAAAATTCAAACAATTATAAAGGAGAAAAAAGAAATGGCTGTAAAGATCAGGCTCAGAAGAACAGGTAAAAAGAAATCACCCTCTTACAGAATCGTCGTTGCGGATTCCAGATATCCGAGAGACGGCAGATTTCTTGAGCAGGTCGGATTTTACGATCCGATGACGGAGCCCGCAACGATCAAGATCGACAACGAGAAGATCGAGAAGTGGATCGCTACCGGCGCTCAGCCCACAGAAACGGTCAGAAGTCTCATCAACAAGAGCAAGAACGCCGAGTAAGTGACCGATATGGATGAAACTCGCACACAGGAGATCGACTTCAGCCGTATCCTTGCCGATATGGTAAAGGCGATAGTCGACAATCCGGACGACGTAAACGTCGCCGAGGTGCGGGACGGCACGAACGTCACTCTGACGCTTACCGTATCGCCGTCCGACACCGGAATGATAATCGGACGTCACGGAAACATCGCAAATTCGCTGAGAACGGTGATGAGAGCCGCGGCAAAGATCACAGGCGACAAAGTCACGGTTGAAATCAAATAAAAAAAGTTGAGAAGCCGCGCTTCTCAACTTTTTTTATCGATGATCTTCAGATTAGCGGGGACGATGCCCGCTGCCTCGTAAACGATCTCGCTGACCTGAGCCGCCTGGCCGGGAGTCAGAGGATCGGAGTCGATGATGACGCTCGCGTTATCTCCGTTGATCACCGCGACGCAGTTTTTGAAACCGCGTGAGACTACGAGCGTCTCGATCTGCGCTTCCCTTTCGATATCGAGCGCGATGCGGTTCATATCGTCCATTGCCGCGGCTTTCGCCTCAGCGGTGGCGTCCGCGCTCTGACTGACGGAATTCAGAACCTCCATCGCCTCGTCGCGCGCCTGCTGTCGCCCGAGAGAAACGGTCGCGAAATAGTCGTCTGCGTCGTCTTGGGAGACGGAGGCGTCTCTCTTTTCCGCGTCCTCCGGATCTTTGAGCGCGGTGAGATCTACGGCAAGCCCGGTCTTTTCCGCCTCGGCGGTATTTTCCGCGTTTCCGAAAAAGATGAGATTTACCGCGACCGCCGCGCCGATGAGTACAACGGCGCAAACCGCGGCGATAATCTTCTTGTTCGGTTTTTTCAACGTACCGGCCGTTTTTTGCCACATCGATCTCATTTTTTCCTTCGTTTCGGTCTTCATTTTCTATCCTCCATAAATAAAATTACCGGGTTGTTCAGTTAGAGCAGAAGGAGTTTTCCTAAGCAAATATATGAAAACGCTCTTGCCGATATTACTCACGACGATACCCTGATCCTGTTTGACGGAACGCCGAGCGCCGCCGATAGAAGCGCCGTGATCTTCTCCTTGATCTCCGCCCTGTCGCCGTTCGTACAGACGACGGCGACGCCTCTTACCTTCGGATATATTTCCGTCACGCGGACGGGTTCGCCGCCGTCCTCTCCGGACACGATAAGGTATTCCCTCGTTCCCGTACCGTCGTTTTCCGACGTGTTGGCGGCGTATACGTACTCCGAGCCCGAATCGAGCGTCAGAAGGACCGAGACGTCTTCTATCCCGACGGAGGAACGGCAGAGATCCTCGATCCTTTCCTCAAGCGTTTCCGTGTAGAAACTGATCTTTTCAAACCCGTCCTCTTGCGCCGCCGTATCGGGCGCGGACGACGGACGGTACGCAATGAGGAAAACGCCGAGCGCGGCTCCGGCAACGATGATTATCCACTTTTTTTCTTTTAAGAACCCGAAAGGATTTTTCATAACGGATACGCCTTTCTCAGTATGGCGGCAGTTGCCCTATTCCGAAAAAATGAAAACGTCGCACCCGAGAGCAAGGGAAAGCTCATCCTCGATCTTCCGGTCCCGGTACGAATCAAATCTGACGCCGCAGAAAATCTGTATTTCCGTCAGCGAGGGCGATCCGGTCTCGCCGTCGTCAAACAGAACGCTTATCCTGACTCCGTCTCTCACGCCGTACGCCTCGTCGAGCGTATCCCTTACGTATGAGGCGATAAGTCCCGCCGTCTCTTCAAGGACCGCGTCCTCATACGACGGCGCGTCGACGGCTTCCTTATCCGTCTCGCCGACCGTTCCGAGAACGTCGCCGGCGTGCGGGAAAAAGCCCGCGATCGGTGAGACCGCCGTTAAAGCGACGAGAAGGAACGCGAGCGCTCTGACGCCCCGGCCGTACCGTGACGGCGTAAAAGCCGCGGCGACGGACCCAACTGCGCACACTATGATCAGATTTCTGACGTACTCCATTTTTTACCCGACCGATGAATTCATAAAAAGCGTGGCGGCGAAAAGAAAGAGGATCCCCGACGACGCCGCGAGAGCGGCAAACGCGGCAAGAACGCTCCTTGCCCCGGAGATAACGGAGGCGGCCGCGTCAGCGCCGGCGAACTCAGCCGCCCCTTTGCACAAGGACAGCGATATCAGCGCCGCGGCGACTCGCGCGAGAACCGGAACGACGATGAAAAGAATCATCACGACCGCCGCGCCGCCCGAAGTCTTTTTTATCAGCGACAAACTCGCTCCCACGGTAGTTACCGCCTCCGACATCGCGCCTCCGACTATCGGAACGCCGCTCCCCACCGCGAATTTCACTGCTTTGGCGGCGAGAGTGTCGGTCCCGCGCGCAAGTGCCGTCTGAACCCCCATAACGAACGAAAACACAGCGGCAACGGATGCAATGACCCACGTCAGGACCTTTCCCGCCGCTTTGGAAAACGACGCGAGCCCTCCTCCCGATCCGAGCGTCGAAACGGACGTAAGCGCAAGCACGCAGGCGGCAAACGGAAGCAGAACGTAAGTGTTCGCATTTTCGGTAAGCGTGATGAAAAGCATCAGCGCTGACGAGTTTACGCTCATCTCCGTCACTCTGCCCGACGTGATATAAAGCGCGCTCATAACGGGCGTCATAACGTTCATCAGCGAGCAAAGACGCGAAAGGTATTCCGAAACGGTCGAAACGACCGACGCGGACGCACGCGCGACCTCAAGCGCGACGAAAAGCGACGTCAGCCCGAGCGGAGCGCCGGAAAGATCGCCTTCCTCATTTCCGGTGAAAGCCGAAACCGCCGACGACAGGATGATAAGGCCGAGGACCGTCGCGAGGATACGGGCTCCCGAGAGAAAAGAGTTTTCAAGTTCGGTGAGGACATAACTTCCCCAAAAACGCGGATCGAGCTTGTCCGATATCGCCTCCGCTTTTCCGGCGCTGCCGCTGTTTTCAAGATACTCCGCAAGCTCGTCCGACGCGCCGTCCGGAAGGAACGACGCCGCCGCGGACAGATCGGGATCGGAGAGCGACGCCGCCGTGTTTTCGTCAAAATCGAACCGCATCGGTTCCGCGCACGCCGGGAGCGCGGATATCACAATGAATATAAAGCATAACAGAATAAACGTTTTTTTCATCTTTCGAGCATTCCGAGCGCAACTCCGACGAGTTCCCTGACGTAAGGAAGCGCCAGAAGAAGGATCTCGCATCTTCCCGCAAATCCCACCGCTCCTGCGAGTCCCTCCTCTCCGGCGGATCTGCATATCCCGACGGATATCTCCGTCAGGACAGAAAAGCCGACCGCTTTGAGAAGAACGGGAACGTACGAAGACGCCGCGCTTCCCTCCGACACGTCTTTTATGAATTCCGTTATCTGCTCCGCGCAACCGACTGTCGCCGACAAAATCGCCACTCCGGCGCAAACGGCGATAACGGAGGACAGGTCACGGTGTCTGTCTTTAAGGAAAAGCCCCGCGCAAACGGCGAGAAGCGCCGCTCCGCATATTTTGAAAAATCCGCTCACAATTCGAAAATCCGTTTGATCGTTCCGAAAAGATCGGAAACGCGGTCGACTATCAGAAATAAAACGATGATTATCCCGGCGACCGAAACGAGCGTCGCCATCTCCTCCCTGCCGGAACGCGAAAGGATCTGGTGAATAACGGCGACGAGAATTCCGACCCCCGCAACTTTCAAAACGACTGAAATATCCATCGGGACTTCCTTCCGGCTATATAAAGCAGAGTATTATAAACAGCGCGAAGATAAGCGGAGCGAAGCGATACGCCCCGACGTTGCGCTTCAGTTCTTCCCTTTCCCGCTCGAGCTCGGCTTTTATCTTTTCGCCGCAGTAATCGCAAAGACGCAGCTGATCTTCTTTATAACTTTTACCGAGGGAAGACGAGAAGAACGTCAGAACCTCCTCCGTTTCCACCGACAAAGAAGCGGCGCCTTTCCTTACCGCTTCTTCGATCCCGGAATCCCGCAATACGGCGGAAAACCCGCACGCTTCAAGGTCGTCGTTTCTGAAATCCGAAAAGATCCCGCTGACCGGTGTCAGGAAAAGCTCGATATTCGATCTCACGTGAGATATAAGATCGAGGACCGCCTCGGTATGGCGTATCCTTTTCCGCTTATCGGAAACGACGGATACCGTTACGGCGAGCGAACATGCGAGAACGAGAGACGCGCCCGCCGCGAAAGCGGCGGTCAAGACGCCGCCTTCTCGCCGACGTCGAGAACGTAACCCGGGCCGTTCGACTCTCGTTTCAGGAGTCCGATGAAAAGATCGAACGTACCGGACGCGATCAGAGATCGGACCGCTCCCTTTCCCGCGATACGGGCAAAGGACGGGCCGTGACAGGTCGCTATGACCGAGACGCCCGCGGACGCGGCGTCCCGAACCGCTTCAGCGTCGGTGAGCGAAGAAATCTCGTCGCAGACGACGATCTCGGGAGAGAGCGTCCGGGTCGCGATCTCAATCCCCTTTTCTCTCGGATAACCGGAGAGGAAGTCGATAAGGGACGAATGGCACTCAAGTCCCGCCGACAACTCGAATCTCGTATCGACGACAGCAAGACGGCGGGCGCGGTCACCCGTCGACAAAAGACATATAAGCTCGCGCAAAACCGTAGTTTTGCCGACTCCCGGTTTTGAATAGATCAGAACGCCCCACGGAGGCGACAGCGTCGATATGAGTTTGTAAACGCCGTCGGCGGCGCCCGGCACCCTGCGCGGTATCCTGACATTAATGGAAGAAACGGAAGCCAGGGCGTCGATCTTCCCTTCGCGCGTGACCGCCCTGCCGCATATCCCCGCGCGGATCCCTCCGGACGCGCAGATATAACCCTCTCTGATCGTTTCCGCGTGTGAATAGAGCGAATTGCCGGAGAGCGACCGAACGACGTATTCTACGTCGTCGGCGGAGCAGACGGCGCCCGTCCTGAACTCACTGCCGTCAACGGTCACGGTCAGAGGTCCGTTCGCTCTCAACCGGATCTCACAAAGAGCGCCCGCGTGAAACGCGAGAGTCCGGACAACCGCTCCCGACAGTTTAGGCGGAAGCATAAGGATCGCTTCTTTTTCAAGCGCGCTTCTTCCCGTCACGGTATCGCCCTCCCTTCGTTCGGTTAATTTATATTTGGCCCTCCGCTACGATATGACACCTTGTCCCGCCCATCCCCGACACGTTCTTTTCATAATATTTGTAAGGAACTTTTTTTATAAAAAGTATTGCAAAGGGGAGAATTATGTGGTAGAATACCTTTGTTTGCGAAAAAGAACAGTCCTCTGCCATGCTCAGCAAGAATGTTCTGACACCAAAAGGAGGTTTTCAAAATGGGAAAAATCGACGCTTTTGTCGGTGAGCAGCTCAAGGAAGAATTGCCGAAGTTTTCTATCGGCGACACCGTGAGAGTCCACAACAGGATCAAAGAGGGATCCAGAGAGAGGATCCAGATGTTCGAAGGTACGGTCATCGGCCGTCACGGAGGCGGTATCTCCGAGACCTTCACCGTTCGCCGCGTTGCTTACGGCTGCGGAGTGGAAAAGACTTTTCCGATCCACTCTCCCCACGTCGTCGCGGTAGACGTCATTCGCCGCGGTAAGGTAAGAAGAGCGAAGCTCTATTATCTGCGCGACAGAGTCGGTAAGAGTTCCAAGGTCAAAGAACTCATCTGACACCCGGAGGAAAGAAAATGTTTGAAAACGTGAAACGACTGCTCGTTGACGAACTGTCTGTCAACGAAGAGGACGTTACTCCCGAAGCGGAACTCGTCGGAGACCTCGGAGTCAACTCTCTGGAGCTCGCCGATCTCGTCCTTATGTGTGAGGAAAAGTTCAACATTGAGATCAACGAAGACGATATACGCGGTTTCATCACGGTCGGCGACGTAGTCGACTACCTCGAAAAAGAAACGAAATAAAAAAAGATCAATACACCGGCGTAACCGTCGGTGTATTGTGATATCCGGAGTTATTATGGAAAAGATAAACATACGCGGGATAGAATTCGACAACGTTACCCTTCCCGAAGCGGTCGATATGCTTATCGGTCTCGCTCACGGAGACAAAACGTGCGCCGTCGTCACTCCAAACGCGGAGATAGTACAGAAATGCATCGAGGAAGAGGAATTCGCCGCCGTAGTCAGTCAGGCGGACGTTATTCTTCCGGACGGCGTCGGCGTCATCAAGGCGTCGAAGATACTCGGCACTCCGCTCAAATCGCCCGTTCCGGGAGTCGAGGTCGGCGAGGCGCTCGTCGCGAAGTCGGGAGAAGAAAAACTGCCCGTTTTCCTTATGGGCGGGAAGCCGGGGGTCGCGGAAGCCGCGGCTGAAAAACTGAAGGAGAAATATCCCGACGCAGAGATCGTCGGAACTCACCACGGGTATTTCAGCAAATCGGGCGAGGAAAACGACGCTATGGTTCACGAGATAAACGAAAGCGGAACCGCGATACTGTTCGTCTGTTTCGGCGTTCCGGCGCAGGAAAAATGGATGATAGAAAACAGAGACCGTCTTGAAAGCGTCCGCGTGATGCTCGGGCTCGGGGGCTCGCTCGACGTCTATTCGGGAACGCTGAAGCGCGCACCAGCGTTCTTCAGAAAGCTCAGTCTCGAATGGCTGTATCGGCTGATCCGTCAGCCGTCGAGGATCGGGCGGATGATGAAGCTCCCGAAATTCTACTTCGGAACGAAGAAATACAAAAGACAACTTGATAAACAGTAATAATAATCTGCCATACCGAAAAAACCGCCGAGAGGCGGTTTTTCAGTTATATTTGCTTTCCGCGGTTTGCAAGACACTATGTCTTGCTTGTCGACGTGAACTTACAACGTCAAGACACAGAACCCTCCCCTGTCTTATACCCTCTAATACAGATCCGTACCAGTACAGTCCGAGATCATCGTACTTGTATTTCCCGTAACCGTCTTTTGCCTTTCTGACATTATTCTTGTTTTTCATATTTCTTCGTTTCAATATGATTCTTTATCAAACTAAGGATTATATTTTCTAAAACCAATTCCAAATAAATGACAATCTGCCAAAGCCATTTCCATACAGAATCATCCAAGTAATGAGAAAGAAACATACTCGGTATTGAACAGATAGGAGCAAGAATCACGGCATAAATCATTATTCGCCAAGGGAGTTTCCCTTTGATCGAAAGGAAAAACAATCTGAAAAAATTAAAAATATTTATTACCGGACATATCGAAAAGAACAAATCCTTTTTTTGAATTCTCATTGCTATTTCTCCATTAAATCATAAGACAGGGGACAGTTCTATGTCTTGATATACTTTTCAACCATTCCCTTGCTTATGCCGCAGAGCCGGGATAATTGTCTCACAGATACACCCTGTACGTGCAGCTTTTTGATAAAAGGCAGGGGCGGCTCGCGCCTCTCTCAGTGCCTTAATCTAAACCGTTAAGACACAGAACCGTCCCCTGTCTTACTCGTTTCAATTAACAATAAACATATACTTTTTTTGTTCCTTAAGAAAAAATGCTCAAGGAATGCTTTGTCAGTCATCTGACCTAATTTCCTCTATGACATCATCTGTTCTTTTACCCAAATTACAATCACGTAGAATTGTTGTTTTTGCCCAAATATCACCGATTCGTCTATTATTGATTATCAACAATAGAACTTCTACTGGCAATAAAAATATGACTGGCACACTTCTTTTTAAGATGTCAATAAACGTCAATTTGGTCCCGTCTATTTTCGCAACTTTTAGCTTAAATACCCGCTTCCCTATACTTTTGTTTTTAAACGCATAATCTTTAAACAAGAAAAGCAAAAAACATGTAACCAAATATAACAAAACGGAAAAATAAGTAACATTGAATTCACCTAATGTGATAATGCCAATTAAGCCAGAAGATAGAAAACAAATAATATAGAAATCAATTACTGCTGCTAAAAGTCTTTTGAATCTTACATTCATTATGTATCGCCTCGATTTCATATAATATGTCGTTCTACAGTGGAATTATTATTTCATAAGACAGGGGACGGTTCTATGTCTTGATATACTTTTCGACAATACCCTTGCTAATACCACAAAGTCTCGATAATTGTCTCACAAATACACCCTGCTCGTGCAGCTTTTTGATAAAAGGCAGGTGCGGCTCGCGCCTCTCTCAGTGCCTTAATCTAAACCGTTAAGACACAGAACCGTCCCCTGTCTTAAGCCACAGAACCGTCCCCTGTCTTCTGTCTTGTATCTATTTGTTCTCGGAAGACAGAGAACCATCCCCCTGTCTTCCCCCCTGTCTTCCTGATTCGTTATCAACTAAATCAAACGGTGTAATCAGATACTCAAAAAATACGATAAGGATTCCTATGCCGACAGTCCACGCAATAATCCATGGAAAATCAATTTTAAAAATACTTTGACCGCTCGCGCAGAAAAAGAACAAGATGAAAAGAACAACAAAGCGAATGATCATCAATGACTTCCCATAAGAGATTGAACGAATAATAGGCTTCCCGCATTTTTTGCAGTTAACTGGTTTGTTTGAGAACAAGAAGCTGATTAAGCTCGGTCTGTGTTTATGATTCATACCATATTCCTCCATTTAGTTATGATTTCTATATCGATAGGCTAGAAATGCATCATAAGACAGGGGTCGGTTCTGTGTCTTGTATCTTTTTTTCTCGGAAGACAGAGAACCGTCTCTCCTGTCTTGCTACCTTTTAGTTCCCAAATGATATCACGTTGCCGTTAACCGTTACAGTATAATTCGGGCCGAAGTCAGTCAAATGTGCATAATAGGTAACAAAAGATTTTCCAAGAGGATCGATATATCTTTCCTTCGATGGGATGAATTCAGTATTATTCTCATCCGATATAGTCGA
>JAFWTH010000131.1 GCA_017518975.1 Clostridia bacterium
CATTTTCCATTTTCAATTTTCCATTAGAGAGCCGCGAGGATCTCCTCGGCGTTCGTGTCCGGTTTGACCTTGTTCATCACGCGCTCGATCACGCCGTCTTCATCTATGATAAACGTGGTGCGGACGACGCCGAACGTCGTCTTGCCGTACATCTTTTTCTCCTGCCAGACGCCGTACGCCTTGATCGCCGTGAGGTCGGGGTCGGAAAGGATTATGAACGGCAGGGAGAACTTCTCCGCAAATTTCAGGTGCGACGCCGCGCTGTCCTTACTTATTCCGATCACCTCGACGCCGCGCTTTTTGAACTCGCCGTAATGCGACGAGAACGCGCACGCCTGCCTCGTGCAGCCCGGAGTGTTGTCCTTCGGATAGAAGTACAGCACTACTTTTTTGCCCCTGAAATCGGAAAGCGACACTTCGCGCCCGTCCTTGTCGGGAAGCGTAAAATCGGGGGCCTTCATTCCTTTTTCAAGCATTGCCGTTTCCTCCGTTCAGAACGTACTCGGACAGAAGCAGATACGTATTCTTCAACCCGTCGATATGGGTCCTCTCGTAGCCGTGGCTGTTCAGCGTGCCGGGGCCGATCGCGCCGTGGCGCAGATCGTAGCCCGCGACGAGCGCGGGGTCACAGTCCGTTCCGTAGTGCGGCGTGAAAATATCGGTGACACAGTCCGCCCCGGCGCGCTGTGCCGCCGCGAGCAGTTCCCTTTTCATCCCCGCGTGATACGGGAAGCGCGAATCCTTCGCGAAGACGGAGACACACCTTTCATCGGAATTTTGATCCGGTCCCATCGGGGCGATGTCGACCGCAAGAATGTCGACGACGCCCTCCGGAAGCGTGACCGTTCCGTGGCCGATCTCCTCGTACATTGCGAAATAGAAATACGTTTTCCGGGCGGGGACCTCTCCCGCCTCTTTCATGTTTTTCATCAGGGTAAGAAGCACCGCGGCGCTCGCCTTGTCGTCGATGAATCTCGATTTGATATACCCGTCCGAGACGGTCATGCGCGGTTCGAGCGCGATGAAATCGCCCGTTTTTATCCCGAGCGCGGCGACGTCCTCGGCGCACTTCACGGGCTTGTCGATAACGACGCAGACGTTCTTTCTGAAATCGCCGAGGTTGTCGCGCAGCTCCTCCTCGGTCACGTGGATCGAATTCGGCGTGCGGCAGACCGTGCCCGTGATCACGTCGCCCGCATCGGTATAGACCCTGACGTTCTCCGTGACGCAGTAAAACGGGTAAAGACCGCCGACCGGACACACGTTGAGCGTGCCGTCGGAGTTTACGTGGCGGACCATGAGCCCGATGTCGTCCAGATGCGCGGTGACGACGAGCGCGTCGCCCTCTCCGCCGAGATCGGCGATCACGCCGCCTTTTCTCGTTCTCCTGTAAGGGTACCCCATCCCGTCGAGGATCGCGCAGAGCGCGTTCTCGATCATCTCGTACTGCCCCGTCGTGCTGTCGACGCCGAGGAGCGTCCGGAACGTGTCAAGACAGTATTTTTCGTCAAATGAAAGCATTTTTTATCCTCCAATGAACGACGCTGCTTCAAGCAATCCGTCGTTTTCTAATTTGAAGTGAAAAGCCATCGTCACCTCATCCGTCGCGGCAAGCCGCGCCACCTTCCCCTCGAGGGGAAGGCTATAGAATACGGCTGTTTTGAGGCTTCCCTCTCTTTGCTTCGCAAAGAGGTGGAAGCTGTCAGCATTGCGAAGCAATGCGAACTGATTGAGGTGATAAGCAAATTTGATCTCAACCGGCGTCTGAACCGATAATATTTTACCATACGAAAGAGTCTTTTTTCCATTGACAAATGAGAAAATTTTGGCCGCGCCGTTTGTTGAAAATCGACGATGGCCGCGGCGCCGCGAATTGACAAGGACCGGCTTTTAATGTATAATTAGGAAGATAACTTTTCTACCGGAGGACGGCGCGGTGAGAGAGATCACGATCCTCAACCCCACGGCGGGAAAAGGCAGAGCGGAAGGCGCGGACTGCTACGTGACGAAAGGCGCGGGCGACTGCAGGCGTTTCGTCAGGGAAGAATGTGAAAAGGACCCCTTCGTTCACTTCAACGTCGTAGGCGGAGACGGCACTCTCAACGAGGCAGTCTCAGGGATCATGGACGCCGGAGCCGGGAAGACCGCCTCCGTCACCGCGATACCGTGCGGGTCGGGCAACGACACCGTCAAAACGACCGACACGTACGAAAAGGGGACCGGACTCGCCGTCGACCTTATCAAGGCGGGGGAGGGGATCTGGTCGATCAATATGATAAATATCGGCTTCGACTGCAACGTGGTCGAGCGCGCATCGCGTTATAAAAGGATAAAGGGAGTATCGGGCAATTTCTCGTATATACTGGGCGTGCTCCGGGAATTCTTCTCAAAGTTCGGCGTTCCGTTCCGGATCACGGCGGAGCTCGAAGACGGCTCGGCGTTCGAATATGAGGAAGATTCGCTCCTGTGCGCGATTGCGAACGGTCAGTGGTGCGGCGGGAGTTTCCATAACTCTCCGATGTCCGACATGACGGACGGCACGGTCGAGATGATCCTCGTCCGCAAGATGAGCCGGCTCAACTTCATAAAGATGATCGGAAAATACAAAAAGGGGACGCTGATATGCGAGGAGCACGGCGGCGTCGACCCGAAATACCGCGACTGGGTCATTTTCAGGAGAATAAAGAAAATGACGATCTCCGGATGCCGTCAGATATGCACGGACGGAGAGGTGCTGCCGTGCGAGCGCGCCGAGATCGGCGTCGCGCCGGGAGCGATCAGGTACATAGTCGGGGGAGCGGAGAACGTTCCCGAGACCGTTTGATATAAGGCTTTATATAAGGAGATTCAGAATGAGCTACAAAACGAGATGCGAAAGATGCACGGACGCCGATCTGATTGAAGTGACGAAGTTTGCCACACGCGTTTTCGACGTCGATTTCGAACATTATCTGCCGTTCATATACGCGAAGGATTCGGGCAAGGGTCACGAACACCTCGTCGTCCGCGAAAACGGAGAGATCGCGGCCGCCGTGCTGAACAGTCCCGTGACGCTCCGCTGCGGGGACGCGGATATCCTGACGTACGGCGTCGGCACCGTATGTGTGAGAGAGGAGAGCCGCGGACGCGGCTATATGAGCGATATGCTCGCGGAATGCCTGATCGAGGCGGCTGAGGCGGGCGCGGTCCTCTCGCTGCTGAGCGGTCAGAGACAGAGATACGAATTTTACGGATACGCCCTCACCGGCCTTTTCATGAACTTCCGCTTCGGTCACTCCACGATCCGTCACAGCTGCGGCAAAGGACCGTCGAAGTACACCCTGAGACCCGCGGAGAGGAAGGACGCGGAGGCGTTGATTTCCGTTATGAAGACCGCGAATATCTATCCCGTTCGCAGACCGGAGGATTTCATCACGGTAATGCTTCACGACTACCGCGTGCCCTACGCCGTATGCGAGGGCGACCGGATCGTCGGCCATCTCGTCACTGAAAACGACGGCGGTCAGATCTCCGAGCTCTCCCTTGAGCCGGGCGCGTCCGTCAGGGATCTGCTTCTCGCGTTTTACGAAAGATTCGGCGACGAATTCCGCGTGGAGGGGAACCCCTTCGATCCCGTCGTGACGGAAAAGCTCTTTTCCATGTGCTCCGACTGGTCGTTCCACGGGGGGGCGTCGGTGTCGGTCCTCGATTTTCCGGGAATGATGAACGCGTACGGATCGCTCGGCTGCGCCGTGGGGACCCCGTCCGACGGAGAGTTCGTCATCGGTATCGAGAGCCACCCGTTCTTCGACGAGATCGGTATCTCTAAGGAGGGCGTCACGCACGGCGCGTTCGAAGTCGCCGTCAGGGACGGCAGATTCTCCGCGAAAGCGACGAACAGGTCGCCCGACGTCACGATGCCCTATCTGCGCGCGGCGGAATATCTTTTCACCGACTACTCGAAGTACCGCGCGGATTCCCCCGCGGGAGCGCGCGCGATCCTTCCGATACCGTTCTTCTACCCCTCGCAGGATAAAGTATAAAAACCCGGCGCGGACCGTCAGGCGTTCTTGATTACAGTTTATAAAAATCGGCTGAAGTAACATAGATCCTTCGATTCGTGCTGACGCACTCGCTCAGGTCGTCATTGACCTGCCTTTCGGCAGACAGTGACGGATAAAATACCTTTTCCGGATAAACCGGAAATCGGTATTTTACGGGTTTGTTTATTTCTGTGTCATTCTGAGCGGAGCGGAACGTAGTGAAGCGCAGTCGAAGAATCTGAATGAAAGGTTTTCCCCGGGGTGGGAAAGCCGTCAGTCTTTCTCGCGGGGCGAGAGTGTCTGACTGATGATGGGAAAACGAACGATTATTCTCTTTTATTGATCGGTCATCACTCCAAATAAAAAAAGCACAAACGGGACGACCGCAAGACGGTCGCCCCGTTTTTATCTATGTATCTTACTTTCTCACTATTCTGATCATCTGGAAACCAGCAGGGTGCATGACGGACTCGACGACGCCCGACCCCGCGGAGTTGATATCGTCGCCGGAGACGTCGCTGACGTCCTTTCCGTTGCCGCGCACGTTGTAAAGCGCGCACTTCGACGGGTCGATCGTGTATTTGACCGAGCCGTAATGACGGTACTCGGAATTGCAGACGCACATGTATTCGTATCCGTCGTCTCCGTCGAAGAAGCTGACGATCGTCTCGTCGTCCGCGTTTATCTCCTTGATAAGATCGTGATCGCCCGGCTTGAAGATCGGGAAAACGCCGCGGTCGAGCTTCACGCTGTACGTTTTTCTGTGCTTCATCTTCATGATGAACTCGCCGTAGTGGTTCATGAAGCGCCTCTGCGTGCGGTAGATCCCGTAAAAAGCCTGCGTCGGGTTGCCGAACTCGTCGATCGGCGAGCCGTACCCGTCGTTGGCGAAGTCGCGGTCGTAGAATTTGAACCAGAGGACGCCGCGAAGTCCGAGCGCCGCCGCCATGTGGATCTGCCACTTCATGTCGACCTCGGTCGGTTCGCGGTAAACGTGGCCGCCGGTACTGATGAGACAGCCCCATACGTCCGTTTCGCACGCCTTGCCCGCGTCGACCATCTTTTTGACCGTGTCGAAGAACATCGTCTTGCCGCCGCCGTCGTTGATCTGCTGATCGTAAACGTCGAAGCAGATCATCTCCGTGCCGGTGCGCTCCTTCACGTATTTCATCCATTCGTCGAGAGTCCGCCCTCCACGATCCGCGTCGCTGAAACCCGTCATCGAGCCGGTGTAGTTGAGGAACGGAGTGAGGTGCGGAGCGAGCTGCTTGTGTATCCCGATCACGTCCGCCGACGCCTCGAGATCCTCGCGGCAGGACGGCTCGTCGCCGACGTAAAAGCCGTAGAGCGCGGGATGGGAGGAAAGAGCGTCGATCAGCGGCCTGACCTTCGCGATATACCCCTCGCGCCCGAGTTTTCTGTAATCGGAATACGAGATCCCCTCGTAATTGGCGATCAGCCTGATGCCGTACTCCCGCGCGCGGTCGAGCCACGGAAGAAGAACGGACGGATCGTCCCGCCCGACGTACGTTTTCGGCGCGAGCGGGATATTCATCCCGCAGTCGCGCCATATCTTCATCTCGTCGGGAGTGAACTCTCGGATGTCGTTGTAGACCCACATTGAAAAAGCAAATTTGTCTGCCATAGGAAGGTGATTCCTTTCTTTCGGGTTAAACAAATTTTACCATATGCGAAGAACCGTTGTCAATGAGAAAAGGCGCGCCGAGCGCGCCTTTTCCGCACATGACGGCGAGTTTCCTTCCGACCCTTGCGCGGCAATTTTAAGTCACAGAAAATATCCACCGGTCGGAAACGAAACTCACTTATTCAAATTCAGTTCAAGCGGTTGACTCGGGAATCTGTCACCAAACGATGTTTTCGGCGACTCTGATAAGCTCTTCGCTGCTGATATTGATCCCCGACATCATGATCGAGATGTCTCCGTCGCCGAAGATAATACCACGTACAGAGCCCGGATTCCCGTCGATTTCAAACTCATCGTCGATCATAAACGCGTCCATACCGTTGATCTCAGACAGATAAACATTCTCCCACGTCGGCTTTGAGAACCCGGGGTTCACCTCGTCGGTCGGGAAGACGTATATAACGACGCATTTGTCGAAGATATCGTTTATTTCGCCCATTTCGATCAATCTGTAGTTCGGATGATAATCGCCCTTATCGATTTCGGAAAAA
>JAFWTH010000132.1 GCA_017518975.1 Clostridia bacterium
CGCTCTATTACTTTAAGAGCTCTTTTTTTTCAAAAGAATCTTAGGAGTCGTGTATCAAATCCTTACCGTCATATCCGCTTGCGAATATGACAATACACGTTCGTCTTGTTGTTCAATTTTCAATGAGCGGCGCTGTTCGCCTTGTTTTAGGGGACAGCTTTACTATGATATCACAGCCGTATATCCCTTGTCAATACCTTTTTTCTGTTTTTTTGAAAAAATTTCGGAAAAAATTTTCGGATCGGAAACGCGAAGGAAAAGTACCGTATTTTACGGGGAATACTACGGGAAAAGAAGGAGGTGATCCTATGGCGATCGTATTCATCCGGACGGTCTTTATCTTTTTCGTTCTCATCGTCTCGATGAGGATAATGGGCAAAAGGCAGGTCGGGGAACTGCAGATCTCCGAACTCGTCGTGACGTTCATGCTGTCGGAACTTGCGGTACTTCCGATCGCCGACCGCGCCGTCCCCGTCTCTCTGGCGCTCGTCCCGATCCTCACTCTTCTCTCCTCCGAGGTGATCCTCTCGTTTCTCGAGACGAAATCGAATAAACTCAAAAAGCTGCTCGGCGGCGAGCCCGCGACTCTGATCCGCAAAGGCCGGCTCGATGCGGACGAACTTTCGCGTCACCGCATCGAACTTGAAGAACTGCTCGCCGAGATGCGTCTCGCCGGAGTTTTCGATATTTCCGACGCGGAATACGCGATCCTCGAGGAGAACGGGAGGATATCCGTCAAACCGAAAGCGATAAGATCGCCCGTTTCCGCGGAGGACGCCGGTATCATGGCGAAGGAGCGGGGAGTCGCACGCGCGCTGATCGTCGACGGCGAGCTGAACGGCAAAACGATTGAAGCGGCGGGGCTCGGAGAAGACGCTGTGAAAAAGGCGCTCGAGAAAAACGGCGCGTCTCTGAGGGCGGTCTTCCTGATGACCGCGGACGACGCCGGAAACTACTCACTATATATAAAGGAAGAAAACGGCTCGATAAATGCGTGTTCGGGCCGTCTTGAGACAGGGGGTAATAAATAATGAAGGCTTTTATCGCGTCGCTCGCAGTATTCCTTGCCGTCGCCGCCGCGGTGACAGCCTCGGCTGTATTTGCGGACAGAGAGGCGGGGGCGCTGCTTGATATGATCGACAAACTTCCCGATACCGCGAATAAGCTCTCCGAAGCGATCGGAGGGATCGAGAAGGAATGGAACGGGGTCAAACGAACGTTTTCCCTGTTCGTAAGCAGACTTGAAACCGAGAGGATCGACGCCGCCATCGCCTCCGTTCGCGCCGCGGCGAAAGCCGGCGATAGGGGTGGCTACGCCGTCGCTCTGTCCGCGCTCAGGGACTCCGTTCTGTCCCTCCGCCGCGGCGCGGGGCTGCCTTTTGTTCCGGAATAAAACGAGGGAGGCGCCGAAGCGCCTCCCCATTGTATTTAACTAAAACTATCGTTGTGTTAAAGTTATGCCGATGTTCCAATATATTCCATCAAAAAGTCATTGTGTCTTGTCACGATACAAGAACGTGACGACCTGACCGCGCGTGCAGGTGTCGGACGGCGAGAAGTGGGTCGCGTCCGTTCCTTTGGTGATCCCTTTCGAGACCGCCCAGAGGACCGCGTTGAAGAAGTAGTCGCTCGTATTGACGTCAGCGAACGGATTCCCGGTTCCCGTCGGCTTGGGCTCTTTTTCCGAACGCCACAGGAACGTGACGATCTGTCCTATCGTACAAGTCTCGTCCGGCGAGAAGTGAGTCGTGTCCGTGCCCTTGGTGATGCCTTTCTCTACCGACCAGAGAACCGCTTTGTAGTAATATGCTCCAGATTTGACGTCCACGAAGGGATTGCTCGATCCTTGAGGCTCGGGGCTTCCCTCTGCGCGCCACAGGAAAGTGACGACGGCGCCGCGGGTACATCCGCCGTACGGAGAAAACCTGTTTTTTTCAGTTCCGTTTGCAATTCCGCGTTCTACTGCCCATATTACCGCTTGATAATAGAAATCGCTTTCTGTTATGTCAAGGAAACCGCCATCAGTTTTTTCAACCCAATGCGCATAAATAGTTGCATTGCCGGTAAAAGCGTAAGAAGTTGTTACTTTTGTTCCGCCGGTTGATGAAGTATACCAACCGTCAAAGGTATACCCTGTTCGCGTCGGTATCGGGAGACTGCTTAACCTTCCGTTCGTTCCGGTTCTATCGCTTGACTTACTAACGTTTCCTCCGTTTGCGTTATAGTATACCGTGTATGTCGTCTGACTTACTCCAATATATGTCCAGTGCGCATGAATAGTTGCATTGCCGGTAAAAACGTAAGAAGTTGTTACTTTTGTTCCGCCGGTTGATGAAGTATACCAACCGTCAAAGGTATACCCTGTTCGCGTCGGTATTGGGAGACTGCTTAACCTTCCGTTCGTTCCAGTTGTAAGGCTAATATTTCCGCTTAACAAATTTATTATACCGCCATTAGTAACTAATAAAATTGTATAGGTTGACTGGGTTGACCCACCAACTCTCCAGTGTGCGTAAACTGTCGTATTTCTGTAAAAAACTGTAGTGCCGGTTATTTTTTCTCCACCTGAAGGTAAAGTATACCAGCCATCAAAAAGATACCCTGTACGAGTAGCTACGGGAAGACCATCGATTGTGCCGTTCCGACTTGTATTCTTGCTTTGAATTGCGCAGCTCCCGCCGTTTGCGTTGAACGTTACAATATATGAAGTCCATGACGAACCGGCTTGACCGGTTCCGTTACAACTCGGGCAGTTCACAACATAATATGTTGTTCCGAGACTTGAATCGATTCCTCTCAAGGTGTATTGAGACGGGTTTTTATAGTACTCACTCGAAGTTAAAAAGAGCGCACCCAAACCATTACACCTTTGACAGTTTCCCGCAGATAAAACCGTACCCGGAACAACTGCAAAAAGGAAAACTGATACAACAATCAAACAAACCAAACGTTTTAACTTTTTCATTCCTACCCTCTCATTTTTGTTTCTTATTACTTAGAAATTGCCAAATAAAAAAGTGCGCAGCCGGAGCCGCGCACCGAAAAACACACAGCTCCGCTGTCGCCAAACAAGTCGCGTGTTCCAACCGAAAGCACGTGAAACAGAGCCTGTGTTTTTGCAAAAACAAAAACACCTGCTTTCGGTCGAAAAAAATATTGACTTGTTTGGCGATTCCATTTTACCACATTATTAAACCATTTGCAACCATTTATTAATTGATTGATTTTCATTTGAAAAACCGCAGAAAATAGGCGGTTTTTTCTTGCGTCGGCGAAAAGGATGTGGTAGAATTATCCCGTAATCTTTTAACCTCGGAGGTATGAAATGAGCAACAAACTGAAAATCGCCGTGATCGGTCTCGGATCCAGAGGAAACGCCTACTCGGAGTACGCCGCGCTCCTGCCGGACGAGTGCGAGATCGTCGCATGCGCGGACGTCCTCCCCGACAGAGTAAAACGTTTTGGAGACAAGTACGGCGTCGACGAAAAAATGAGATTTTCATCCGGCGAGGAACTGCTCGCGCAGGAACAGCTCGCGGATATCGCGTTCATCTGCACGATGGACCGTCTGCATTACGGGCACGCCATGGCGGCGCTTGAGCGCGGATATCATCTGCTCCTCGAAAAACCTATCTCCCCCGTTCTTTCCGAATGTATCGAGATCGCCGATCTTGCAAAGAAGAAGGGGCTCGAAGTAATCGTCTGCCACGTATTGAGATATACGAACGAATACCGTAAACTCAAAGAACTCGTCGACTCCGGCGCCATCGGAGACGTCGTCTCGATCGAGGCGCACGAGCGCGTGGCGTACTGGCATCAGGCACACTCGTTCGTCAGGGGCAACTGGAGCAACTCGAAGCGGTCTTCGCCTATGATCCTTCAGAAGAGTTGTCACGATATGGATATCCTCTACTGGCTCGCCGGAAAGAAAAGCGTAGCCGTTTCGTCGTTCGGATCGCTCACGCACTTCAAGGCGTCCGAGGCGCCCGAAGGCGCGACGGAAAGATGTACCGAGGCGTGCCCGCACTACTTCACCTGCCCGTACAGCGTAGACAAGAACTATCTCGAATGGGGCAGACGCGGCGTCTTCACCTGGCCGATGGACGTAGTGTCTCAGGTTCCGACAATGGAAGCGCTGGAAGAAGCGCTTCGGACGGGTCCGTACGGAAGATGCGTCTATTACTGTGACAACGACGTCGTCGACCATCAGGTCGTGAACGTACTCTTCGAGGACGGCGTCACCGCCAACTTCAATATGAGTCCGTTCACCGCCGAGGGCGGCAGAAAAATAACCGTAATGGGAACAAAGGGCGACCTTGAGAGTTTCGACGACGATATCGTATTCTCCCCTTTCATCGACCGTTTCTCCGATCACAGCGTCAAGTACAAGACGGAAGACGTTGAAGACGCGTTCGGTCACGGCGGAGGCGACTACGGCATCGTCCGCGATCTGCTCGCGCTTCTCAACGGCAAATATGACGTCGGTTCGTCGCTCACCCGCGTTTCCGACTCGATAGAAAGCCACGTGATCGCTTTGGCTGCTGAAGAGTCCCGCTTAAACGGCGGTAAGCTCATCAGAACCGAGGATTACATAAAAGCAAACAGCTGATAAATTTATATAAACGGGAGGAGGCGTGACCCCAAATGAAAAAACTTATAGTCGTTAAAGCCGGGACCACGTCTTTGACCGGTCCCGCAGGCGATATCGACAGAGAGAAGATAAAAGAGATCGTACGTCAGCTCTCCGTTCTGAAAAAAGAAGGCCATTCCGTCGCGCTCGTCTCATCCGGTGCGATCGCCGCGGGATTCCGCGCGCTCGGGTATCCCAAGCGCCCCGCCGATCTCGCGGGCAAGCAGGCGTCCGCCGCCGTCGGACAGGGACTTCTTATGGAGGAGTACACCCGTTTCTTCGGTTCTGCGGGATACGTCACCGCACAGCTTCTGTTGACCGCCGAGGACTTCACCGACCACAGACGCTACAAAAACGCTTTTTCAGCCGCGGAGATGCTTCTCTCCCGCGGCGCGATACCGATAATCAACGAAAACGACACCGTGTCGATCGACGAGATCAAGCTCGGCGACAACGACACCCTCGCCGCGCGGTTTGCGGCGATGATGCACGCCGATCTTCTCGTCCTCCTCACGGACGTCGACGGTCTTTACACGAAAGACCCGTCCAAGCACCCTGACGCCGAACTGATCCCGGTCGTCGAGTCGGTAGACGAGGCGACGGAAGCGCTCGCGGGCGGAGCGGGAAGTTCCGTAGGAACGGGCGGAATGGCGACCAAGGTGCGCGGGGCAAAGCTCGCCACACGCGCGGGAGTCCCCGTATTCGTCTGCTCCTCAAGCGAGCCCGACTCGGTGATCCGCGCGGTTTGCGGAGAGGGGAGGGGAACGCTTTTCAAAGCGGACGAAAAACTGCGTACCAAGACCCAATGGCTTGCTTTTTACGCTCCCGCCGCGGGTACTCTCACGGTAGACGGCGGCGCGGAACGCGCTATCACGGACGGGACCGGAAGCCTTCTGCTTCCCGGCGTCGTATCGATCGACGGCGATTTCTCAAAAGGAGAAGCCGTTGAGATCGTGAACGAAGCGGGTGAAAAAATCGGAAGAGGACTCGCATATTCTGACAGCGGTTCGATGAGATCGGGAGGCGGCATAGCCGTCCACCGGGACGATCTTTTCATCATCCGAAGGGAGGAACGCTGAATGAGATACTTATCCGTAAGGGACGCCGCGCTTGCGGCTAAAACCGCGTCGACGGCTCTCGCCGCGGCGGACACGGAGGAAAAGAACGCGGCGCTCGCCGCGATCGCCCGTGCGCTTGACGAAAACCGCGCCGCGATCCTCGCGGCGAACCGCGAGGACGTGGACCGGGAAAGAGCGGACGGTATGAACGAGGCGCTGATAGACCGTCTGACGCTGACGGACAAGCGGATCGACGGTATGGCGGACGGCGTTTTACAGGTAGCTTCCCTGCCCGATCCGGTCGGTGAGACAGTCGAGAGATTCGAGCGTCCGAACGGTCTGAAAATCAGAAAGGTTAAAGTCCCGCTTGGAGTGATCGGAATGATATACGAGGCGCGCCCGAACGTGACGGTCGACGCCGCCGCGCTGACGCTCAAATCGGGTAACTGCGTCCTGCTCAGAGGCAGCCGCAGCGCTCGCCGCTCCAACGAGGCGCTGACCGAAATAATCAGAAGCGCCCTGGTCGGCACGCGGATCCCCGAGGACGCCGTGATCCTTCTGCCGTCCGACAGTCACGAAAGCGTTGACGAGCTGATGAGTCAAAGATCTCTCGTCGACCTTATTATTCCGAGAGGCGGAGCCGGTCTGATAAAAAGCGTCGCGGAGAATTCGCGCGTTCCGGTGCTTGAGACGGGAGTCGGCAACTGCCACGTCTACGTCGATCGCGACGCGGACGGCGATATCGCCGAGAATGTCTGCGTCAACGCGAAAATCTCGCGTCCGTCCGTCTGCAACGCCGCGGAATCGTTCTTGTTCCACAGGGAGAGACCCGATCTGCTCGCCCGTGTGTGCTCGGCGCTCCGCGACGCGGGGGTGACTCTCCACGGATGCCCCGAGACGGTCGCTCTCTTCCCGGACGCGATCTGCGCGACGGAAGACGACTACGGCCGCGAATACCTCTCTCTCGACGCATCCGTCAAAGTAGTCGGCAGCGTCGGAGAGGCGATCGAACATATAAGAAAATACGGCACGGGTCATACCGAAGCCATCATAACGGAAAACGACGAAGCGGCGCGCAGATTCGAGCGAGAAGTCGACGCCGCGTGCGTCAACAGAAACGCGTCTACGCGCTTTACGGACGGCGGAGAATTCGGATTCGGCGCGGAGATCGGCATCTCAACGCAGAAGCTTCACGCGAGAGGTCCGGTCGGTCTGCGCGAACTTACTTCATATAAATACGTCGTCACCGGAAACGGTCAGACAAGATAGGAGGGATCCCCCGTGAAAAGAGGAAACGTTACGGCGTTTATCGGTACAGGTTTCATGGCGCGCGCCATGATCGGCGGGATCGTCGGCGCGGGCGTGCGCTCGCCCGGAGAGATCTTCACGGTCAATCCCGTTGACCCCGAGAGCGCGGCGGAAGTCAGTTCTATATACGGCGTCAGAATGGGAGAGATCGGCGATCTTCGCGCCGCCGACGTCGTCGTCTTCGCTATAAAGCCCCAGCAGTTCCGCGAGGCGAAGGAGATGTACCGCGAATTTCTCACCCCCGATAAACTGTATCTGTCCATCATGGCCGGTATAACGACGGAAAAACTCGAGGGTGCGATCCCGGGAGCCGCCGTCGTTCGCCTTATGCCTAATCTCGCCCTGTCGGTGGGGAAAAGCTCCACAGCTTACGCGCCGGGACGGTACGCGTCGGACGACGACTGCAAGCTCGTCGAAGAGCTCTTCTCCGTTCTCGGGACGGTGATCCGCGTCGGCGAGGAAATGATTTCCTCGGTGACGGCTCTGTCGGGCAGCGGACCCGCGTATTTCTGCCTTCTGACCGAAAAACTCGCGGACGCGGCGAAAGCCCAGGGAATGGATCCCGCGACCGCGGACGCGCTCGCGCTCTCGACGTTGATCGGAACGGCGAAACTGCTGTCGGGAAGCGATACGACCCCGGAAGAGCTGAGACGGCGCGTTACTTCAAAAAAAGGTACGACCGAAGCGGGCGTGGGCGCGATGCTCGCCGCGGGTTTTGAAAAAGCCGTCGCGGACGGGTTCAACGCCGCGCGGATAAGAAGCGATGAATTGTCAAAAGATTGATTATTGATAGCAAAAGATACAAATTTTACAAAAAGTTCAACATATTTTTTTGTATTCTATTGACAAAATGCAAACGGGAATGGTATAATTTACCCGTCTGTAAAGATCATTTCAGGGAGGTGACCCGCGGGTATGAAACATACTGAAAAAATACTTGTGACCTCTCTGAAGGGAGGCGTCGGGAAATCCACCGTATCTGCGGCGCTCGCCGCGGCGTTCGCAGGAATGGGGTCGCGCGTTCTTCTTTGTGATCTCGATTTCCGCGCGAGAAGTCTTGAACTCATGCTCGGCGCAGCCGAAAAAACGGCGTTCAATCTTTGCGACTATATAAACGGCAAATGCGACGCGGGATCCGTTCTCGTCACGGTTCCGGTTCGCGCGGGACTTCTGCTCTTCTGCCCCGCGCCAGACGAGGACTCGTTCGGTGTGAACGGTCCGGTCGGTCTCGACTCCGTGCCTTTTGCGGTGTCCGATCTTGCCATGAAGGCGGAAGCTGACGTCGTCATACTCGATACCGGGGCGGAATCGACGATCCCGAGAGTACTGTGCCGCGATTTCGCCGAGACTGTCCTCGTCGTCTCAGAGCAGAGCAGGACGTCGATCCGCGCGGCGGAGATAACGGCGGATAAACTCTCAAGGATCAATGAAAAAATCGACATAAAGCTCGTAATCAACGACTTTGACGTCGATCTGGCAAACAGGAAAGTCAGAGCGGGTCTGCTCGAGATGATCGACGACGCCGCGATAAGATGCGTGGGCGTCATTCCACACGACAGTTCGATTCCTCTGATCGCCGATTCGGGCGTTCTTCCGACGTTCGGTCCCGTCGCCGCCGCGGCGGAGAACACGGCTAAGAGGATCAGGGGAGAAAACGTCCCTCTCTTTCAGGGGGTCGGTAAACTGAGACGGCGGATCAGACTTTGAGTCCGAAAATACATACGGAAAGGAAATACGCAAAATGGATATTGCCCTTATAGCCGACGACACAAAAAAGGAGCTTATGACTCAATTCTGTATCGCATACTGCGGTATCCTCTCCAAACACCATATATGCGCGACAAGTACAACCGGGAAATACGTTTCCGAAGCGACCGGTCTTGAAATAGAAAAACTGCTCGCAGGAGAGCACGGGGGCGAACAGCAGATCGCATCCCGCATCTCATACAACGAGATCGACGTGCTCCTGTATTTCAGAAACACGACTCCCGACGAAAACGGCTGGAGCGAGACGGAATACAATCTGCTCCGTTTATGCGACGTTCACAACGTACCCGTCGCGACGAACATCGCCACGGCGGAAGTGCTGATCTGCGCTCTCGACAGAGGCGATCTTGACTGGAGAGAGATCGTCAATCCCCGCTCGGATTACAACCGCCGCCGCAGGGGAGTAATCGGTTAAAGAAACTTGCGGATATCCGGGGAGGACGTCGTCTTTCGACCCCTCCCCTCTTTTCGCAGAGGAGTCTTTTATGCTGCTCAATATTCTGTTTGTAGGCGACGTCGTGGGGACGCCAGGCGTCGAATATCTCAAAAAGGGGCGCCTTCTCTCGGAGACGAAAAAAGCGCTCGGGGCGCACCTCACGGTGGTCAACGGTGAAAATTCCGCAGACGGAAAC
>JAFWTH010000133.1 GCA_017518975.1 Clostridia bacterium
TATCCTGCGATCGCTCCGTCGCGAAATACGAGATACACGTCGTTTTCAAGTCCTTCCGTCTCGTAGGGCTTGATCTCTATGTCACCCGAGAAAACTTCTTCGATCGCCGTTTTCAGCGCCTCTTCCTTGTGCGCGGCGATCTTGTCCTTCGTCACTGCGTTGACCGTTGCAAGAAGAGCTGCGATAACGACGCATACCGCCGCCAGAACAACGATAAGTCTGACGAGATACTTTCCCGGAACTCCCTTATCCGTTTTTTCGACGGCGGGAGTCGTCTTTTTCGTTTCTTCTTCCGGCACGTTCACGCCGGTATTTTTCTCATCTTTCACCCGTCCGTACTTCCTTTCCCGCTGTTACGCCTTTTTCTCTTCCTTTTCACGTTCCCGCTTCTTTGCGAGTTCCGAGCCGAACCGGCGCGGCATGAAGGCGTTGTCGATGTACCATACGAGAAGATTCATGATAAGTATTGCAAACGACACTCCCTCGGGATAACCGCCGAAGTACCTTATCAGTACCGTAATAGCGCCGCATCCGACTCCGAAGACTATCCGGCCTGTCGGCGATATCGGGGACGTCGCGTAGTCGGTCGCCATGAAAATTGCGCCGAGCATCAATCCTCCGGAGAAGATCTCGCACAGCATGAAGTCAAGCCGGTCGCCGCCCTGCGGGAAAATGAACGTCAGTATCGCGACGGTGCCGATGAACGCGACGGGGATACGCCACGAAATGATCTTTCTGACGAGCAGATATACGCCTCCGAGGATAAGCAGCGCGGATGAAACTTCACCGATACATCCCGCAACGTTGCCGGAGATAAGATCGAGCAGTCCCGCGCGCGGGAGAAGTCCCTGCTTGAGCGAAGCGAGAGGTGTGGCGGCAGTCACGGCGTCGACGCCTCCCTTGATACTTCCGAAAAGCGGGAAACGCGCTCCCGGTGCGGTGTTTTTTGTCATCTGCCCCGCCCAGGAGATCATGACGAAGACTCGCGCCGCCATCGCCGGGTTGACTATATTCTTACCGATCCCCCCGAACAGCTGCTTCACAACGACTATCGCAAAGAAAGACGCTATGACAGGTATCCATATCGGAACGCTGACGGGCATATTCATTGCGATGAGCATTCCGGTAAGCGCGGCGGACAGATCGGAAACGGTGATCTTTCTCTTGAGTATCTTCTGCGTGATCGCCTCGAACAGAATACACGAAGCGATACTGACGACCGTCAGGAGAAGAGCGCGCAGTCCGAATGCGTATATTCCCCATATCAGCGCGGGAGTCAGGGCGATCATGACCTCCAGCATCACCGTACGCGTCGTCTCGCTGCTCTTGAGATGCGGAGACGGAGATACGGTCAGCAGTTTGGGGAAGGACGCCTTCCCTTTTTTCCATGTCTTCTTTTCAGGCTTTTCTACCGGTTCCTCCACAACGAACTCCAAATCGGTCTTTTCGGTTATTTCAGCCTGCTTGTCGTTTTCATTCATCGCGTTCAACCTCGGTTTATGAGTCTTTTTTCTCCGCGCGGAGCGCGGCGACCCGGCGTTCCTCCGCCTTGATGTTGTTCTTAGCGCTTCTTATGTACTGGACGATCTCGATCTTTGCGGGGCAGTTGTAAGAGCAGGTCCCGCACTCGACGCAGCTCATCGCGCCGAACTTCTTCGCCTTTTCCATGTTCCCGAGACGGGAATACTGCGCTATATACGCAGGCATCAGTTTCATGGGGCAGTTTGAAACGCACTTGCCGCACCTGATACACTCGGGATCGGGTACCGGTTTGTTTTCGAACGATTTCGAGAGCAGAAGGATAGCGGAAGTACCCTTTTTCACGGGAGTGTCAAGGGAGAATTCCGCCTTTCCCATCATAGGTCCGCCGAATACCGCTTTGAAGGGCTCTTTAACGAGTCCTCCGCATTTCTCGACAACGTCGGAGACCTTCATGCCGATCGGGACGACGTAGTTTCCGGGATGGCTGACGCAATCGCCGGTCACGGTGACTATCCTCTTAACTACCGGCATACCGGTCGCGAACGCGTCGTAAATCGCAGCGCAGGTGCCTGCGTTGAATATAACGCACCCGGCGTCCATCGGAAGCATTCCCATCGGGAGCTCCGTTCCTGTCAGAGCGTAGATAAGCTGTCGCTCGTCGCCCTGCGGGTATTTCGTTTTCATCAGGCACACCGTGATCATATCGCTGTCCGCAACCTTGTCGCGAAGCAGACGGGCGGCGTCCTTTTTATTATCCTCAACAGCGATAAACGCCTGTTTCACGCCGAGAGAGATCATAATCGTCTTGAGCCCTCCGATCACTTTTTCCGGATGCTCAATAAGGAGACGGTGGTCTGCGGTGATAAACGGTTCGCATTCCGCGCAGTTCACGATGACGCGATCCACGTTTCCCGCAGCGGAGTTGATCTTAGCGTAAGCCGGAAACGACGCGCCGCCCATTCCGGTGATGCCGGCGGCACGGACAACGGAGACGATCTCGTCTTTTGTCATTTTCGTTATTTTATCAACTGCCGGAGAGACGTCCGGGTGGATCTCTCCTCTGAAGTCGTTTTCGATCACGACGCACGTCTCACGGTTACCTGACGAGCCGCAGATCACTTCCGTTCCGATCACTTTCCCTGAAACGGACGCGTGAACGGGGCATCCCAGCGCACCCTCATCCACCGTGCCTATGACCTGACCGACGAGAACGGTTTCACCCGCCTCAACAGACGGAGTGCACGGTGCGCCGATGTGCTGACTCATCGAGATCGCGACCCGATCCGGAGCCTCGATATCCTTCAGAGCATAGTCCTTCGTCAATTTGTATTCGTTGATATGTGTTCCGCCCTTGAACGTGTACAAAGTTCATCACTCCCAACATTTTCGGCGCGTTAATTTACTCTTTACATTATATATTAAACCCGGATAAAAAGCAATACGCGCAAATCTCTTTATTTACCGTCCTCATCTCTGACAAACAATGAAAGGAACGGGATATGAACGGGATCCGCGGGGATCTCAAACGATCTCCCGCGAAGGTATAACAGTTCCTCTGAATCCGACTCGAACACCGTTTTGTATGAACAAAGCGCCTGATATCTGAAACCCGCCCGTCTGTCCTCTTTATTGACCCCGTATTTACCCTCTCCTACAAGCGGATATCCGAGGTGATTGAGATGCGCGCGGATTTGATGCGTCCGCCCCGTACCCAGCTCGACCTCCAGCAAAGAAATACCTTTTTTTTCGTCAGTTTTCAGGACCTTATACGACGTGACGATCTTTTTCGCGCCTTCCGTCGGATAATCGAAAACGGCGACTTTTTTCGTTTTCTCGTCTTTTTTGAGGTAAGCCGTCTCGGTCGATTCTCTCTTTTCCGGAATCCCGTGAACTGCACAGAGGTAGTATTTCTTTATTTTTCTCTGCTTTATCGCGGCGTTCACCGCGCGAAGAGTCGGAGCGTTTTTCGCGGCGATCACAATACCGCCTGTGTTCCGGTCGATCCGGTTGCACAAAGCGGGTGAAAACGAGTTTTCGCTCTCCGGATCGTACTCCCCTTTTTCATAAAGGTACGCCTTTACCGCGAAAACGAGCGTCGTTCTTTCCGCTTCTCCCGACGGGGCCGCTCCCCTTTCGTCCCCGGTATGCGAAAGAACGCCGGGCCGCTTGTTTACGAGAAGGACGTTCTGATCCTCCCACACGACGTCGAGAGAGACTGCAGACCGCGAATACTCGCGTGCGGCGGATCCGGCAGTGAAAAACTCGTCCGGGACGTACATCTCCACGACGTCGCCGAGCGTCAGCCGGTCGGAGGGTCCGCAGCGCCTGCCGTTGACCTTTATCCTCTTTTTCCGAATATATTTATAAAGGAGAGACAGAGGCATGCCCCGGGTGACTTTCGCGGCGAATTTGTCGAGTCTCTGATCCGCGTCGTTTGCACCGATTTCAAACTTTCTCAAAGCGCCGTCCCCCCTTTGATAATATCGCAATAATCATTATACTTCATCACGGTGAAAAACACAAGTGAGAGAAGCCCAAAAAAGGTGTGAACAAAGGGAAAACTGTCGCTCAATCTCCTTGACCGGAAGACGGTTTTATGATAGAATAAATTGAATTAGAATGTCCTTACGGAGGGAGGGATCGTCTTGGGCACGGTCTTCAATATCCAAAAATTTTGTCTGCACGACGGAGACGGGATCAGGACGAACGTTTTTCTGAAAGGATGCCCTCTCAAATGCATCTGGTGTCACAACCCGGAGGGCCTGTTCCGTACCGTTTCGCTTTCGTTCACCGCCTCGAGATGTACTCTCTGCGGGCGGTGTCTTGATGTGTGTCCGGCAAGGAGGATCGAAGACGGAGCGCTCGTCATCGACCGCGAGCAGTGCACACACTGCGGACGGTGCGTCGACGTCTGTCTCAACGACGCAAACGAACTCCTCGGAAGAGAGGTCACAGCCGACGAGGTGATGCGCGACGTTCTGAAGGACAGAATGTTCTATGAAAGATCCGGGGGCGGACTGACCGTCTCGGGCGGCGAGCCCTCTTACCAGCCGGAATTCACACTCGATCTGCTAAAGCGCGCGAAAGCGGAGAATATCGGCATCGCGATCGAAACGTGCGGCGCGGGTCCGCGCCTGTTTTTTGAGAAAGCCGCAGACCTCAATACGACTTTTCTCTACGACCTTAAATGCATGGATCCGGACCGGCACAGGAAACTGACCGGATCGGATAATAAAGCAATACTTGACAACCTTGAATATCTCTTTTCCAGAGGGGCAGACGTAAGAATAAGACTTCCCCTGATACCCGGAATAAACGACCGGGATGAGGACATCGACGCGCTTTGTTCGTATCTGAAAGAGCACGACGGAAAATACCGGTACGCCGAGATCATGCCGTACCACACGCTCGGCACCGGAAAAGAAAGAAAGCTCGGCAACGAACCGAGATACGAGGCGGAAGCCGCAAACGAAGAAGATAAAAAAAGATGGCGCGCGCGCTTTGAAGAAAACGGCGTGTCGATCAGAATATCAGAATAAGGAGGAACCGAAATGAATATCAGAAAATACTGCAGCGATCCCATGGAGATCAATTATTTTGAGAACGAGGGTCTAGAGCGCGCGGAACGCGTCGGTCTCGCCCTGAAAGAAGGAGCGAAAAGCTTTGAGATCACGTTCGGAGATCATATACTCCCGCAGGTTTTCGCCTGTCCTCACGGCGACGGAGCGGGCTTCGGCTTCTCCGACGGTCTCACGTTCCGCCACGACGACGAATACTACGACGAACATCCGGAGGAACGCCCCCGTCTCGACGCGGCGCGCGAGATGACTCTTCCCTACCGTCAGACGGCGCAGACTCTTTTTCGCACGCCGGAATACAACGCGCTGAACGGAGCCGGAGTACTTTGGGGCGGCGGATGGGGAGGCCATTCCAACCCCGATTTCGGAAGGATAATCAATCTCGGGACAGACGGTATCCGCGAGATCATCAACAAGTATAAAGAGATCAACAAAGAAGATGCGGACTGGTTCTACCGCGCGTGCGGATACGCGCTCGACGCGGTCGATATCTTAGGCGACCGCTTCCGCGTTCTCGCCGAGCAAAAAGCGGCGGAGTGCGAAGATCCCGCCGATAAAAAACGCTACGAAAAAGCGGCGGAGGCGTTTTCAGTCGTACCGAGAAAGCCGGCGTACGACTTCACTTCCGCCTGCCACGTTTTCTGGATGATCTTCACGTTCGACGGCATCGACTCTCCCGGCCGTTTCGACCAGTTCATGAAGCGGGCCTACGAGATCGAACAGCCGCGCGAGGACGTGCTCGACGTGCTCGAACGGCTTTGGGAAGTTTTTCACGACACGCGTACGTGGAACCTTTGCCTTTCCGGTTCGGACGAAAACTGGAACGACGATACGAACGGTCTGACGTACGATATCCTCGCCATGGCGCGCAAGAAAAAATATCAGACGCCGAACATAACGCTCCGCGTTCACCGCAACACCCCAGAGGAACTGTGGGACGCGATCGCGGACACTCTTGCGACCGGGATCGGAATGCCCGCGCTCTACAACGACGAGGTGATGTGCCCCGCGCTTGAGAAAATCGGCATCCCTCCGTGCGACAGCCATCTGTACTGTATGAACGGGTGCAATCAGGTCGATATCATGGGCAAGAGCCATATGGGACTCGAAGACGGCGAGGTCGTCTTCGGAAAGTGCCTTGAACTTGCTCTTCACAACGGGCACAACGCCATGGACGGCAAAGAGATCTCCATCAGGACCGGAGACGCGAGAAAATTCGAAACGTACGAGGAAGTTGAAAACGCTTTCAACGAACAGCTCGAATACGCAACTTTCATCTCGTGTTCCGCCTCCAACAGCGCGCAGCACGTCAGAGCGGCGTTCCAGCCCAACCCCTTCCGTTCATGTCTGATCGAAGGGTGTCTTGAAAAAGGCATAGACTACAGAAACGGCGGTCCTCTCTACAATCACGGTCAGGTCCTCGCCGAGGCGATCGCCGACGCGGGAGACTCGCTCTGGGCGATTAAGAAGCTCGTATTCGACGAGAAAAAGTATACAATGAATCAGCTCATAGACGCGCTCGACGCCAATTTTGAGGGGTACGACGAACTGTACTACGACTTCTCGCACTGCGAAAAATTCGGAAACGACTCCGAGGGCGTCGACGGGATCACCTCGCGTATCCTCAACAGATTCTTCACCATCCTCAAACGTCACCACACTTACCGCGGCGGCGTTTTCACCGGGGGCTGTTCCCCGTTCTCCCGCGCCGCGGGCTACGGCATACAGATAGCGGCCCTTCCCAACGGAAAGAAGAAGGGCGACTCGCTGATCGCTGACAGTATCGCCGCAGTTCCGGGATGCGACTTCCGCGGACCGACGGCTCATATCAAATCCGTACTCAACTACAACCACGTCGACTCGTGCTCGGGCTTCATTTTCCAGACGAAGTTCGATAAGAAGGTATTCAATACGCCTAAAGGCAAAGAGGCGTTCAAAACGCTCGCCAAAGCGTTCTTCGGCGGCGGCGGCCAGCAGTACACCGTCAACGTCGTCAATCCGGAGGATCTGCTCGACGCTAAGATCCATCCGGAGCGTCACCGCGACCTCATCGTCCGCGTTGGCGGATACAGCGACTATTTCGTCAATCTCAGCGAGGGACTTCAAGATAACGTCATTGCGCGCACCGTCACCGATATGGGAGTATAATGATTTTTGCGTATAACGCGAAAATCAACTCATGCGCTGCAAGACGCAATTCATTAAAAGATGAATTGACGTCTTCGACGTCATGAATTGAACGCTCCGCGTTCATTTTCAGGAGGTAAGTATGGATTACAGAGAGATCGATCCGTTCGCGGAGGGCTTTTTCGAGAACGAAGACGCAGAGATCGCGGAACGCATAGGTCTTTCCCTTCTGCGCGCCGCGCCGTTTATTAAAATTGAATTCGACCGGAATATCATGCCGGTCGTCGACGCGCGTTCGCACGGCTTCGGCGGAGGGTTCAGCTACGGTATGGGCTTCAATTACGAGGGGGACGGCCGGGACGACGCCGTCGCCGCTCATCCGGAGTTCAAAGACCGGATCATGGAAAACGACAGCAAGTATAACCGTTATAAAGCGGCCGCTCACGATCTGCCGAGATACGAGAAGTATTCAGCGCTCGAATCCGGACACGCGCTTTGGGGCGGCGGATGGCCCGGCCACTCCAATCCCGATTTCGGACGCATTGTCAACCTCGGAACGGACGGGATAAGAGAGATCATCAACAAGTACAAAAGTATAAATACCGAAGATTCAGACTGGTTCTACCGCGGGTGCTCCTATACGCTCGACGCGATCGATATACTCGGGGAGAGATTTCGCGCCCTCGCGGAAAAACTCGCGGCAGTGTGCGAAGACTCCGACGATAAAAAGAGATATGAGGACGCGGCGCGGGCGTTTTCCGTCGTGCCGAAAAAACCGGCGTACGATTTCACTTCCGCGTGCCTCTGCTTTTGGATGATCTTCACGTTCGACGGGACCGACTCGCCGGGCAGATTCGACCAGTATATGCTCCGCGCCTACGAGGCGACGGACGACCGCGACGCGATCCTCGACGCTCTGTCCCGTCTGTGGGAGTGCTTCCACGACACGAGAACGTGGAATCTGTGCATCTCGGGTTCCGACGAAAACTGGAACGATATGACGAACGGACTGTCGTACGATATACTCAGGATAGCCCGGGAAAGAAAGTATGAGACGCCTAACCTCACGATGAGAGTCCACAGGAACACGCCGGAAAAGCTATGGGACGAGGCGGCGGAAACGCTGGCGTCCGGGATCGGAATGCCCGCGATCTACAACGACGAAGTCGTATGCCCTGCCCTTGAGAAGATCGGAATACCACCGTGCGACAGTCATCTTTACTGTATGAACGGGTGCAATCAGATCGATATCATGGGCAAGAGCCACATGGGGCTCGAGGACGGCGAGGTCGTATTTGCGAAGTGCCTCGAATACGCTCTGTGGGACGGATTCAACGACGTGACGCAAAGATTCGAGTCGATACCGACCGGCGACGCCGCGACGTTTACCTCGTACGAACAGATGGAGCGGGCGTTCATGAGGCAGCTCGATTATATCACGTATATGGCGTGCGAGGCGGCGAATATGTGTCAGCAGACGCGCGGGCTTTACCAGCCGAATCCGCTCCGCTCGTGCCTGATCGAAGGATGCCTGGAAAGGGGCGTCGACTACAGAAACGGCGGACCTCTCTACAATCACGGACAAATACTCGCCGAGGCGATCGCCGATACCGGCGACTCGCTCTGGGCGATAAAGAAACTCGTCTTCACCGAAAAGAAGTACACGATGGCTCAGCTCCTCGACGCGCTGAAAGCGAATTTCGAGGGGTACGACGAGCTTTACCACGATTTTTCGCACTGCGAGAAATTCGGTAACGACTCCGAGGACGTCGACGAGATCACATCCGGGATCGTCAACCGTTTCTTCAAAGTGCTCAAAAGGAATCACACGTACCGCGGCGGCGTCTACACCGGGGGATGCTCTCCCGACGACAGAGCCGCGAACTACGGAGCTAACATCGCCGCGCTGCCGAACGGCAAAAAGAAATGCGAACCGCTGATAGCGGATTCTATCGCCGCGGTTCCCGGGTGCGATACGTGCGGCCCGACGTCGCATATCAATTCCGCTCTGAGATACGATCACAAAAACTGCTGTTCGGGCTTCATCTTCCAGATGAAATTCGACAAAAAGGTCTTCTGCACTCCGAGGGGAAAAGAGGCGTTCAAAAATCTCGCCAAAACCTATTTTGCTGGCGGCGGTCAGCAGTACACGGCGACCGTCGTTTCGCCGGAGGATCTGCTCGACGCGAAGATACACCCCGAAAAGCATAAAGATCTGATAGTCCGCGTGGGAGGATTCTCGGGGTATTTCGTAGAACTCGACGAGGGTCTTCAAGATAACGTTATAGCACGGTCGTTTATTGATATGGGAGTTTAACAGAAATCCCGCCCGTAAAACGGGCGGGATTTCTGTGTTTGCTCGTAAATCCGTATAAAAGCAGCCCGTGAGGATATCTCCTCACGGGCTGCTTCGTTACGTCATGTCAACCGTAATACGTATTTAACGCGATTACTGATTGAAGAAATGCCAAGCAGCGTAGCTGAACAGGCAGAGTGCTTTGCAAACGTCGCTGTTCGCAGTGTTGTTATTCACAGCGTTCGCTACGTACGCCATAGGCGAGTAGGTGACGGAAGTGTCGCCGCAAACAACGGTGAACTCAGACAACATGTCGAGAGTGGTAAGGGTGAGGACCACACGGCACTTCGTAGAATTGACTTCCTCGTCATAAACCTTGCCGTCCCACGCCTGTCCGTCGACAGTAACAACAGGATCAACGTCGTTGGTACCGGTGAGGTAGATGTTCAAAGCCGTCTTGGATTCGAGCGCCAGAGATGCGCTGACCGCGGTAACGGGAGCGTTCTTCTGGACTGCGACGTTGTAATCGCTCAGATCCTGCTCGAACATACCGATACTCGCAATAGCATCAGCATACTCTTCGGGATTGATAGGATCGCTTGCGGTAGCCGGGAATCTCTGCTGTGCGTAGTAACCGTAAGCCATCAGAGCTTCGCAGAGAGCCGCAAGATCCGCGTTACCTGATTCTGCGATCTGCTTATCGCAGTAATCTTTGACGCTGTAATTGATCTCAGCGATCACCTCTTCGCCGTCATAGACGAGGAAGATAACTTCCTTGGTCATCTGGTTGGCGTTGAACTGAGCAACGTTGAACCCGAACTTGCCGTCGCCGAAGAAATGTTCATCGTCGAAGTTCGCATATTCAAAGGTCTCGCCGCCATCTACTGAGTATGCAACGCGTCCGGATGCAGCCAGTGCTTCAGATACGTTGTTCACGTAGATGTTGATGTCGATGCTGTCATTCAGCGTGATCGATCCGGTAAGCGAGATTTCTGCCACGGACGCCTTAAGGATCGGGCCGCCCGCGAGGATGATCGTTCTGCCTTCCCCGTTCACGTCGTCATTCCTGAGCGCAAGCGCAATCTCGTTGCCGTCGCCGTATGCGTCGTCAGCGTCGAACCATGCGCTGTAGAACGCCCAGTCGTCGCCGAGTCCCGTCTGTTCGCGGAACCATGCTTCCACGTTCTCGACGGTGTACTCGAATTCTCCGAGTTCTATCGTCGTGGCGTCGCTCCAGTCGTTGACCGCGCCGACCGCGCTCACGTCATCAGGCCATTCGTCCGGGCAGCAGCCGAGGAATCCGGTGTCTTCAATGGCGCCGGCGTATTTGCCGTATACCATCTTCATCAGAGACAGATCCATCTCTTTGTCGTAAGTGTTGCCGGTTTCGGGGTTCGTAAACGTGAACTCAACCGCGTCGACCCATGCGCTCTGTCCGTTGCCGAGCCCGCCGTAAGAATTCTTGACTCTCTGGATCTCGGATGCTTCAACAGCCGCCGGGTATCCGAAGATATCGGAGATGACGGCCGCGAGGCTGTCAAGCGTTCCGCTCGTTCCGAATACGAGGTCGAGTTTGCCGTGTGCTACGCACGCCAGCTCGTCGAATCTGTCGTCAACCGCTGCGATCATCGGATCGGGTTCTTCGATCTTCAGAACGACTTCGTATCCGATAACGTAGGTCCTGCCTTCGCCGTTTACGTCGTCATTCCTGAAGCCGATCGCTACGTCGTTGCCGGTGTAAGCGTCGTCAGCGTTGAACCA
>JAFWTH010000134.1 GCA_017518975.1 Clostridia bacterium
TAAGTGTTTCCGACAAGGCGGTGTCCCGTTGGGAAACCGGAAAAGGATATCCGGATATTCCAAGCCTTGTTGCGATCAGCGAGTTTTTTTCTGTTTCGATAAATGAGATTATTTATGCGGAAAAAATTACGACGCCCGAAGTTGAAAAAAACGTACAGATCGAAATTGCAAAAGCATATGTAGGAGAGACGATAAAGAAAAAACGTATTTCAAAACTCGCCGTCGCAGGTTTTATAGTTGCAGGAGTCTGTTCTATTTTGATTATAATCTACATAGCATTGATTGCCTTTAATATTAAAGGGCAAATATCTAATTATTATGCTGACTACGGAAAATGTTATATTGCAGATGATTACGATTCATTGACTTTTGAAGGGAAACGATACGTATCGGTCGATATAGGCATGACGTCGGTAATGACGGGTAACGAGAAGATTTGTTCTGCATACAATAAGGGGACCGGTCCTGTTTCTTCTCTTTTTTACGCCGACAAGGTTTATCCCGTAATAGGGTGTGAAAATTACGATATTATCTATCTTTCGACAGACTATGATCGAAATAAATCGGACGTTTTCATCGCCGAGGACAAAGTTGAACATTACCTTGACGTTTTGGAGATGTGCGAGTTTACCGATTATGTTGCCGAAATGTTCACTCAAGACGGCAAGAGTTTTACCGTGGAACTTAACCCGGATTTATCTGAGTATATAGATAATCTGACAGTTGACGACGTTACCGATTCTGTTGATTCATTCACCATGCGTTCCCGAGGCGATGAGACGGTAGAAGTCTTTAAAAAGCAGAAAGACAGCCCGTTTCACAAAAACATCGGAATGCTGTTTCGAAAAGGGGGCGAGTATTACTGGAGTTTCACATATTCTACGGGTAAAGATTTTTACAAGTATTATTATTACGACTACGGTCCGGTATACGTTATCGACGATAAATTCGATTTAATTCTCGATGAATTGTTCAGTCGGCAGCTTAATAAAACATTAGAATAAGCGAATCATAAGGACCGCCTCGGTCGAATCGACCTGGCGGTCCTCGTATATAATATGATAATTATAGTCCTTTATCTTTCAGTTCCTTCACAAGTTTCACGTAGAATTCCCTGACGTCGAAGCCATTGATGTTTTCACGGTTCATATCGACCATATCCCCGTGGGATATCCCGCGCGGACCATCCGTCGTAAGGAAAGTGTATTTTTCTCCCCATTTGAACGAACCTTCCGCGACGAGACCGTCGTTCGGCCCGTCGAAGTATTTCGCCAGATGATACGTGAAATTCAGAGGAAATTTGCCGTTCGTCGCCCTGTTTAACTTTGAACCGACGCTCCGACCGAAAACGCGCGGATCATCTTCCATCTCGGTATCAAGTATCTCGCACCGGGACGCCGTCAGATCGTACACGGCGGACAGAAAATCGGGATTTTCGTCTCCGAGCTTTTTCAGCGCGGCGTTGTACGTCTTCGCAACGCCGTTTTTCAGCGCCTCCGGCGCTTTGTTCAGCAGATAATCGGCGAAAACGCACCCTCTGTGCGGGGTGTTTATCGTCGTCAGCGAAGCGATATACTCGCCCGCTCCGAACGAAGAGATCGCCGAGCGGCAGTCGAGCCCGCCCTTTGAGTGTGCTATTACGTTGACTTTCCCGCAGCCCGTTTCCGAGACGATCCGCTTTACACGTTCAGCGATCTCGCGGCCGCTGTCGGCGACCGACCGCGCCGACTGATGTTCTCCGTAATAGATCACAGCGCCGTTTGTCTCAAGTTCCTTCGGGATCCTGCCCCAGTAATTTACGTGCTTGAAATCCCTGAAAAAAACGCCGTGGACGAACAGAAGCGGATACTTTGTATCGCAGACCCTGTCGTCTTTCCTTTTTTCATTAAGGATCGCTTTTTCATTTTCAAATCTGACTTCCTCGTAACAGACAGATACGATTTGATGAAGGGCGAACAGATGGAGGACGGGGACCCACCCGGCGAGCAGTCCTATAACTCTTCGCTTTATTCCGAGTTGGACCGACGTCAGATATACCCTGATAATTCCGTTCCAGAAAACGACGGCGAGAACTGCGGCGGCGACGCCGCAGCTTGTAAAGAACGCCGCCTTATTGTCTCTGATAATGAAAAACGCCGCGGCGGCGTGAACGACCGCCGTGACGATCGCGCTCACCGCGAACGCGAACAGCAGATCAGCTCCTTGGGCGAGAACTCTCAATCTGAAACCTTTTATCCTGAAATTCGCGGGCGATGGGATAACGTTGACGAGTAAGAAAAGCGCGGAGAAGATCGGGATTAAAAACCATGCTCCGGGTAAGAGAAAAACGATCCCGTAAAGACATGCTGAGACCGAAATTACGAACCAGTCGACGATTTTGAAGACCGTTTTCAACTTGATGCACCCCCCGAGGTTTTTTTTATATTCTACCACTTAGATCCGTTTTTGTAAACTCTGCATATAGTTCGACGCTCTGAATCTTGACACAAAATCGTCCTGTGAGGTATAATTATTGCGACGAACGACGGAGGGGTACTGTTATGGATAAATCAGAACTTTTCCTTAAAAAATATAAAGAACTTGAAGCGGCGATAAGGGCGGAATATCCCGGCGCTCGCGACGATGAAAGGTCTCCCGTTCTGATCCTGTCGCGAAGCCCCGAATTCAGGTCGTCCCGTCCTATGCTCGATCTCTGCCGCGATTTGCGCAATCTTCTCACTCACAACACGACGGTAGACGGCAGATACGGCGTCTACCCGGATGACGCTCTTCTCTCATTTCTCGACAGGATGATCGGCGCTGTCAAATCTCCCGCTGCCGCGCGCGATATTTGCGTCCCGCGGGAAAGGATCCTCTGCGTCGGACTTGACGGGCTCGTAATGCCCGTTCTCAGAAAGATGAGGGAGTTGTTCTACTCGCACGTTCCGATAGTCGAAAACGGGATCGTAACAGGCGTTTTCAGTGAAAACTCCGTTCTTACCTGTCTTGTTGACGGTATAGCCCCTTTCGGCGAAGACGTTACTTTTCGGGATATAGAAAAATATCTTGCTTTTGACGTTTCACGCGCTGAATCATATCGCTTCGTTTCCGGGTATGAGCGCGTTTCTTCGATAATCGACACTTTTGAGTCTGCGACTGAAAAAAAGGACAGAGTCGGCATGATTTTCGTCACGAAAAACGGAATGCGTGACGGTGAGCTCGAAGGTATCATAACCGCCTGGGACGTTGCTTCCCGTGCGGATCAGTGACTCAGTGATCACGCTGAATACTCACCTGAGAAGGTATCGGAAGATTGGGGAAGAGAGTTCCGGCGCGCATGTCGTATCCCTCCTCTTTTAGACGGTTTCTTATGTCTTGAGATGATTTTTGTTTGACGAAAGGAAGATAGAGTTATGGCATTTCTTAAAGGTGCGGCTGTCGTCGGTCAGTCCGGAGGACCCACCGCGGCGATCAATGCGACGCTCTCCGGCGTTATAAAAGGAGTTCTTGCGGATCACGGTGAACGTATAACGACTCTTTTCGGTATGAGAAACGGTATCGAGGGACTTCTCAGGGGCGACCTTGTCGACCTTACGGCGTTTTTCACGAAAAACGGAGACGCGGACGAGGAAAAACTCTCGCTGCTTGAGGGGACTCCCGCCGCTGCGCTTGGATCTTGCCGTAAAAAGCTGCCCGATCCGGACAAAGACCGCGCGTTTTTCGACGGTCTGATCGAGATCTTCCGCAAAAACGACGTCCGATATTTCTTCTATATTGGCGGCAACGACTCGATGGACACGGTTCTGAAACTTTCAAAATACCTCAAGACTTCGGATTATGAGATGCGCTGCGTCGGGATCCCGAAAACGATCGACAACGATCTTGCGGGAACTGATCATACGCCCGGATTTGGCTCGGCGGCTAAATATATCGCCGTTACGCTCAAAGAGATCGTCAGGGACTGTTCCGTCTATACTGTCCCCGCCGTGACCGTCGTCGAGATCATGGGCCGTGACGCGGGATGGCTCACCGCCGCCGCGGGTCTTCCGAACGACGTCCCCGGGGCGGGTCCGGATCTGATTTACCTGCCGGAGCGCCCGTTTTCTCTTGATTGTTTCCTTGAGGACGTTAAATCCGTCCAGTCGAAAAAACCCGCCGTCGTCGTTGCCGTTTCGGAGGGACTTCGTTTCGAGGACGGGCGTTACGTCGGCGAGGGAACACAGAGCGGAGCCGCGGACGTTTTCGGTCACAAATATCTCGCCGGAACAGCCAAAGCGCTTGAGCTCTTCATCAAAGAGAAACTCGGGTGCAAGGTTCGTTCCATCGAACTCAATCTGCCGCAGAGATGCGCTTCTCATCTTGCGTCACTCACCGATATCAACGAGTCTGTCGCGACCGGTTCCGAGGGAGTCCGCGCCGCGGCAGACGGTAAGACAGGCGTGATGGTCGTCGCAAAAAGAGCGGCGGGATCCGACTACTCGATATCATTTGACGCTTCAGATATTTCGGGCATCGCCAACGAGATCCGCACCGTACCCGCCGAATATATAAACGAACGGGGCAACGGCGTCACCCGCGCGTGCCTTGACTATATCAGACCGCTCATAGCAGGAGAGGTCGTACCTGCCTTTGAGAACGGTCTTCCCGTTCACCTTGTTATTTAAAAAGGAGACCGTTTTATGGAAAACACGGTAATAATCGACCGGGTCACGAAACAGTATAAGAAATGCACCGCGATAAATGACGTTTCCGCGACGATCCGGGGTCCTGTTATTTACGGTCTGATCGGAAAAAACGGCGCCGGGAAAACGACGCTTCTCAAAATGATCGGCGGTATCGCTTCTCCGACGTTGGGGAAAATATCGGTCGGAACGAAGAAACCCGCGGGGGTTCTGATCGAAACGCCGGGTCTTTTTACTCACCTTGACGCCCGCGACAATCTTCTTATCAAAATGAGGATGACCGGAATCGGCGGCGAGGCGGAAGCCGACCGACTTCTCGAAAAGGTCGGTCTGTCCGGAGTCGGAAAGAAAAAAGCCGGCGCGTTCTCTCTCGGAATGAAACAGCGCCTCGGGATCGCACTCGCCCTCGTCGGAGATCCCGATCTGATACTTCTCGACGAGCCGGTCAACGGCCTCGATCCCGAGGGTATCGTCTTCATCCGTGATTTCCTTAAAGAACTCCGCTCGGAGGGCAAGACCATCATTGTTTCAAGCCACCTGCTCGGAGAGCTTTCAAAGGTCTCGGACAGGTACGGATTCCTTGAGAACGGAAGACTTATTAAAGAACTCAACGCGACCGAACTGAATCATGAGGACTCCTCCGTCTTCTCGCTCTCGGTCGATATGACCGCGACCGCGGCGGATATTCTTATAAAAGAAGGTTACAAAGTCTCCGTCGAGGGAAATCTCATTCTCATCCGGGAGAAAGAAGAGCGCGCTTCCCGCGCGCTTGCCGCCGTACTCTCGGGCGGTATCGTAGTAAAGGAATTCAAGAAATATGAAGTTGCTCTTGAGGAGTTCTTCCTTGCGGGAGGTGCTGAACAATGATCGGTAGAATAATCTCTGCGGACCTGTTCCGCCTCGGAAAACAGAAAAGCACGTGGATCATACCGGTTGCAACTTTTGCGATCGCTTTCATGTTCGGGTGCCTCAACGGTCTCGTATACGGAAACGCCTCGTGGCTCTCCGAACTTCACGGCGCAATGCAGGAGGGAATGGCTTCAATAGGCGGGGATTCCTCCGGGATGTCACTCATTTTCAACGCGCAGTTTCCGTCGCTCGCCGAATACGTCGTCGCTTCTTTTCAGCGCGAATCCGTCATAGCGATCATAATTTTCGCGTCCGTCTATACGTCCTCCGTAAAACGCAACGGTTACTCCAAGAATATCGCGCGCGTTTACAACACGTTTTCGTACAACGTCTCTCAGGCGGTTATTTTGCTCGGATACAGCATTCTTATCACTCTTCTGAATCTCTGCGCCAACGTCGCTTCCGCGTCGATCTTTTTCGAGGGGATCGAGCCCGGAAACTTCGGTTCGCTTCTTTTGTACTTTGTTGTCACGGCGCTTCTGCATTGGGCGGCGTGCCTGATGATCGTCATAGTTTGCGACGCGTTCAGAAATACGACGGTCGGGATCATTGTGGGGTGCCTTTATACCGGACTTTTTGCATCGCTCCTCAGCGCGGGGATTAACGCTCTGATCGGTCTTATGGTAAAGACAGAATTCACCGTAAATCATCTTTTCCCGTATATGTATTCTCTCGCTTTGAAATATGATGATACCGGGTCATACTTATACGGCGTCGCGCTCTCGGCTGTCTATGCCGTCGTGTTCTTCCTTTTGAAAATGATCGTCAGAAAGAAAGATATTGCGTAATATGACTGATATTTACTCCGTCGCGCTTATGAAGAAGAGCGACGCCTATACCTCGGAACACAAGATCCCCGCCCGTGAACTCATGTTAAGGGCGGGGAAGTGTATCTTTGAGAAAATAAATAAAAAAGGTCCCGTCGCCGTCGTCTGCGGAAGCGGGAATAACGCCGGAGACGGGTACGTTATCGCCGCGCTTTTCCGTGACGCGGGCGAGGACGTCACCGTGTTTCTTCTGTCAGACAAAACGTCGAAAGACGGCGGGTATTATCTCGCCGGATGCCGCGAAATCGGCGTCCGTATCGAAAAATTCGACGCGGGAACCGATCTTTCGCGTTATTCCGTGATCGTAGACGCGATATTCGGCATCGGATTCCGGGGCGAGGTACGCGGGATCGCGAGGGAAGCGGTAAAGGCGATCAACGAAAGCGGCGCTTACGTCGTATCAGTCGATATCAACAGCGGACTCGACGCGGACAGCGGACTTTCTGATTTTTGCGTCGTCTCCGATCTCACCGTTTCCGTCGGGGGTTTCAAAACGGGCCACTTTCTGAATATGGCTAAAGACGTTATGAAAGAAAAAGTAA
>JAFWTH010000135.1 GCA_017518975.1 Clostridia bacterium
ATATGCTTATGGTCTCTCGTATGGTCAATATGGTGGGCGAACAGGGGACTTACTGGGTCGCCAACAATTTCATCTGGGGCTGGATGCTCCTGCCGGTGATCCAGCTCGGCGAGCTGATCAAGCAGGAAACAGCCACCGACGAGACGGCGGTCGAGCGCAACTCCCTCGGTTATTTTTCGATCACCGCCGCCGTCTGCGTACTGTGGGCGGCGCTGATCCCGGTCTACAAGCCGTTTATGAAGTACGTTCTCGGGTATTCGGACGTGGACAAGCTTTTCGAACTCGTTATGGTCCTGTTCGGCTTTTACGTTCTTTACGCTTTTCAGAACGTGTTTGACTGCACGTTCTACGGCAGAGGCAAAACGAACTATATGCTGTTCGAATCGGTCGTCACCAACACGGTCTTTTACGGGACGTTTTTCGTTCTGTATCTTACCGGCGTATGGGTGCCTTCCCTCCTCGGCATCGCGCTGATGTTCGGCGTCGGCAACGCCTTTGACAGCGTCGTTTCCGCCGTCGCCTACGCATACTTTCTCAAGAAAAACAAGTACAACGTCCTGCGGGTTGATTGATTTGATTCCTTACGTTCAAGAGCAGATTTTCCTCACCGGTGACGCTATATTCTTTTTTAATTACCCTTTGACAGACGTCCGCTTTTCATTGTATACTTTTGATATCAGTTCAATACGCAAATTTACATTCCAATTCACAGAGGTCAGATATGCGTCCCGATCACGTTATTTCAACCGTCAAAACTCCGTCTTTCGAGATGGATTATCTCCGTTTCGGAAAAGGCGAATCCGTGTTCGTCATACTCCCCGGACTCAGCGTCAAGAGCGTGCTCGGATCAGCTTCCGCGATAGCGCGTCAGTACGCGCGGATCGCGGAAAAGCATACGGTATATCTGTTCGATCGCAGAAAAGCCCTTCCCTCTCGCTGTACGGTTGAAAATATGGCGGACGATACCGCGGAGGCGATGGATGCGCTCGGACTGCGCGGAGTATATCTTTTCGGAGCGTCGCAGGGCGGCATGATCGCTGAGGTAATTGCGATAAAACGTCCGGATCTCGTGGGGAAACTGATCCTGGGATCGACCGCGTGCCGCGTGACGGAAGAACGTTTCCGGGTCCTTGACCGCTGGATAGCCCTGTCAAAGATGGGTGACCGGGTCGGGTTATACCTCGACTTCGGCGAAAGCATCTACCCCGAAGTCGTATTCCTGAAATACCGCGACGCGCTCGTCCTGATCGCAGGAACAGTCTCGGACGAGGAGTTGAGGAGGTTCGAGATCCTCGCCGAGGGAATGAGAGATTTTGACGTTACGGACGAAATCGGAAAGATCCGATGTCCCGTACTCGTCCTCGGTGCGCGGGACAACGGCGTACTCGGTCCCGACGCCGTCCATGAGATCGCCCGCGCCCTGCCGCAAAACGACGGAACCCTTACGTATATCTACGACGGATTCGGTCACGCGGCTTTCGACACGGCGCCGGATTATTGTGAGAAGATAATAAACTTTATCAACTGATCACAACGTAAAAAAAAGAAGCCCCGTGGGCTTCTTTTTTTTACAGAACTTTTCCGAGAAACGATTTCAAACGTTCGTTTTCGGGATGATCGAAAACTTCTGCGGGCGGCGCGTCCACCGCGAGGACTCCGTCGCACATGAAGACGACGCGATCCGCCACTTCGCGGGCGAATCCCATCTCGTGAGTGACGACCAACATAGTCATACCCGCTTCCGCAAGCTGTTTCATTACCGCCAGCACGTCGCCGACAAGTTCGGGGTCGAGCGCCGAAGTGGGCTCGTCAAACAGCATGATCCTGGGTTCCATCGCAAGGGCGCGGGCGATAGCGACGCGCTGTTTCTGTCCGCCTGAAAGACGGCTCGGATACTCGTTCGCCTTATCCGAAAGTCCGACCTGTTCAAGAAGTTCGAGCGCCTTCGGGCGGACCTGTTCGGGATCGAGTTTTCTGACAAGAACGGGCGCGAGCATAATATTCTCGAGCGCGGTCTTGTGCGGGAACAGGTTGAACTGCTGAAATACCATTCCCATTTGAAGGAGGAGTTCTTTTTGCTATTCGGGAGCGATCTTATCAACGGTATGATTGTTTTCGCGGTGCAAAAACAACTCGTCGTTGATGAATATCTTGCCGCTTGTGATCTTTTCCAGTTGATTCAGCGAACGGAGAAACGTTGATTTTCCCGCGCCCGAGGGTCCGATGATGCATACGACCTCGCCGGGTTCTACGGTGAGGTTGATATCTTTCAGTACTTCAAGATCCCCAAAACGCTTGCTGACGTGTTCGGTATGAATGATCGACATACGCTCGCCTCCTCAATTATATTTCGAGAAGTATCTCTCGAGCTTGTTGAATACCATTGAGAAAAGGGCAGTTATGCAAAGGAAAAGAAGAAGCGCGGGAATGAAGACGGTGAACGACGCTTCGTTTGTCGCTATCGTCTGAGTGATCGTCGTGATATCCTGCAAAGAAATGGCGAACACGAGCGACGCGTCTTTCAATACCATAATGAACTCGTTCGCTACCGGAGGAACAAGTCTGCCGAGCGACTGAGGAATTATGATCTTTGACATCGTCTGTCCGTAGGTCAATCCAAGCGCTTTTGACGCCTCGTGCTGTCCTTTATCGATAGACTGGATAGCCGCGCGGACGATCTCGGCGCAATAGGCGCCGCTGTTAAGCGAAAAGGCGATGTACGCCGCGATGAACGCTCCGTAGTATACGGCTTCGTTACCAACCGAAGGCATGATTTTGAGCGCCGCCAAACGCCATGAGAAGCCCGGTATCATATTCGGGATCGCCAGATAGACCACAAAAAGCTGAATCAAAAGCGGGGTCCCGCGGAAGAAAAAAATGTAACCCGAGCAGATCTTTGAGATGATCTTCAGCTTAGATATCTTGCCAAGCGCGAGGAACACCGCGAGAAACAGTCCCGTCGTAACCGCGGCGGCGGTCAAAACTATGGTCAGCTTGATACCGAAAAGGAACGACTGACGGCAGCCGAGCATACGGTAGGTATAGCTGACGAAACTGCCCACCGTCGCGGCGGGGCCGTCGTTTGCGGGGATTATCATACCGCAAAAGCCGACGTATTTTTCGTTGAAAGCGCCGGTTGTCGATTGAAATGAGACGTAGTTGACGCAGTAAAGAGACTGATACGTGGTAATGACCCTTTTTTGCGTACGCGTTTCATCCGCGGCGATCTCCGCCCGGACCTCATCGGAAGCCATATCGATCATTTTTGCTTCAGAGGGGCGGAATACCGCGAGAACCGTTGAAACAACGAACAAAGAAACGAGGAAAATCACAAGCGCTTTGCTCTTCTTTTCCCAGTCGGGGTAATAGAAGAAATGGAAAAAAGCGCCGTCATGTATGAACTTTGACGCAACGCCGTTCAGAACCGTAACGGCGATCAGAAAAACGATGAAAGGCGGAGCGGCGCTGTCGGAAAGTCCGGTGGCGACAAAGATCAGATGACTGACGTAAGCCAATCCTGCCGAAACTGCCAGTACGCCGAGCACTACCAGAAATTTATACCGTTTTTTCATAGAACCTCTTTGCCTCTTATGAAAACGTGGGGCTACCGAAGGGCAGCCCCGTTATTTCTTTTTCGGATCGATTATTCCGCGCTGAACCAGGTGGAGTTCAGTTCATCGAAAAAGCCCTCTGCCTTAAGGTCCGCAAGCACGCCGTTGATGGCGTCCGCAAGAGCGGTGTTGCCCTTGGTGATGCCGATACCGAACTGTTCCGGATTCTCGGTATCCTGGAAGATAATCTTGTACGCGTCGGGATTCTTTGCAAGCTGGACGCCCGCAACGGTGCTGTCGCAAACGACCATTTCCACTTCGCCCTGAGTGAGCTGCTGGAAGCAGGTGAGGATCTTCTCGTTTGCCGCGGCGGTGCAATTGACGGAACCGGTGTCAACGAGGTCCGTGATTATCTCGTCAGTGGTGGTTCCCTTCTGGAAAGCGACCGAGTGACCGTCCACGTCGGTCAGCGAATCGGCAGTCAGATCGCTGTCGGCAGTAACGACTATCGCCTGATAGTTGTCAATGTAAGGATCGGAGAGGATCATCTGCGCCGCGCGTTCCTCGTTGATGGTGTAGCCGGAAATGATAACGTCATAGTTAACGCCGAGGCCCTCGGAAATCGTATCAAATTTCGTATTGATGAATTTGATCTCAAGACCGAGGCGGGCGCCGATCTCGTTTGCCATATCGATATCAAACCCGATAGGTGTCACGCCGTCGTCGGCAAACTGCTCGAAAGGAGGGTAACCGATCTCGCTCCCGATGGTGAGGACGCCGTCGGTTAAGAGCTGATAATCGGCGGTATCCGCGGGAGCCGCGGTATCTGCGTGAGCCGCGGTATCAGGGGTAGGATCGTTCGTCGTGCCGCAGGCGGTAAACATCAGCATACCGAAAACCGCCGCCAGGGCAAATGCAAGGATTTTTTTCATGATAATAATACCTTTCTCTTTTCTTCGGTTTTTAAGAACGAAGATATTTTACCACGCTAAAGAGGCGTTGTCAATGAAAAATGTTATAAATATTCAAGAATATAGAAAAAATATTCAGTCATTTCATATAACAGAGCTGTTATTTAACCCACAAACAATCACTTCGGAGCGGCTTCCCTTCCAAAAAACGGAGAACCTCAACGTCGCCGGTACAAGAGTCTTTCCGAATCTTCCGTCGGTATTTTATTGCAAATAACGCCGGTGGATGGTATAATACAACCGAATGAACTCTGAAGGGAATGCGTTACGATGAAAAGAATACTTTCATTACTGCTCACACTCATTTTCGTATCCTCTCTGTTAGCGGGATGCGGAGATAACTCGCCGGCGGGAACGTATACGCTCGAAACGATCGGCGGGAAAACTCCCGTCGAATGGATGAAGGAATCTGTCAACGGATCGGAAAAAGGGGTGGAATCTCTCCTTGAACTCTTCGGAATCAGTAAAGACGATCTGAACGATAACTTCTATACTCTGACCCTCGAAAAAGACGGTAAGGCGTTGATCGACAGCGCGTACGGGTCAATGTATGCGGGAGTTGCCGCCCGCGAGGGAACGTGGTCGCTTGAAGGAGAAGTACTCACCGTCTCCGTCGACGGAGAAACGGAGATCTTCACGTTCAGGGACGGAGTCCTGACCCGTGAGTTCAACGGTGAGGAAGGAGTTTTCAAAAAGAAATAGTCAGCCGTTCGACCCGACCGCGGCGTGTCAGTAAATTGATCGCCGCGGTCTTTTCTCTTGAAAAAACAGTCGAAATATGATAATATTCTTATATGAATAAAAGGAGGTCGGACGTATGGACGTAAAAGCTTTTCTAAAAAGGATAGGACTCCCCGAAAGTACTGAGATCAGCGCGTCGTATGAGTTTCTGAAAGACGTTCAGTACAACGCGGTGCTGAAGATAGCATATGAGAACCTCGAGATCCTCGAGGGAAAGCCGCTCGCGCTTGACGCGGATTCGCTTTTCGATAAGATCGTAGCGCGAGGAATGGGCGGTTACTGCTTTGAGGTCAACGGTCTGCTTTCCGCTTTTTTCAAGGATTGCGGATTTGAAGTCACCGATTATTTCGCCAGATATCTTCGCGGAGAACCCGAGATACCGATGAGACGCCACCGCGTCATGTCGGTAAAAACGCCCGACGGCAGTTATTTCTGCGATATAGGAGTCGGTCAATCCGCTCCGCGCTATCCCCTGCTTATGAAAGAGGGGTTCGTTCAGGAGCAGTTCGGCGAAACGTACAAGTTTGAACGCGACCCGGATCTCGGTTGGGTGCTTTACGATCTGCACAAAGGAGAATGGAGAGAGTTTATTTCCTTTACCGAGGACCGCGTCTACGAGGTCGACTTCATACAACCGTCCGTCTTTTGCGAGCTTCACCCGTCGTCACCTTTCAACAAAGTTCCGATGATAGCGATAAAGACCCCCGACGGAAGAAAAACGATTGACGACCGCCTCTACAAGGTCTTTGAGGGCGATCGAGTCGTTCATTCCGAGGACGGGATCTCCCCGGAACGGTATCACGAACTGTTAAGAAACGAGTTTTATCTGAACGTCTGAGAGGTTGAGTCATGCTTTTTTCGAGCAGCACGTTTCTGCTTTTCTTTCTTCCCGCTCTGTTTATTCTATATTACGCTTTCCCGAAAAAATGGATAAACGTCAAGAACCTGATCCTTTTATCTTTCAGCATAGTCTTCTACGCCTTCGGCGGGGTCAGGTTCCTCTTTCTTTTACTTGCTTCGATACTGGTCAACTATCTCGGCGGTCTCGGATGCGGTCTGGCTGTAAAAAAAGGTTCAAAAAAGACGTTTCTCATACTCGCGGTCGCCGTAAACCTCGGCCTTCTCGCGTATTTCAAGTACGCCGGATTCTTCACTGAAGCTCTTGCGTTTACCGGAATCCCGATCCTGAAGGTCACCCTTCCGATCGGTATATCGTTCTTTACGTTTCAGGGAATGAGTTACGTCATCGACGTTTACCGCGGCGATGCCGGAATGCAGCGCGACCCGCTCAAAGTCGCGCTTTACGTTTCCCTCTTTCCGCAGCTCGTCGCGGGTCCGATCGTCCGTTACACGACCGTAGAAAAAGAGATTTCGGCACGGTCAACGACAATTGCCGACGTGTCACGCGGCCTGCAAAGATTTATACTCGGTTTCGGCAAAAAGATGCTCCTCGCCAATGCGATGGGCGCGATCGCCGACAAAGTCTTCGGACTGACGGGAAACGAAATTCTCTCTACCCCTTTGGCATGGGTCGGCGCGATAGCGTACACCCTGCAGATCTACCTCGATTTCTCCGCTTATTCGGATATGGCGATCGGAATGGGAAGGATGTTCGGTTTTCATTTTCTCGAGAACTTCGATTATCCCTACACCGCTTCGTCGGTAACCGATTTCTGGAGACGGTGGCATATTTCCCTGTCGACCTGGTTCAGAGATTACGTCTACATACCGCTCGGAGGAAACAGACGCGGTAAAGGACGGCAAATATTCAATCTTGCCGTCGTGTGGGCGCTTACCGGCCTCTGGCACGGCGCAAACTGGACTTTTATCGTATGGGGGTTGTATTTCGGTATTATCCTGATCCTTGAAAAATTTGTTTTCGGCGGATTCCTCAAAAAAATCCCCGCGTTTTTCGGGCATATTCTTACGCTTTTTATCGTCATTATCAGCTGGGTGATTTTCAGGAGCGACAGCATTTCGGACGCTATCCGCTACGTCGGAGTTATGTTCGGGGCAGGCGGCGGAGACGTGAGAGAGACGGTTTATTTTTTGATTGAGTACTTACCCGAGTTCGTTCTCTGTATCGTCGCATGTCTGCCTCTGAAAAAGGTCGTTGAGCGTGCTCTCGGGAAAAAAGCGGAAAAATCCCGCTTTGCGCGTGTTCTTATCGAAATCGGTCCGAAACTTTTCGCAGCCGTCGTTTTTGCGTTAGCGTATCTGAAACTCGCGACGGGAAGTTTCAACCCGTTCATCTATTTCCAGTTCTGAGGGGGGTGAGCAAATGAAAAGATCAAAAGCGTGGTCGGTGCTCGACGGAGCGTTTGTTTTCATCTTTTTTGCGGCTCTCTGTCTCGTCGCCGTTCTCACAGTCATCAGACCTAAAACAGAATATTCGTTCTTTGAAAACCGCAATCTCGCCGCCTTCCCCACTTTGAGCGGCGATTCCGTCCTCGACGGAACGTATTTCAAGGATCTCGACACGTATATACAGGATCACGCCGCCGGACGTGAACGCTGTCTCAAGGCGGACATGTTAATCAATCTGTACGTCCTTCACCGCCCCGTCATAAACGACAGAATAGTCGTATCCGACAACGTTCTTCTTCCATTTCTCGATTACGCGGCCGTTGATTCCGATTCGATCAACGCCGGAGCGGAGGCCGTATCTGAGAATCTGCTCCTTCACTCCGAACAAGTGAGGGAATACGGAGGAGAACTCTATTACGTTGCGGTTCCGTGTCAATACGTATGTTATGAGGACAGTTACCCGTGGTATCTCAATAATCGATCCGAATATACCGAGGCATCCTCCTCCGCTCTTTTTGCCAAACTCGATGAGGAGGGCGTGAAGTACGTCGATATGAGAAATGTCTTCGCTGAGTCCGGTCCTCTCCCGGAATATTCGTCTTCTGTCGATAATCATTTCGGGATCGAAGGCGCGTATAAAACTTACCGTGCTGTCATGGACAGAATTAAAGAAGACGGAGGTCCCGCGGATCTTATACTCGGAGACGCGGACTACGAACTCGAATATCTTCCGAACAAATATCTCGGATCACGAGGAAGACAGCTATTCGGGTTATGGGACGGGGACGAGAAGCTCGCCGTAATCCGCCCGAAAGAAGACGTACCTTTTGAAAGATTTGACAACGGGAAAGAAACGGCTGCCTCCTGGGTGTATTATTTACCCCAAGGTAACTCAGAAGCGCTCTATTCCTTGTATATGGGAGGAGACGTCGCGATGACCGAAATCAGGACAGGGCGAGGGGACCTGCCTGACGTCCTTATTTACGGGGACAGTTTTACCAACGCCGTCGAATGTGTCGCGTGGTACAGTTTTGATACGACGCTGACAGTTGATTTTCGGTATTATAAGGACAAAACGCTCTCGGAACTTATCGAAGAGCGAAAACCCGACTTAGTTATCTGCATAAGAGACTATGAAGCCCTTCTTGCGCCTTTCGACAACGGACAATGAAGCGAAGCCAGCCGGTAAACTGCCGGCTGGCTTTTTTCATAATAATTTCGTTCGGGGCGCGAATACTTGTTGAATATGCGTTTTTTCTATGTTAAAATGTTCTTATATTTATAGATTTTATATATAGGAGCGACAATATGAAAAAAACGGTAACGTTAAAAAAGATCCTTTCGATCTTTCTGACGGCCGCAATACTGCTCGGCGTGATCCCCTCGGCTTTTGCGGCGGGCGGCGAGGACGCCGTCCCGAACGGAAGATATGAAGAACTGACGTTCAAAGAGATCGAAAACGGAAAGGTAACGAAAGGAACGGCGTACGATCCGAGAGCGACCGTGCAGAAGGAAAAGCACGCGGCGACCGATATCGTGCGGGTATCCATCTATCTTGACAGGAAGCCTACGCTGAAGGCGGGCTTTGACGCGAAGGACGTCCGGGAAAGCGCAGCCGCCTCGGCTTACCGTGAATCTCTGCGCTCCTATCAGGACGTTATGGCGGAAAAGATCAGCGCCGCCATAGGGTCCCGGATCGACGTCAAATGGAACATCACGCTCGGCGCGGATATCATCTCCGCGAACGTGATGTACGGACAGATCGATAAGATCGGCGCGGTCGAAGGCGTCGGCGCGGTCGTTCTCGAGCGGGAATACAAGCCCGCCGAAACGGTCGACGGAGCAGGACCGAAAACCGCGTCCTCAACCGTTCAGACGGGGGCAACCTACGTCTGGGACGCCGGATATACCGGAGCCGGCGAGAGGATCGCGATCCTTGACAACGGTTTTGACGTTGACCATATCTCGTTATCGAACGACGCGTTTCTGTACTCTCTCGGGCTGATCGCAGAAGAAAAGGGGTTGAGTAAAGACGAGTATATCGCGTCGCTTAATCTTCTCGGCGTCGACGAGATAGCCGCGGCGGCTGACAGTCTGAACGTCGACGTCGTCCCCGAAAGTACGTATGAAAACGAGAAGATCCCGTTTGCGTACAACTACGGGATCGGCGGATACGACGTTTCGTCCATCGCAAACAAGCAGAACGACCACGGTTCGCACGTCGCCGGTATCGCCGCCGCCAATACCTATATTGAAAGCGACGGCGGGTTCGAGAAAGCTCTTGACACCGTTTTCGTTCAGGGTATCGCTCCCGACGCCCAGCTCATCCTGATGAACGTGTTCTCCATGGGAGGCGGAACGTACGAATCCGACTATTTCGCGGCGCTTGAAGACGCGCTTGTTCTCGGGTGCGACGTCGCCAATCTGTCGCTCGGTTCGAGCAACGAGGGTTTCGCGTTCGAATCTCACGCAGACGATTTCTTCTCAACAGTCACGGACAGCGGAATGATCGTTGCGGCTGCGGCGGGCAACGCGGGCGTTTGGTACAGATCCGCCGCAAACGAAAACGCTCTCGAAGGTTACGTGAGAGCAGACGACGCCGCTTTTTCGACTGTAGGCACCCCAGCCTCGCTGAACAACGCGCTGGCAGTCGCCAACGCCGGAAACTCAGGCGGAGTCGGCAAGACGATCACGGTAGGCGACCTGGATATGTTCTATTCCGAACCGACCGAATACTCCAACGAACCGCTCTCGACCTTAGTCAACGACGAGGGATACGAATACGTGTTCATCGACGGATTGGGGACGGAAGAGGATTTCGCCGCTCTCTCCGGCGTCCTTGAGGGAAAAATCGCCATCTGTTCGAGAGGCGAGATCACCTTCGTCGAGAAAGCCGCCAACGCTGTTGCCAACGGAGCGATAGCGACGATCATTTACAACAACGAACCCGGTACTACCGGGATGCTTCTCTCGAATTATAAGGAAACGAACCCTGTCGTCATGATCACTCAGAAGGACGGCGCGGGGATCCGGGCGCGCTCGGAGGAAGTCGTTCTTGACGACGGAACCTCGTACTTCACCGGAACACTGACGATCAGCGAAGATACCAAAGTTATCATAGGCGAATATTCCGACGTACAGGAGATGGTCACGTCGTCCTCATGGGGTCCCGCGAGTTCTCTGGTACTGAAGCCGGAGATCACCGCTCCGGGCGGCAACATCTACTCGCTCAACGCTCCTCACGTCAATGACGACGGATCCGTTTCGGGCGATCACGACAGTTACGGAGCAAAGACCGGAACGTCCATGGCGACTCCTCAGATAACCGGTATGGCAGCTCTGATCGCGCAGTATATCAAAGAAAACGGACTATGTGAAAAGACCGGATTCACTCAGCGTCAGCTGACGAATTCCCTTCTTATGTCGACTGCGCATCCTATCTATGAACAGCACGATGAAGATCTGCTCTACTATCCCGTGATCAACACGGGCGCAGGTCTTGCAAACGTTAACGACGCTTTGAACGCCTCGTCCTTCATTATGATGGACGGGGGATCGACGATCTCTCACGATTCGGCGCGCGACGGAAAGGTCAAAGCCGAGCTCGGCGACGATCCCGCCCGTCAGGGCGTATACGATTATTCGTTCACAGTCTATCCGCTCGGTGAATCCAAAACGTTCTCCCTGGGAACCGACGTTTTCACTCAGGATATTTTCTCGGGCGATTACGACCTTTTCCTTGACACGTTTACCGTCGATCTACCCGCGGAGGTTTACTACACGGTGAACGGCGAGCGGGTCGGCAATTATTCTCCGATAGAGGCGGACGTCAACCTTGACGGTGAAGTCGACACCGCCGACGCTCAGGCGATCCTCGACTATATCACGGGTGTCATCGGTGGCGAAGACCCGTTCTCACCCGTCGACGCCGACGTCAACGGCGACGGAGAGATCACGTCGTACGACGCTCATCTTCTTCTCGCATCGTTCAGGACCGATTTGATCACGGTCACCGAACCGACCGAAATACACGTTTATATATCTCTCGGAGATAACGTTAAGGAATACCTCGACCGCTTCTATGAAGGAGGAACGTACGTAGAGGGCTACACGTATCTGTATCCCGATACAACCGAAGACGGCGCTTTCACCGATTCGGTACATTCCATCCCAATTCTCGGTTACTACGGATCATGGACGGACGCGTCGATGTTCGACCGCACTTCCCTGATCGACGCGCTTTACGGCGATGAAGAACCGATTCCTTATCTCAACAGTCAGAAAACGAATTACCTTACGCTGTCATACCCGGACGGGGTGCGCGATTTCGTCGGCAACCCGTACGTAAGTGAAGACAGTTTCCCCGCCGACCGTCTTGCGGTCAGTTCATCCGACGGTTTTGAAGGTTTCACCTGCTCTCCCATCCGGAACGTAGGAACGCTCGGAGCCGCCGTAACGGACGAATCGGGAAAGGTCATCTGGTCGAAAGTGATCCGAAGCAATATCAGCGCGCCCTATTACGACGACGAGGATGACAAGTGGTACGAAACCGAACCGACCGCCTTCAAAGTGGGAATCGATTTCAGCGATCTCGACATTACGGAGGGCGACAAGATCACGGTCGGGGCGTATGCGCTCCCCGAGTATTATGCCGCGGAGTATCTGCGCCTGAATGAGAAAGCGCAGCAAAGCGGCGCGCTTGACGACGAGGGATTCGCGGCGGTCCTCGGATCCGGCGTCGTCGGCGACGGAGCGGCGATCAAGAACACTTTCACGGTTGACAACACCGCTCCACGGATAGAAAGCGTATTCAAAGATCTTGAAACGGGCAATATTCTCGTAAATGCCTCGGATAATAACTACATTGCCGCGGAGTTCATCTATTCGCCTGACTTCACGCAGCTTGCGTCGGGATCTCCCGAACAGAACGGACCCGGTCAGACGAGTTCGCTGCTTCTCGACCTTGGCGGAATGACGCTTCCCCGAGCGATCATCATCTCCGTGTGCGACTACGCGGGCAACGAGACCCTCTGCGAGGTCGAACTGAATCAGAAAGTCGATCTCTCCGGCACGTTCATCGGATTCGTCCCGAAGGAAGGCGTCACGCGCGCGCTCTCGCTCGATCCCGATTCCCTGCACTGCGACGCGGAAGGCGCGGGGGGAGAAGGCATTTCCGATTTCGCCGCCTTCGACGGTACGGTCACCGCGGCGGAATACGTCGACGGATACGTGTTCCTCGCGTTTGACGACGGACGGCTCTGCGTCGCGGACATGCTCTCGCTCTATGACAACACGTACGTCGCGGAATACGGCGAAGTCACGTCCGTTATCTACGACATGGCGTTCGATTACGGAACGAACACGCTGTACGCGCTCGGCGAAAACAACGCCGTTTTCTCCGTGGATCTGCTTTCCGGCGCTCTTACTCCCGAATTCGTGATTCCGAATCAAGCGACCGTCAACGCGATCGCCGTTGACGACGAGGAACGTCTTTTCTACACGACGGAAGGACGTCCTTCATCCGCTCTGATCTGCGGATTCGATCTTACCGATCCCGGAAACGTTCTCTTCGGCGACGGAGCGCCGCTCGGTCTGTACAACAGGAGCAGCGGAGGAGGACTTGCTTACGACCGCGACAAGGACGTACTCTATTTCGCGTCGAACTGGTCGGGCGAATGGGATGAAGACCACTACGTCGTCACCATCGATACCGAAACCGGAGAAGTTTCGCCGGTCAACGATAAATACGGAGAAGACTCCGGCCGTATAGGCGAACCGGTACGCGGGATGTTTATCGTTCCCGCCGATCAAAGGATCATCAGCGAAACCGACGTCGCGACGTCGATAGAAAACCGGGGACGCGATTCGTACGAGCTGCTCAGAGGTCAGGTCAAGAAGCTTGATATTTACGCAAGACCGTGGACTCTGACGAACCGCGATCTCATATACGAATCGTCAGACGAATCGGTAGTTGCGGTCTCGGAAGACGGCGCTATGACCGCCCTTAAAACGGGCGAGGCGTTTATTACGGTCACGACCGCCGCCGAGCCGCGCCTCGAAATCAAGATCTACGTTAACGTAGAGCCCGCGCCGGGCATAAAGCTCACAGGGTTGATCTATGACGAAAACGGCGCCGCCGCATGGTGTGAATTCAGCACGAACAGTCCCGAAAAATGGAAAACCGTCCATTCAGCCGGGAGATATAAAGCGGCTGCCCTTACGGGCGACACGATCTACGCCGTGACCGATCACTCGATTGAAGCGGTAGACGCCGAAACCTACGAAGTCGCACCTCTGGGTACGATGAGTACGGATCAGTTGTTCACCGACGCCGCTCAGATCCCCGAGGGCTTCGTCTTCCACGGAGGCGCGCCGACTCTCGCGACCGTCTGCGGCAAGGGATTCAGCATCGGGACCGCCGAACCCGACAGCGGATTCTATCGTCAGGACGACGTCAGCGATTTCGTCGGCGACGATCCTCTGGCCGCGATCGCTTTCTGCGACGCGGAAACCGATTATGACGGCGACGGCGCTCCGGATCCGTTCTACCTGGCGATGGCGAAAAGCGGCGCGGTCTACGGAGTCGTCCTTCTGAGTTACTATGATTACGCGTACGCCGAATATCTCGGCGATACCGGTATCACGCTCGACGTCTTTTCAAACGAACAAAACCGCGCGTCGCTCTATTTCGATGAGGAATCCGAATTCCTGTATCTTGCAAAATACGTCGATCCGGATGATACCGCTTACCTCTATGCGATCGACTCAAACGACTTTGAGAGAAATACGGAACTCGGTTCTTTCGGTCCAGACGTCTGGCCGGTAATCGGGCTTTACACCTATGAGCCCGACACCGAGCTCGCCCTCTCGGTCAGACCGACCTCGATCTCCGTATATGAAGGCGATTCCGCTCAGATCCATATCACGGTCAAGCACGGCGAGACGAACGGATTCACTGTCGCCTCCTCCGATCCGGACGTTGTCTCGGTCGACGAAAACGGTCTCGTCACCGCACTCGGCGTCGGCGAAGCGACGATCACGGTAACGACCGCGGACGTGAACTCGTCCGGCGAGCATCTCGTCAAAGAGGTCGCCGTCAACGTCATCGAAACGATCTCGCTCGATACCGCGGTCGTCTGTCAGATAAGCGACGGAGACGGCGATCACTTCGCAGAACTCGACCTTAACGATCTTTCGTATGAAGTGATCGCGGACGCGCCGGGCAAAGTCACCGCGGGAGCCCGGAGCGGGGACGTCTATTTCGCCGCCATGAACGACGACGTCAAAACGCTTGACGCGGAAACGTTCGGCGATACGGACTGGGATTGCTATTCGAACTATTTCGCCTCCTACGTCCCTCAGGACGCCGCGAATTATCCGACGTTCACCGCGGACGAGGAAACGAACGATCTGAAGTTCATATTCACCACCGAAGACGGGTATCTCCTTGACACCGAATTCTACGGATGGAATCTTTCGTCGACGTTCCCGGATATGGCGGCTATCGAACTCATCGGATACGGTGAAGAATACGATCCCGACGAAGATATGACGTATCCGTACTATGAATACCTTCTTCTTACAACGAACGGGATCCTTTACGATATGCCGGTATATTATACGGCGGGAGCGCTCAATTATTCCGCGTTGCTCGACACCGGTCTCCGTCTCTCCGACCCTTCCGACGTTTCGATGGCATACGTGCTCGATCGCGACGGCGAGGGAGAGGTCAGGAACGAGGGCGTCGTTTTAGCGGTCGAAAGCGCAAAACAGATCTGGTATCTCGACTTCCTCGACGAATACAGAGTCAAACTCGTCGGGAGCTTCGACTTCGACCGCGTCGACGGACTCGTCGGATATCTTGACCGGATCGGAACGGAAGAAGGACTCGCCGAGGCGTCCTCCTCCGGATCTGCCCGGGCAGACGTTCACGAAAGACCGGCCGGATCGGCTGCGGCGACGGTCGCCGCCGAACGGTTCGCGTGCGAAGACGCGGCGGGAACCGCTGAAACGGATAACTTCCTGCCCGATCCCACACGCAACGATCTCGGCGCCCCCGAGAGATCGTCGGCTCGCTATATGCCCGTTCTGAAAGGGTCGACCGGCAGCGCGGACGACGGTGAAGTCACCGTCACGCTTGCCGAAGACGCCGATACCTCAAACGGCGTGGTCATCGTCGAATACGATCCCCGGGCACTGGAATACGTCGGAGCGTCAAGCGACGCCGCTCTCATCTCCGTCAACGCCTCGGACGGGATCGCAACGTTCGCTTACGCGTCCGACGCTGTTATCGACGCGGGAGAGACGATAGGCGTTCTGTACTTCGCTTATACCGACAGCTACATAGATACCGAGGTCACCGTATACACCGACGAGATAGGACCCGTTTCCGGTCTCCAGAGCGAGGGTAAGATCATAACCATCCTGCATGAAGACGGAGATCACGAGCTTGAGGAGATCTCACGAGTCAAAGCGTCCTGCACGGAAGACGGTCTTGTCACCTCCAAATGCGCGAAATGCGGCGGGGTATTCGAAGAAGTCATCCCCGCGACCGGTCACTCGGTCGAGGATATAGCCGAAGTTCCGCCGACCTGCACGCTGCCCGGAACGACAGCCGGTAAGAAATGCTCCGTCTGCGGCGAGGTCTTCGAAGGTCTCGAGGTCATTTTCCCGACCGGTCACGACGCGGTGATCGACGGGGCGACCGAACCCTCGTGCGAGACGGCGGGTCATACGGCGGGTACACACTGCAAGAACTGCGGCGAAGTCCTCATCGCGCAGAATGAGATCCCGGCGAAAGGTCACGTATGGGACGAAGGCGTCGTAACGGCGGAACCGACGTACGACGCGGACGGCGCCAGAGTACTGACCTGCTCCGTATGCGGCAAAACTGCGACTGAAGTCATACCGAAGCTCGAGCATACGCCGCTTCCCTGCGGGGACGACGAAACGTGTCCCGGAAAGATATTCCGTGATATGCCCGCGAGAGGCGACTGGGCTCACGATCCGATCGACTGGGCGGTCGAGTACGGGATCACGACCGGAACCTCACCGAATACGTTCAGTCCCGGTCATCTCGTTACGCGCGCTCAGGTCGTTACGTTCCTGTGGAGAGTCGCTGGATCCCCCGAACCGACGGGCGTCGGCGGCCGTTTTGCCGACGTAAAAGAGGGAGCGTACTACTTCAAACCGGTCACGTGGGCGATCGAGAAAGGGATAACCAACGGAATAACCGACCGTCTGTTCGAGCCGGACGGCGTTTGCACCCGCGCTCAGATAGTTACGTTCCTCTACCGTTACGCCGGTTCGCCCAAAGTAAGCGTTAAGAATACCTGGTCCGACGTAGTGAACGGCTCGTTTTATGAAGAGGCGGTCCTGTGGGCGGCGTCCGCAGGCATCACGTCAGGCATCAGCGCGACGAAATTTGCGCCGAGCGATTTCTGCACGCGCGCACAGACCGTAACGTTCCTGTACCGGCTTGTAAACAAATAAAACAACGCATACGACAGAAGGACTGCGGCGAAAGCCGCAGTCCTTCTTTTTCTATTATTATTTAATTGACTATCAACGCATATTAAGGTATAATTTAGTATTATATGTAGTCAAAATTTCCAAATGTAGGCGCATAAAGTTTTGTTTACTAAAGGAGAAAAACCGTATGAAGCGCTCTTTCAAAAGATTCCTTTCAGCCGTCCTCGCCCTCGCGACCGTTTTCGGGATGATAGTATTCTCCCCGACCGCGTCGGCTGTTAAAAGCGGTGACTGGGAGTTTACTCTTTCCGACGACGAAGCGATAATCACGAGTTACAGCGGTTCTTCGTCGTCCGTCACGGTTCCGTCCATATTAAACGGATTTCCCGTAACGGGTATTGGAGATTCTGCTTTTGACGGATGCACGTTCCTCTCAAGCGTGACGATCCCCGATTCCGTGACGAACATCGGTTGCAATGCCTTTCTTGATTGCACGTCGCTTTCAAATGTCGAATTATCCGAAGGATTGGAACGTATAGAAGGTGGGGCTTTCGGGAACTGCACGTCTCTTGCCTCGATCACGATCCCGGCAACTTTGACCGAAGCAGGTTGGAACTATTCTGTCGCTAACGGTCCGTTCTGCGAGTGCACTTCGTTGAAAAATGTTTGTCTTGCGGACGGTCTGACGACGGTACCGGCTCACTTATTCGCGGGTTGCAGCGGTATTGAATCGATAGTACTTCCCGACACGGTTGAAACGATCGAAGACCGTGCGTTTTTAGAGTGTTCCTCTCTCGTGTCGGTGACGATTCCGGACAGCGTGACGAGTATAGGTGACGCAGCATTTTTCGGGTGTGATTCGCTTTCCGACGTCTACTTCGGCGGAACTATGGAACAGTGGAACCGGATTGATATCGGAGAGGATAACGATCCGCTCGAGTCTGCGACGATCCATTTCGCCGACGAACATATTCACTCATACTTGGCGGTTGTTACTGCCCCGACCTGCACTGATCAGGGCTACACGACGTATACCTGCTCAAGATGCGGCGACGAATATACCGACAATTATACCGACCCGCTCGGCCACGATTACGCGGAAACCGTAACCGCACCGACCTGCACGGAGCAGGGTTATACAACTCACGTATGTTCCCGCTGCGGCGAGACTTACGTTGACAACTATACCGACGCTCTCGGGCACGACTTCGTCGAAGAAACGATCGCTCCGACGTGTACGGAGGAAGGATATACGGCGCATACTTGCAGCCGGTGCGGGGATGCGTACGCCGATACTTATACCGACGCTCTCGGACACAGTTTCGTCGGCGGCGTCTGCGCCGTTTGCGGAGCCGTTTCACCTGACAGCGCGAAGGCAGCGCTTGAAAACAAGAGAGCGAAACCGGGCGATAAGATCACGGTCGCCGTGAGTATCGCGGACGCTCCTCCTATCAGATCGCTCGCGATCTCCGATATCACGCTCGGTTCTCCCGCGCTCACGCTTCTCGGCGTCGGGTGGGATATTGAAAACCTCGCGCTGTCAAGCTGGGACGCTGAGACCGGAAGGGGCGTGGCGGCGCTCACAGAGGCGCGCGATATCAACGGAAAGATCGTCACGCTGACGGTGAAGATCGACGACGACGCGGAGGACGGCGACTACTCGCTTTCCCTCAACGTGATCGCGAAGGGCGAGAACAATACGGACGTCACTTTCGCGACGGCGCCCGGAACGGTCTCTGTCCGGTCTGTGCTGAGAGGCGATCTCAACGGAGACGAGGAGGTAACGGACGCCGACGCGGTATATCTGTTGTTTTACACGTTCTTCCCCGCCGACTATCCGCTGAATCAGGACGCCGACTTCAACGGCGACGGGGTCGTATCGGACGCCGACGCGATATATATTCTGTTCCATACGTTCTTCCCTGCCGATTATCCGCTGGCGTGATCCGCGGTCAACGCGGAGAACTATTGAGAAATATCCGGGGGGCTTTTTGAAAAAAGCCCCCCGGACCCCCAAAACTATACAAAAAGGGCGCGAAATACTTCGCGCCCGTGATTTTTATTCAGGGACGTTTGCGGCTCGACCGTCGTGACGGACGGCGATACGACTTATATCGTCGACGCCGGATGCCCGGGAATGGCGACTGCGGGAAGCGGGGACGTCCTTTCCGGAGTCGCCTCCGCCGTGTGTTCATATACCGATGATCTCACGCTCGCCGCC
>JAFWTH010000136.1 GCA_017518975.1 Clostridia bacterium
GCGGCGCAGCTCGGAAAAGAAAATACTATAAGCGAGACGTTCGCCCTCGCGGGATGGGACGTTTCGTTCGCCGAGATGAAATGGCTCGCCGACTGGCAGATCGCGTACGGCGTCGGCGTTTTCTGCGAACATTTAGAGGGATACACCATCAGGGGAAAAAGAAAGGGAGACTATCCCCCGTCGATCTTTTATCAGTCGCCCTGGTGGGACGATTTCAAACTGTTTACCGATACGATCGCACGTGAGGGAATGCTGATGAACGAGGGCGTCTGGGATCCGGGCGTTCTCGTCGTCCACCCCATCCACTCCGTATGGTTGAGATTCAACGGTACGGATATAAACTCCGACCAGGATTACGACGACGGGTTCAACCTGACCGTTCTCGCGCTCGCCGACGCTCACGTCGATTTCCACTTCGGAGACGAGCGCCTGATCGCACGTCACGGATCGGTCGAAAACGGACGTTTCTCGATAGGAGAACGTTCGTATCACACCGTGATCCTCCCGTCGCTTCGCGGCGTTGACAAAAAAACGTTTGAACTGCTGACTGATTTCAAAAGGGGTGGCGGTCGGATCGTCGTCGTCGGCGACGCGCCTCAATTCGTTGAGGGCAAACCCGCGGAAAACTCCCTCGCTCAGCTTCTCGACGGCGCGGTGCGGTGTGAAAGAGACGGGATCGGAGAGATTTCCGAAAAATACGGCTTGAAGTGCGCCGCGATAACCTCCGGAAAAGGCGATGAACGGTTCGTTCACGTCACCTCGAGGCGGTACGAAGAAGACGGCGTGACGCTCTACTTCCTTCTGAACACGACGAAAGAAAAACGCGCCGTCACGTTTAAGGCGGACGGCGCTGAAACGGTCGAAATACTGCCTGACAGCGTAAAAGCGCGGAAGACCCTTCTCAATAAAAACGGGATCGCCTCGCTTGAATTCGCTCCGATGGAATCGAGGATCATCGCCGTGACGGATACGGCGGGCGTAATTAAAGCCGAAGACCCGCCGTCGGGAAAATATGAGGTTATCGTTCTTCCCCGTACATGGAAGATCGCAGACGGAACGGACAGAAATTCGTATATGATCGAAGAGTGCCGTATCAGAACGAAGGACGGTGCCGTCGGCGAGCCGGAGCATGTGTTTTTCGCAAATAAAAAAGCGTTCGGATCGAACGATCCGGGCGCCGTGTCCGCGGAGTATGCGTTTACGCTTGCGGAAAACGCGGGGCGCGGTGTCACGGATTCGATAAAGATAGTGACCGAGTTTTCTCCCGGCGTCTCCGTCGCGCTGAACGGACGGAAACTCGTCCCGCTCCCGGGAGAATGGTGGCTCGATCACAGCTTCACCGTTCATTCCGCGGGCGACGCTCTCAGGACGGGTGAAAACGTCGTTTCCGTCACGGGTCTTTCGTCGCCCGACGCGGACGAGATCGGATATCTGTATCTCACCGGGGACTTCGGCGTTTATTCTCTCTCCCCTTTTTCCGACGCGGAAAACCGGGCGACCGTAACGGACGGTCCGTTCGTGATCGGCGAAAAGCCGCTTTTTGTGAACGCGGACAACGTCGTTCCCTCCGGTCTTGCGTTTTTCAGAGGGAAACTGCGTCTTGAGGGAGAGTTTGAGGTCAAAGGGGAAGCGGACGCGTACCGCGTCAGGTTCGACTCCCCGCGCGCGGCGCTCATCAAAGTATTTATCAACGAAGAATACGCGGGAGTTGCGGCGTGGGGCGGTTTTGCCGTCGACGCGACAAAGCTCGTCCGTCCCGGGACAAACAGGATCACCCTTGAGGTCGTCATCGGAAACAGAAACCTGCTCGGTCCGCATCACACGAGAGAGGCGGAGCCGATGAGCGTCGGACCGGACGACTTCTATCCGTACGAACCCTCGAAGATGAAGAAAAGATTCGCTTTCGTCAGATCCGGGATCTGACGGTTACGTCTGTCAATAAAGTGAAAGCCGGTGATAAATCAAGATGGAGAATAAAAAAAGAGGAACGGTCGGGAAGATCTTTGCGGTCCTCGCGTGCGTCTGGGCAGCTGCCGCGATCGAGACTCTGTTCGTCATAGGAACGGTCCAGGTCGGAATAAAAAAAGAGGACGTTCCTCTCGTCGCGGCGATACACGTCGCCGCGCTGCTTGCCGCGCTGCTCGCCGTCCTGCGCGTTTTTCTGAAAAAAAAGCCTCCGCTCGCCCTCAGGTGGATCGTGACCGCGCTACTGCCGTTCGCCGCGTTTCTGACCGTCGAATTCCTCACGCACAATCCTTTTGAGATCAAGTGGAAAATAATCGTCCTCAATCTCGTCGTTTATTATCTGATCGCGGTCTTCTTCGCGGTGCTTACGCGAAGAACCGCCGTCGGCGTCTGCGTCTGCGCGGTCGTTCCGATCATTTTCGGCGTGATAAGTTATTATACGATCGTATTCCGATCGTCCCCTCTTTTCCCGTGGGATCTCGCCTCGGCGGGTACTGCGGCTACGGTCGTTTCCGCGTACCGCATCGAGCTCGCGATGAAAGTCGTTTTCGCGTTCGCCATGTGTATTCTGACGATCGAGGTCGCCCAGTTCTCGGGCGTCAGACTGAAACTCGGAAAATGGTACGTCAGAGCCGCCGCGACCGTTCTCGCTCTCTGCGCGCTCGGGGGTTCCGTCCTTTACCTGCAGACGGACGACGCGATCGACAGATTCGGTCTTTACCCGTACCTTTTCACCCCCGGAACGCTTTACAAGAGAAACGGATTCGCCGTTTCGTTCCTTATGAATCTGCGCTACACCACGGTCGAAAAGCCCGCGGGATACTCGTCCGCGAAAACGGCGGAGATCGCGGGTGAGTACGAGTCCGATCCCGCCGCGGGCGACGATCTTCCGAACGTGATCGTCATTATGAACGAGGCGCCCGCGGAAATGAAATACCTGACCGACTACGAGACGAGCAAGCCGTATTTTCCGTTCATCGACTCGCTTGATAAGAACACGGCGAGGGGTAAGCTCCATATGTCGGTAATCGGCGGGAACACACCGAACTCGGAATTCGAATTTCTGACCGGGCTCTCGATGGCGTATCTGCCGCAGGGGAGCATACCGTATCAGCAGTTCATAAAGGAGGATTCCCCTTCGCTCGCGTCTCAGTTCGGCGACCTCGGTTACCGGACGGTCGCGATGCACCCGTATTACGCGTCCGGATGGAAGCGAAACGAGGTCTACCCGCGTCTCGGCTTCGGGGAATCGTACTTCCTCGACACGCCGGGAGAACCGTTCTTCAAGAGAGGCAAAAAGATCCGGGGTTACGTGTCCGACGAAACCGTCGTCGACAGGATAATCGATATCTACGAGTACTCGGACGATCCGCTTTTCGCGTTCGCCGTTACGATGCAGAATCACGGCGGTTATTGGGACGAATACGAAAACTTCACGCCGGAGATCACCGTCGACGGACTTGAGAACAGTTTCGTCGTATCGTCGTACATGTCGCTCGTCAGAGAATCCGACCGCGCTTTTGAGAAGCTCGTCAGATATTTCGAGGGAGTCGGAGAAAAGACGGTGATCGTTATGTTCGGCGACCATCAGCCGGGCGACGCGGTTGCGAATCCCCTGCTCAAAAACTCCGGGGAAACGTTTGACCCGAACGACGTCAAAGATATGGAGAAAAGGTATATCGCGCCGTATATAGTCTGGACGAATTTCGACTGTGATCTTGAATTATCCGAGGATATGAGCCCCGGATATCTGTCCGCCGCCGTGATCGATGCGGCGGGGATCCCCGAAACGGGCGCGCAGAAATTCCTGCTTGATCTTTCGGATAAATACAGTACGGTCAACGCGAGGGCGTTCACAGACGAGGACGGCGAGCTGAAGCCGCTGTCCGAATACCCGAGGCGCGAAGGTCTGCTCGAATACGCTCAGATGCAGTACGCGTATCTGTTCGACAGAAAAAACGCGCCGATGGAGTTCTGGGAACTGAAATGATATACCCGCCTCAACGGCGTGCATGATATACGCCCCGTTCGCTGAATGCGAACGGGAACGAATGATATACCGCTGACGCGGTATTATGAAATAAACGAGGGGAGGATCGTCCTCCCCTCGTTTATTTCACTGCGTCGCCCATGGTGTAGAACCCGGGCTCTTTTTTGATGAGAAACTCCGCCGCGCGGAGCGCGCCGGTCGCGAACAGTTCCCTGCTCCCCGCACTGTGCGATATCGTGACGACTTCGTCGTGGCCGGCGAAGATCACGCTGTGTTCTCCGACGATCGTGCCTCCGCGGATACTGTGGATCCCGATCTCGTCCTTCCCTCTCGGCCGTCTGACGTCGTTTCTCGCGTATATGTACTCCGAGTCCTCCCGCACCTCTTTTACGGAGTCGGCAAGCATCAGCGCAGTGCCGCTCGGAGCGTCGAGCTTCATTCCGTGGTGCGCCTCGACGATCTCAACGTCGTACCCGTCGCCGAGCGCGCTCGCGGCGCGTTTGACGAGATCGAGAAGAACGTTGATCCCGACGGACATATTGCGCGATTTGAGAACAGGTATCTTCTCCGACGCGAGTTTTATCATCGCGACCTCCGCCTCGGTGTGACCCGTCGTGCAGATGACCGCCGGGATTCCGCGCGAAACCGCAAGTTCGAGAAGCGCCGGAGTCGTCGCGTGATGAGACGCGTCTATCAGAACGTCAGCGTCCTCCTTCACGGAATCGAATGACGTATAGACCGGGAACGGCGCTCCGTTCTCCTTTACGTCGATCCCGCAGACGACGGCGAACTTTTCGCTGTCCGACGCCCTTTTCGCTATCGCGGACCCGAGTTTACCCGAGCATCCGGACAGAATGATCTTGATTTTATCCATTTTAACTTCCTCGATAATTATCAGATAAGACCCTGCGCTCTCATCTCGTCTTCAAGGAGTCTTCTGTGACCCTCTTCCATCCGGCAGAGCGGCAGACGGATATCGTTTTCGCATATGCCCATCATCGCGCACGCCTCTTTGATCGGGATCGGATTCGTCTCGACGAAGAGGAGGTTGATGAGTTTAAGAAGCTTCAGCTGCAGGTCGCGCGATCCCTCGACGTCGCCCGCGGCGTACTTCGCGCAGATGTCGTGCGTTTCTCGCGGCATTATATTTGACAGAACGGATATTACTCCGATACCGCCGAGCGAGAGGACCGGGACGATCTGATCGTCGTTGCCGCTGTAAAGAGCGAGGTCACAGGACAGCTCCGCGGCGATCTCGGCGATCGCGCTTATGTTTCCGGACGCCTCCTTAGCGGCGACGATGCGCTCATGCTTTGCAAGTTCGCGGTATACGGAAAGCGGGATGTTGATACCCGTGCGCGACGGAACGTTATAGAGGATGATCGGCTTGTTCGTCGCCTCCGCCGTCGAGAGAAAGTGACGGACGAGTCCGTCGGGCGACGTCTTGTTATAGTATGGGGTCACGAGAAGAAGAGCGTCCGCGCCGACTTCGCACGCGTAGCGGGACAAGTCGTTCGCGTACGCGGTGTCGTTACTACCCGTTCCTGCGACGACCGGGACTCTGCCCGCCGTTTTCTCAACGCAGAACTTTATCACCTCGCGGTGTTCCTCGTCCGTGAGCGTCGCGCCCTCGCCCGTGGTCCCCGCCACGACGAGCGCGTCGACTCCGCCGGATATCTGATCGTCGATGAGTCTCCCGAAAGCGTCATAATCGATCCCGTCTCCGCACATCGGCGTGATCAGAGCGGTCCCCGCTCCGCGGAATACGATCTCTTTGTTGAACCTGCCCACTGTGGTACCTCCCTCGAAAAAAGCAAAAACCGGTTGAAAACCGGCTCTCTGTGTAATATAATATACGTGCGGTATCGCACGTCACAGATAGCCCTCCACCGGATCGCTCCGGTGACAGTCCGCGCCCTTTCGGTACGCGGCCCAGACTCCCCCGCTCCGCACGGCGGCGGGTCTTCGGCGCTTCTCGCCTTTCTCCGACCGTCACAACGGCGCTGCGGACGCCACGGCTGTCGGAATACTCTTCGGAAACGCTCCTCTACCATTATATTTGCTTTTTCTTTTTTGTTTACGGATATATACTAACACACCGCCGGGGTATTGTCAATAGAGGCGGAAAATTCTTTTTCCGGGGTACGGATATGATAAAAAACGAACTGCCCGAGACCGATCTTCTCCTCTCCGACTTCAGATACGATCTGCCGGAGGAACTGATAGCGCAGACTCCCGTCGAGCCGCGTGACTCCTCGCGCCTTATGGTGATCGACAGAAAGCGGGACGGAGTCGAGCACAAGATATTTACCGATATTATCAATTATCTCGATCCGGGCGACACGCTCGTCGTGAACGAGACGAGAGTCATCCCGGCAAGGATAATAGGGCGCCGTTCGCACAAAGCGGTCGGTGAGGTAGTCGAGGAGGACACATCGGGTTCGCCCGTCGAACTGCTGCTGTTGAAGCAGACCGAAAACGACGTTTGGGAGGCGCTCGCGGGACCCGGAAAGCGCGCGCGGCCCGGCGACACGCTCGAATTCGGCGACGGAGTGCTGTCGGCGCGCGTCCTGTCGGTCGGTGAAGGCGGAACGAGAACGGTGAAATTTATTGCGGGCGACGACGGCGAGACGGTCTATTCCGCGCTCCATCGGCTCGGAACGGTCCCGCTTCCGCCGTATATAAGAGAAAAACTCGACGATCCGGAAAGATATCAGACGGTCTACGCAAAGACCGAGGGCTCGGCGGCCGCGCCGACGGCGGGACTGCACTTCACGGAAGAGCTTCTCGGGAAGATCGAGGGCAAAGGCGTGAAGATCGTGAAGATAACGCTCCACGTCGGACTCGGCACGTTCCGTCCCGTCAAGGAGGAGCGGATCGGAGACCACGTGATGCACTCGGAATTCATTTCGGTGTCGGAGGACGCCGCGCGGATCATAAACGAAAGGCGCGCCGCGGGCGGAAGAACGGTCGCGGTCGGAACGACTTCGTGCCGAACGCTAGAGAGCGTATCGGACTCGGACGGGACGGTCAGACCATACTCCGGCGACACAGGGATATTCATTTATCCGGGGTATGAATTCAAAGCGACGGACGCGCTGATAACGAACTTCCATCTTCCGGAGAGCACGCTTCTGATGCTCGTGTCCGCGTTCGCGGGACGCGAGAGGATGCTCGCGGCATATGAAGAAGCGGTCAGGGAGAGATACAGATTCTTCTCGTTCGGCGACGCGATGCTCATCGTGTAGAGAGGTCCTCAAATCATGGGTGAGAATATCAAAGTAATTGCGGTCGTCGGACCGACGGCGTCGGGCAAGACGGCGCTCGGGGTTCGCCTCGCTGAACGGCTAGGCGGCGAGGTCGTATCGTGCGACTCGATGCAGATATACCGCGAAATGAAGATCGGGACCGCCGCGCCGACGGAAGAAGAGATGCGCGGGATACCGCATCATATGATCGGGTTCTGCGATCCGAGAATGAACTACTCTGCCGCCGACTACGTCGACGACGCCTCCCGAGTCATCGCGGATATCGCGGAACGCGGAAAGTTGCCGATCATCGTCGGCGGAACGGGTCTGTATCTCGATTCCCTGCTCTTCATAGGTTCTTTCTCGGAAGCAGGCGAAGATCCGGCGATAAGAGAGGAGCTGTTCCGCATCGCAAGCGAGGAGGGACCATCGGCGCTTCACTCGATGCTCCGGGAGATCGATCCCGAGGCGGCGGAAAAAATCCACGAAAACAACGTAAAACGCGTCGTGAGGGCGATCGAGGTATACAGACTGACCGGTAAGACGAAGACGGAAGCGGACAGGGAGGCGCTCGCACCGACACCTCGGTACGACGCGACCGTCGTAACGCTCGATTTCGAGGACCGGGCGACGCTTTACGGAAGGATCGAAAAACGGGTCGACAAAATGTTCGCCGACGGCCTTGAGGACGAGGTGAGAGACCTTCTCGAACGGGGAGAACTCCCGGACAGCTCGACCGCCGCTCAGGCGATCGGCTACCGCGAGACCGCGGCGATGATCCGCGGAGAGATCGGTCGGGACGAAGCTGCCGAGCTGATAAAGAAAAACACGCGAAACTACGCCAAAAGGCAGCTCACGTGGTTCAGGCGATACGACGGGATAAGGATCCTCGTCGACGAAGGCGGAGCGATCAGGACGGCGGAACAGATCGCGGAAGAGATCATACGCAGAATGAAAGCATAAAAATACCGTATCGGAGCGGTCCGATACGGTATAAATTTTATTATTCGAGAAGAAACGAGCGAACTGCGGAGATCTGTTCTTCCGTCACGCCGGCGTCGAGAAGCGAGCGGACGAGCGCGTCGGGGAAAGTGAGCCCCGGGTAATCGCGCTCGAAGAGCTCAAGGAGATCCTTTACCGCCTCGTTTTTTGAGAAGTTACGCTGATCGTCTACGGACAGGGACGAAATATTGTAGTCTCTTACGATGTAGTCGCGTCCCATCCCGAGGACGGCCTCGAGATACATGATCGCCGTGCCGGCGCGGTCGGCGCCCGCCTGACAGTGGATATACAAGGGATAGTTTCCGGGGTCGGATAGGACTTCGAAAAGGGAGCGGAGTCCCGCTCTGCCCTCCTCGTCGCAGTGCGCCCAGTCGTAAGAGTGGAAAAAGATCTTGATCGCGCTGACTTTGTCTACGTCCTCGAACGGACTGGGACCTACGTCTCCGCGCAGATCGACCTCAGTCTTTATTCCGAGGTCTTCCGCGAAGACGCGCATACCATCGTCCGTTATCTTATACTGTTCCTGGTCGTTAGCGTCGCAGGCGGAACCTCGGTAAACGAGTCCCTGCTTTATTTTTTTGCCGCCGCCGCTTCTCACGCCGCCTATATCGCGGACGTTCGCGCACCCCGGTATCATTATCGGGCGCGGTCCTTCTTCGGTGACGAAGGAGCGGACCCCGCTGTTGCCTTCCCCGCGCACGACGCGCCAGTAATACCGCGTTCCCGACCTGAAATTCGCGACGTCAGCGTAATACGCGCCGCTTTCCGCGGACTGGAAGATGCGTCCTTTCGTGACGTCCGCCGGGGCGGAAAAATCGGGCGCCTCGGAAATTTCAAGTTTCATCGTCCCGTAAGGATCGCCGCACGACCACGAAAACAGAAGATGAGCGGGTCCCGTCAGATCCCTTGAGGGATCTTTCTTTTCCTGAAGCCACGGATACCGTTTCTCCCAGTCCTCGCCGAGCGCCTCGCGATCCACGGTACCGTCATCGTTCTTCGCGATAAAGTCGCGGTGTGCGTCCGTCAGAACGGGAACCGTGATCCCGTCGGCGGGCGATATCAGTTTTATCATTTCATTACCCCTTTACCGTAAGGATCTCTCTTACTTTTTCAATCGTATCGGGTTTAACGCCCGCTTTTATCAGGTGGCGTCTCATCTTGTCGGCGTACGTGCCGCCCGGATAACGTTTGTCGAGTTCCGAGAGGAACGCCTTGACCTCCGGCGACCCGGTGAAGCTGCGCTTTTCGGTTATCGTCATGGAGTTGACAGAATAGTCGAAGTCGATCGCTTTATCGGACGCGCCGAGCGCGGCGAGAAGGAACATCGCGAGCGTTCCCGTTCTGTCCGAGCCGATCTGACAGTGAAAATAGACCGGGTATTTCGACTCGTCGGCGAGTATGTTGAATATCTGTCTGAATGATACCTCGTTATAATCGAGGAACACCTCAACGTAGCTTTCGAGGGGGATAAGATCGTACTCGATATCGTCGCTGAGCACGCAGTGGCGGATGATCTCCCGTGCTTCCTCGCGCAGGTCGATCTCCGTTTTTATCCCGAGCTCTTTGACAAACGCTTTTTTCCCTCTCTCGCTCATCTCGTACGGAGGGTCGATTATCGCGTCGAGCGCGGGCCCGCGGAAGATCATTCCCTCTTTGATATACCGCCCGTCCTCCGTCGGTTTTCCTCCGAGGTCGCGGACGTTCGACAATCCCTCGATCCAGACGAAGCGGACGTCGCCGCGCTCCGTCGTAAACGAGAAGGACTCCGAGCACGTCTCTCCGTCGGATATACGCCAGAAATATCGGGCGCCGCCCTGAAGGTTGGTGACGACGGCGAAATACGAGTCTTCCCTCTCTCCGTCCTCCCTGATTCCGAGGACGCTGACGGGCGCGGGTTCCCCGAAATCGGGGTCGTTCGAGATCTCAAAGAACATGGCCTTCGCCGCATCGTCGCTCTCCCATCTGAAAACGACGAACGGAGGCGCGGCGAGGTCCCTGCCCGCGCCTCTCTTCGGAGGCAGCCAGTCGTAAGCTCCCTTTCCCTCAGGCGGGAAAAGCGAGCCGTCGAGCTTGCCCTCCTCAAAGAGGCGGGCGAATTTTTTCTGTCCCGGGGTCATCGCGGATATTACCGCGCCGTTTTTGGGGCTGATAAGCTTTATCATTCCGCTTTTTCCTTCTTGTAAGATTCAAGTTTATTGAGAATATCGGTTATGAATCCGGCAATTTCCGCCCCTTTTGTGAGACGGCAGGTGAAGAACGGAGGGTTGCCGGGAAGTATTCTTACATACCCGCGAGGCATCGTCTCCGAAAGGCGCATAATACCGGCGGGATCGATCTCGTCCGGGAAGAAGCGCACCGCGCCCTCTCTCTCTTCGATCTTCGTTATACCGAGATCCGAGCCCTTCGCGCGTATGAGCGCGATCCTGACGAGGTTCATCGCGACCCGTCCCGGCTCGCCGAACCGGTCGCAGAGTTCGTCGATCATATCCTCCGCATCCTCGTCGCACGAGATGCGCGCAAGTTTTTTGTATATCTCCATCCTCTGAGGAGCCGACGGGATATATTCCTTTGAGAGGTACGCGTCGAGGTTCACGCTTACGGCGCACTCTTTTTTTAAGGGGAGCGTTTCACCCTTTTCCTCAACGACCGCCTCGCTCAGCAGTTTCATATACAGATCGTAACCGACCGCCTCCATGTGGCCGTGCTGTTCCGCGCCGAGCAGGTTGCCGGCGCCGCGGATCTCCATATCGCGCAGGGCTATCTTATAACCCGCGCCGAATTCAGCGTATTCCTTTATCGCCGAGAGCCGTTTTTCGGCTATATCGGTTATACTCTTGTTCTTTCTGTACGTAAAATACGCGTACGCGCGTCTTCCGGATCTTCCGACGCGTCCCCTGATCTGATGCAGCTGTGAAAGACCGTAGAGATCGGCGCTTTCGATAATGAGGGTGTTTGCGTTCGGGATATCGACGCCCGTCTCGATAATCGTCGTACAGACGAGAACGTCGATCTCGCCTCTGATGATCGACTCCCAGATCTCCTCGAGCTCGTCGCGGTCCATCTTACCGTGGGCGACGGCTACCGACGCCTCGGGTATCGCCTCGGCGATCCTGCGGGCGACGCCGTATATCCCCTCGACCCTGTTATAAAGGTAGAACACCTGACCCTGACGGCGGAGTTCTCTCCTTATCGCCTCGTAAATGATGACTTCGTCGTATTCGAGAACGTAAGTCTGAACGGGCAGACGCGCCCCGGGCGCCTCGTCGAGAAGACTCATGTCGACGATGCCGCCCATCGCCATGTTCAGCGTGCGCGGGATCGGTGTCGCGGTGAGCGTCAGAACGTCCGCTCCGACCGAGATCTTTTTGAGTTTTTCCTTCTGCGCGACGCCGAAACGCTGTTCCTCGTCGACGACGACGAGACCGAGATCGTGAAATTCCACGTCTTTAGAGATTAGACGGTGAGTGCCGATGATAATATCGAGGTCGCCGCGCCTAAGTCGGCGGAGCGTCGACTGCTGTTCGGACCGCGTTCTGAAACGCGAGATCATATCGACGCTGACCGGGAACGAGCGGAGGCGCGCGGCGAAACTGTTGTAATGCTGATAGGCGAGAAGCGTCGTCGGAACAAGGACGGCGACCTGTTTCCCGCTCATTACCGCCTTGAACGCGGCGCGCAGAGCGACCTCTGTCTTCCCGTAACCGACGTCGCCGCAGATGAGACGGTCCATCGGATACGGCTGTTCCATATCGCGTCGGACGTCCTCGATCGCTGAGAGCTGACCGTCCGTCTCCTCGTATTCGAACGTGGAGGCGAATTCCCTGCTCATCTCGTCGTCGGGCTCGAAAGCACATCCCTTCGTCCTTCTTCTCTCGGCGTAGAGAGCGATGAGTTCCTTCGCCATCTCGCGCGTGGCGGCTTTGGCACGCGTGCGCGCTCTGTTCCAGTCCGCGCCGCCCATTTTTGAAAGTTTTACCGTTCCGTCGTCGGAACCGGCGCCTATGTATTTTGAGACGAGGTCGAGCTGATCGACGGGGAGGAACAGATTGTCCCCGCCCGCGTAGTCGATCTTGACGTAGTCGCGCGACACACCTCCGACGGTGAGATTCTCGATACCTTTGAACTGTCCGATCCCGTATGAGGCGTGAACGACGAAATCGCCGACCTCGAGATCCGCGTAAGACGTGATCGCCTCCGCGGAGCCCTTCGCGATCTTCTTTTTGAGTTTACGCTTCATAACGGCGCGTTTGTCGCCGAAGCCGGAGAAGTCAAGAAGCACGTGCTTTGAGGCGACGAGTTCAAAGCCGCCCTCCGCCGCTGTTTTGGCGGTGACGACGATTCCGCGTTTACCTGTCGGAGCGGGCAGATCACCCCCGTCGAACGGAGCGACCGAAATTCCGTCCGATACGAGTTTCGCCGTCACTTCGCGCCGTTCGTTTTCCGTTGCGAAAGCGACGCCGACTAAGTAACCGCCCGCAACGAAGTTAGAAACGTCCTCGAAGAACAGCTCTGTGTTTCTCTTATAAGCGGGAATATGTCTGGAGTCGAAAACGAACGAGGCGGCGCCGCGCGACGCGGCTTCCGCGTTCCTCATAACTCCGGTTACGGAAACCGTGACGCGGTCGGGTTCTTTTCTTTCAAGGACGGAAAACGGGCGAACGTAATCCTCCGAATCAAACGAGGTGAACAGTTCTCCCTGCTCGATCATGCTCGTCAGCGTTCCGTCGAGAAGGAGAGAAGCCGCGTCGGCTCGCTCTTTGAGTTCGGGAGGACCGATCAGAAAAACGGCGCCGCGGAAAAGCTCAGCGAGCGAGGAACCGTCCTTCAGAAGAACGGGGATATACTTGTCGGCTGAATCGAGTTCGATCCGCTCGGAGAGCGAGGAGATCTCCGAATCGAGCACTTGAAGCGCGCGGGGATCGCCTGTCGTCCGCAGGAGTTTCTTTTTGAAAAGGCGCAGGAGGCGGAGAAGTTCGTCGCGGTCCTCTCCGTCAATCAGCACTTCCCTCGCGGGAGGGATCGTCACGGGTCCGTTCAGGAAATCCGTGAAACGCTGGGTCATGACGTCGAAGTTTCCGAGGCGGTCGACCTCGTCGCCGAAAAGCTCGACGCGGATCGCGTCGCCCCGCGTGGGATATACGTCAATGATGCCTCCGCGAACGGTAAACTGACCGGGTCCCTCGACCATCTCCACCCTTTTGTATCCGGACGTGAGAAGCCGGTCGCAGAGATCGGCGACGTCGATCTCACCGTCCGGATCAAGCGTCACGGAAAGAGAGTCGATCGCGTCTTTGCCGGGCGTGATCTGAAGCGCCGCGTGAACTCCCGCGCAAACGGCAAAAGGACTCTTTGCCTCAGACACCAGACTGAGAACGCGGAGCCGTGCGCACTCGTTTTCACGGGATACGGTAACGTTATTGAAATTGTAGTCCTTCGAAGGGTAGAAAAGCGCGTCGACGCCGAGCGACGTCATCTCCTCCGCGGCGCGCTCCGCTTCCCTGTCGTCGGGAAAAACGAAAAGCGCACGCGCCCCCGCCGCGGTCAGATCGCGCGCGGAACTGGTGAGAAACGCGCGTTTTGACGCCTCGGAAAGACCGCTCGCAAAGACCGGAGGGGGCGTCTGACGTCCCGACGGTCTCAGTACGGTTTCTATCAGTTCCCGGTACTCCCGCGACGAGCGCAGGATCGCCGAGCCGAGATCAAGATCCATCGTTTACTCCGAGTCTTTCGTTTCGGCGTCGTGCGATTTGCCCGAGCCGTTGTATTTGCCCATAGCGTCGTCGACTTTGCCCTCGATAATGAGCGTGACCGAATCGCGGACGCTCTCAAACGTTGAGACGAGCGATTCCGCTTCATCTTTTCCCATCCGTGAGAGGACCCAGTCAGCCATATCGTAGCCGTCCGGCTTTTTGCCTACTCCGAGACGAACGCGCGGAAACGCGTCAGATGAGAGCATATAAATGATATTGTAAAGACCCTTGTGACCGCCGTCGGAACCGGAACGTCTGACTCTGATCCTGCCGGGCTCAAAATTGACGTCGTCGGAAATGACGACTATCTTTTCCGGCGGTATTCCGTAGAAATCGCTCGCCTCTTTGACGGACGTTCCCGAGAGATTCATGAAAGTCTGCGGTTTCATCAGCATTACGGGTTTGCCGCCGAGCGTCCCGCGCCCCGTGAGCGCTTTGAACTTCAGATCGCGTACTTTGACCGACGCTTTTTCTGCGATATAGTCGAGCGCGGCGTATCCCGCGTTGTGGCGCGTACCCTCGTACCGGTCGCCGGGATTGCCGAGGCCGACGACGAGGTATTCGGGCGGACCTGCCTTCTCCTCGCGCCGCCCTATTTTTTTGAAAAGCTCGAATATATCAGCCATACAACGCCTCCGGGACGCACAAAGTGCCGTTCGCCCACGGGGACGGACGGTTGATCGTTTTTATTCTACGAATATGATATAACAATAACGTGCAAAAATCAAGTGAGAAGTCAAAAACCCTCCCGTTTTATTTACAATACCGCAAAAATATGGTATACTTTACCGGCGCGGATAAAACAAGAGAGGAACGCCGCTGAACGCGGCTGATATGTTATGACGGAAAAAATCGGTGAAATACTGAAGCATTTCAATATATCGGGCAAACCGGAACCGCTCGGGAACGGCCATATCAATGAAACCTATCTCGTCCGGGACGGGGGCTCTTACGTTGTCCAGAAAATCAACAAAAACGTATTCCGCGATCCCGTCGCCGTGATGGAGAACGTCAGGGCGGTGACCAAACACCTGAGATCAAAAATCGTCGGAGCGGGCGGCGATCCCGACCGCGAAACGCTGAATTTCCTCGACACGACGGACGGACTGCCGTATTACCGTACGGAATACGGCGAATACTACAGAGCGTACGTTTACATCGACAGAGTAAAGAGCTATGACGTCGCGGAGTCGCCGGAGCTTCTGTATCAGGCGGCGCGAGCTTTCGGACGGTTTCAGAACATGCTCGCAGACTTCCCCGCAGAAACGCTGCATGAAGTGATCCCGTCGTTCCACGACACGAGAAAACGGTTTTCGGATTTCAAAAGATCGGTCGAAAAAAACGCGTCGGGACGCGCCGGAGACGTAAAAGACGAGATCGGGTTCGTCCTTGATCGTGAGGGCGACTGCGGAATCATCGTCGACGCGCTTCGTTCGGGCGATATTCCCGTCCGCGTAACGCACAACGATACAAAGCTGAACAACGTTCTTTTCGACGAGAATACGGATGAAGGGGTCTGCGTGATCGACCTCGATACGGTCATGCCGGGATCTCTTCTGTACGACTTCGGAGATGCGCTCCGGTTCGCCGGATCGTCGGGCGCGGAGGACGAAAAGGATCTTTCAAAGATATGGTTCGATCTTACGAACTTTGATTATTTCACGAAGGGTTTCCTCGAGGCGACGCCGTCGATCACGGAAAAAGAAAAAGAGCTCCTGCCCTTCTCTGTGAAACTGATGACGCTCGAGTGCGGGATGCGATTCCTCGCCGACTATATCGACGGGGACGTGTATTTCAAAACGGCGTACCCGGAGCACAACCTCGTCAGGGCGAGGACCCAGATAAAACTCGTCGAGGATATCGAGAATAAGCTCGATGAAATGAAGAAAATAGTGAACAAATGAAGAAAAATCTCCGGGAAACGGAACGTTTTCCGGAGACTTTTTTACTTTTCGCCGTAATCCGTGCGAGCATCTATGACGTCTACGTATTCAAGAGCGGGCATCTCTGAAATGAAATCAAGATCCTTGACTCTGATAACCGTGTCGGTGGAAGTCTGATAGGAACAAATCCCCAACACTTTAAGTTTTTTCAGGGCGGACAGCGACGAATAGTCGTACGCCTTCGTCGTCTGACCGAGGATCAGCACTTCAAGATTAGAAAGCGAGGCGATAGGCGAAATATCGGAAACTGCCGGCGCGCTTTCCAAAAATAGTTTTTTCAGATTCCTCAGTTTTACCACGTCGTTTATCTTTTTGCAGTCAAGCCATTTGATCCTCAGCGACTCGATATTCTCCTGCACGCACAGCGCATCAAAGACCTTTTGGTTTACTCTTGTGCTGATATGGACTTCTTTTGCCTCCATTTTTTCATTTTTGAAAAACAGCACCCAATCATCGGTATACCTGCGCTGAACGCGATCGTATTCCTTCAAGTCAGAACCGGAGATGACCTCATCAATTGAGTAAATCGGATGCTGAGATACAACAAGTCTGACCGATTCCTCTCCCTTATATTCCTGCGGATGATAAACCTCCGGAATGGGTCTCACGCGCAAATCGCGGACAAAATCTTCATATATCCTGCTGTGATCCGAGGCAAATTCTGTTTGAGGAAGCTTTTTTGACAGCGTTTCGACCCGGACGTCGACATTCAGTTCGGTAGTCTCCTCTCTTCGTCTTCTCCATTCGTTCCAGAAAGCATTGTAAGCGTTTTCATCCCATTTGTCGTGAAACTTCTTCGGGGTGCTGGAGAAGTAAAACGCCTCGATCATATCCGTAAAACGAAAAACCTCTTCTTTATACTCATTCAGAGGGATTCTCACCTCGTATCCGTCATCGAGTATGAACCTGACGTTTTCCCCGTCGTGGATGACAGACCAATCGACGCCGCTGTTGCACCCGGAAATCGTGACGGCTGACAAGTCGTCATTCGGAATGATAAAATGCCCGCAGCACGGGAGCATCTGAACGTTATCTTCATAAATAAAATGGTTATTCTTAAGCGATTTCAGAAGATAAAGCGCCGTCGCCGTGACCGTACATTCATCGAATTCAAGCGTGCGGTCGCCTATCTTTGCCGATACATTCCCGTGCAGACAGTAATCCGTCGGATTATCGTTGCTCCCGTCGATCCAGTGAAGGTCCGTCGAGTCTATTGTAAATAATTTCATGTTTTTCTTCGTTTTCATTCGGGAATATGTCCGTATCTCTCGGTCACCCATTTGAAGTCGTCCGGCGAGGAAGGATCGACATACTCAATACCGTTCTTCCCGCACCATTTCAGTATTACTTTTTTGATCTTGACCCTCTCGTAATACTCAAAATTGTACCCGCCGTCAATATGGTCGAAAAACCAGATGAAAGGAGTGAATTTATCCTCTTTCCCGCTCATTTCAGCTTTGCATTTTTCGGCAAACTGATTCTTTTCGGGAGTTTCAAGATATGCGTTCATAATCTTAACGCATTCCTCGTATGAGTCGAAAAAGTCAACAATTTCGTCGTCTTCTGAAAAGTCTTTCAACCATTTTTTCCTTCTCTCGCCTTCAACAAAGAAACCCTCCCGGGTCTTATCGTATTTCAAGCCGGGCGTCTTTGTTCTTTTTGTCTGATTATAAAACTCAAACGCATCGCCAAGATTAAGCACTGAGCTCACCCCCTCCTTTAGAAAATGCCAGAATGCTTCGCGCAAAGCAAAGAATCTCCGAAAAACAACATTTTCGGAGATTCTTCGTTTTTCTTATGATGTTGTTTTACTCATACTTTTTGAGTTCCTCGGCGACCATATCGCGGATCGCTTCCGCGGCTCCGGGTTTCTCGACGTCGCCCCGGAACGATTTGTCGCGGTACGAGACCTCGATCACGCCTCTCTCCTCCGTCTTGGGCGAGACGACGGCGCGGATCGGTATTCCGAACAGATCGGCGTCGGCGAACATCGCGCCCGGTCTGATATCGCGGTCGTCGTAGAGGACTTCGACTCCGAGCGCTTCGAGGTCGGCGTAAAGCTTTTCAGCCGTTGCGTTGACGGCGGGATCGTCGCACCTGAGGTTGCAGACTTCGACCTGCCACGGGGCGATCGACATAGGCCAGATCGGTCCGTAGTCGTCGTGGCTTTCCTGACAGATAGACGCCGCGAGTCTGCCGAGTCCGATGCCGTAGCAGCCCATGATCGGATATTTCGCCTCTCCGTCGGCGTCGAGGTACGTCATGTTCATCGCCTTTGTGTACTTCGTACCGAGCTGGAAGATATTGCCGATCTCGATACCCTTTTTGATCGTGATGACCGGTTTGCCGCATCCGGGGCAGACCGCGCCCTCGAAGATCTTGGCGACGTCGGCGTATTCGGCGTCTTTGACGTCGCGATCGAGGTCGAGCCCCTTGAAGTGGAAATCCTTTTCGTTCGCGCCGCAGACGAGATTGCCTATGCCCTTGAGCGAATTGTCGAAGACAGTGCGGACGGCGGGACCGCCGACCGGACCGATATATCCCGCGACGATGCCCGACTCTTCCGTAATGACCGCGGGATGGATCTCGAAGCCGAGATAATTGCGCGGCTTCGTCTCGTTGACGTCGAGGTCGCCTCTGATATATACGACGACGTAGCTGTCGTCGGCGTTCTTCTGAAAGACTACCGCCTTGCAGGAACGTTTTACGTCGGAGCCGAGAAATTCAGAGACCGCCTCGATCGTGCCCTTGCCCGGAGTGGCGACTTTTTCGAGCGGTTCGGAGGGGACGCGTTCATTCTCGATTCTGACCTCTGCGGCCTCCATATTCGCGGAATAACCGCACTCGGGGCAGATAGCGAGAGTGTCCTCGCCGATCTCCGAGAGGAGCATGAATTCGTGGGAAACCGCTCCGCCCATCATACCGGAGTCGCTCTTGACGGAGATGACGTTTTTCGCGCCGGCGCGGCGGAAGATATTCTCGTACGCCTTGAACTGGATCGCGTAATACCGCTCGAGATCCTCCATCGACGTATGGAACGAATACGCGTCTTTCATCGTGAACTCGCGGACGCGGATAAGTCCGCCTCTCGCCCTCGGTTCGTCGCGGAATTTCGTCTGGATCTGATAGATCATGAACGGATAGTCGGCGTATGACACGGCTGTGTCGCGGGCGAGGTGGACCGCCGCCTCTTCGTGAGTCATACCGAGGACCATCTTGTTCCCCGACCTGTCGGTCCAGCGGGCAAGTTCTGAGCCAATCGACTCGTATCTTCCCGACTCCTCCCAGAGAGACGCCGGCATGGCGACCGGGAAAAGGACCTCCTGACCGTCCGCGCGATCCATCTCGTCTCTGATGATCGCTTCGATCTTTCTGACTATCCTGCGTCCGGGCATATACAGGGAGTATATCCCGTTCGCCATATATTTCATATATCCGCCTCTCGCCATGAGAGCGTGTGACTCGATCACGCAGTCTGACGGGGGATTTTTGAATCTCTGACCGAGAAGTTTCGATACGCGCATTGTCGTTTTTACCTTTCCTTTATGATTCTTTCATATTATAGCAAATCGCAAGGGATTTTTCAATCATCGAGCTGAAAAAAACGTCCCCCGGATCATGATCCGAGGGGAGCGGAAACAGTTTTTTCGCGTATGGGACGATAAACAGGTTTTACGGTTACGGGGAAGCTGCAGGGATCGATCTGAGAACCGTTTCACATCCTACGGTATAAGTATAGGTATAACCTTCTTCGCTCACGTACTCCGCTTTGAAGCAGACGTTGACGTAGTGACAGTCCTCGGGGACGTCCTCACCGTCGGTCTCGATCATAAAGAACTGATATTTTGACCCGTCTTTAAGATCCGTAACGTTTCGGAAGAACTCCTCAACGTTTGTCGGATCGAATTCTTCTCCAGCAGGCAATGAGTAAACCGTCTCATCGTCGAATTTGCCAATTTTTCGAGCGCATCCGACATTCCCGTCAAATCTTCGTCATGAAAATCGTCCCAGCAGAGGCTCATGACTCCGGTCGGGATCGCTCCGGTATAGAATCCCCACAAATCCTTGCGGATGGAAAGATTGAATACCGCTGATGTGCTTTCTCCGGACCCGACGTTTGTAAACGTGAATTCTATCTTACCGTCTACCGAATCGTCATTGCCCGCGTCTTTATAGCTCGGAAGCAGCGCATTGAACTGTTCGCTGTCGGCGGACACGGTGTATCGGTCGTCAAGACCGACGTAATCCTTGATCACGGCGCAGAGATTATCCTCCGTCAAGGAGTCTGCAGTACCGAATTGAACGTTCGCCTGATCGTGGATAACGCAGTGAGCGTTTGCCACCGCGGCGTCAATGAGCGCATACATGGGATCGGACGGTGAGACCGCCTCCGTAAATCTTTCAGTTACGGTCGCGATCTCCGCTCTGGTCATTCTGCTGCCCGGGTTGAAGTTACCGAGGTTGTCGCCCCTGACGAGCCCCGTCTTCCGGAGCGCTTCGATATCGTCGAGGGCCCAATCGGGAAAACTGTTCCTGTCCGGAAACGTTTTTACCTCTCCGGCGTCCGGAAGCGTGATACCCTTATAATTCATGTATCTCACGAAGAACGCCGCGAACTCCTGACGGAGAACGGGAGCGTCCGGCCCGAACGTCGTCGCGGACATACCTTTGGCGATCCCGTTTTTGACCGCCCATCCGATCGGATCGGCGTAATACCCGTTTTTGTTTACGTCCTTGAAGTTCAAATCTTTCTTCATTCCCGCGACGTCGTCTTTCGACATCCTTGCAAGGATCGTAACGATCTGACCGCGGGTCATCGGTTTATCCGGTCCGAACGTATCTGAGGAAGTGCCGTTCATTATCCCCCGCTCCCATACGAAACGGACCGCGTCAACGTACCATCTGTCCGGCGGAACGTCTTTGAAAGGAAGCGCGCCGTCCGACGCGAAGGCCGCGGGAATCGAGGACACGATCATTCCGACCGCTATAAGTGCGGCGAAGATCCGGTATAATAATCTCTTTTTCATCTGTCCCTCCGTTTGCTCAGCCGTTAACCTCACGTTCCGTTTTTATGATATCATAAACGGTTCGGATAATCAAGCGACAAGCGGGAGGCAAAAACCGCGCGGGATCCGGAGAAAAACTGGTCACATCTGTCCGAGACGTCCGACCGCGTCGGCGGAAAACCGTTCGAAGTGTTCAAGAATGAAATAATACGACTCTTTAGGGCACGGGACACCGAATTCCGGAACATAGGGGTGTTCATCCGAAAGCGCGAGGTAATATACTGAGCGTTTCCGGTCCGCAAAGGCCTCCGACGTCCCTGAAAAGCCGAGTTGGAGAAGGATTCGGCAGCACTTTACGAGAGAAGAAAGATCGGAAAAGCGAAAAACCCGCTTTTCGGTCTGTTCCGAACCCGAAAAAAGCGGCGACCCGCCCCAGAGATACGCCCCGTTGAGATTCTTTACACCGTCGCCGCACGAGACGTCCCGAAGTTTCGTTATGTACATCTCGCACCCGCCGTCTTTTCCGTAAAAATATCTGACAAGGATCCTCTTTCCGTCCGCGTCAAAACCGGTATCGCGTCTGACATCGCGCATAATTCTCCTGAACCCGCTTAAAAAAGAGCCCCCGGCTCTTTTTTCTCCGCTTTTGACCGGCTCGAAATCGTACTTTTCGACATCGGTCGGATTGAGGACGAGTTTGATCTTACTGTCGCTTATCCTGATACATTCCACCGTGCGCCACCGTCCGTGTTTTTTTCTCACCAATCATTATAATCCGTGACGGCGCAAAAAGTAACCCGCAATATATGGAAATCGCCCCGTTCCTCTGCGGAACGGGGCGATAAATATTATTTATACTTGCGCTTTCTGGCGGCTTCGGATTTCTTCTTTCTTCTGACGCTGGGCTTTTCGTAGCACTCTCTCTTGCGAAGCTCGGCCTGAATACCCGATCTCTGGCACTGTCTCTTGAATCTGCGCAGCGCGCTGTCGAGCGATTCGTTCTCTTTGACCCTGATTTCTGCCATTTTCTCTTTTTCCCTCCCTTCGCAATCAAGAAAATCACACGGCGCGGGACTTTTATCCCAAAACGCCAAAAGTTATTTTACCACGGAACAGATATGTTTGTCAACAAGAAATTAGAAATAAAGTCATTTGGCAACGATATTAACGATCTTTCCGGGAACGACGATCTCCTTTATGATCGTTTTGCCTTCGAGAGCCGCGGATATCTTGGGATCTGCCTTTGCCAGAGCGAGAGTGGAGTCCCTGTCGGCGTCGGCGGGAACGAGAACCGTTCCTCTCAGTTTCCCGCAGATCTGAACGGCGATCTCTATCTCGGAATCGACCGTGAGCGACTCGTCGAACGACGGCCATTCGGACAGAGAAACGAATCCTTTTCTCCCGAGTTTTTCCCAGATCTCCTCGGAGATGTGAGGAGCAAACGGACTGAGAAGTTTCACGAACGTTATGAGTTCGTCCGCGGTAAGTTTTCCCACCTCGCCGATCCTGTTCAGAAGCGTCATAAGGGCGGCGATCGCGGTATTGAACTTCATTTCCTCGATGTCCGAGGTGACTTTTTTGACCGTCTTATGGAAATCTTTTTCGAGTTCGGGCGTAGAACCCGTACCCTTCGCGACGTCGGTAAGCGCGGCGACCCTCTCGAGGAACCTGCGGCAACCCTTGACGCCGTTGTCAGCCCACGGAGCGGAAGCGCCGTAATCGCCGAGGAAAAGGATGTACGTTCTGAGAACGTCGGCGCCGTACGCGTCGACGATGTCGAGCGGATCGATGACGTTGCCGCGCGATTTGCTCATCTTCTCGCCGTCCGGTCCGAGGATAAGTCCCTGCGCGGAACGCTTGAGATACGGTTCCGGATCCGGGACCTCGCCGATATCGTAGAGGAATCTGTACCAGAATCTGGAATAGATCAGGTGGCGCGTGACGTGTTCCATACCGCCGTTGTACCAGTCGACCGGCATCCAGTATTTCAGCAGTTCCGGATCGGCAAACGCTTCGTCGTTTCTCGGGTCGATATACCTGAGGAAATACCACGACGAACCCGCCCATTGAGGCATCGTGTCCGTCTCGCGCTTCGCGTCGCCGCCGCACTTCGGGCACCTGCAGTTCACGAACGAGTCGATCGCAGCGAGCGGGCTCTCTCCACCTTCGCCCGGCTCAAACTTCGTGACCTCGGGCAGACGGAGAGGAAGCTCGTCATAAGGAACGGGGACCATCCCGCACACAGGACAGTGAACGATCGGGATAGGTTCTCCCCAGTATCTCTGTCTGTTGAAAGCCCAGTCTTTCATTTTGTACTGAACTCCCGCTTTTCCTATTCCCTCTTTTTCAAGATGATCGATCATCCGGGCGATGGAATCCGCTTTGTTGTCAAGACCGTTGAGGAATCCGGAATTGACCATTTCTCCGTCGCCGGTATACGCAGCTTCTTCTATATTGCCGCCCTTCACGACTTCGATTATATCGACTCCGAACTTGCGTGCGAACTCGTAATCTCTCTCGTCGTGAGCAGGGACCGCCATTATCGCGCCGGTTCCGTAGCCCATCATAACGTAATCGGAAATAAAGATCGGTATATCGCCGCCCGTTACGGGATTGCGCGCCGAGATGCCCGAGAGCTTTACGCCGGTCTTGTCCTTGTTTACCTGCGTGCGCTCGAATTCGGTCTTTTTAGCGCACGCCTCGCGGTACTTCTCGACCTCGCCGAAGTTTGCTATCTTTTCTTTGTATTTGTCGAGGATCGGATGCTCCGGCGCCATTACCATAAACGTCACGCCGAAAAGCGTGTCGGGCCGCGTCGTGTATATCGTAAGTTTTTCGTCGGCTCCGTTGAGGGAAAAATCGACGAAAGCTCCGCGCGATTTGCCGATCCAGTTGACCTGCTGCGCCTTGATGTTGGCGGGATAGTCGACGTGCTCGAGACCCTCGAGAAGCTTGTCTGCGTATTCGGTTATGCGGAGATACCAGACGTCCTTCGATTTCTGAACGACGTCACTCTTGCAGATATCGCACTTGCCGCCCTGACTGTCCTCGTTGGAAAGAACGACCTTGCAGCTCGGGCAGTAGTTGACGAGCGTCTTGTCGCGGAAAACGAGACCGTGCTCGAACATCTTCAGGAAGATCCACTGCGTCCATTTGTAGTAACCCTCGTCCGTCGTATCTATAGTGCGTGACCAGTCGAACGAGAATCCGATCTTTTTCATCTGCATCGTGAACTTCTCGATGTTTCTGTCGGTAGCGACTCTCGGATGAACGTGCGTTTTTATCGCATAGTTCTCCGTCGGAAGTCCGAAAGCGTCGAATCCGAGCGGGAAAAGGACGTTATAGCCCTCCATCCTTCTCTTACGCGAGATAACCTCGAGACCCGCGTACGCTTTTACGTGACCGATGTGCATTCCCGCGCCGCTCGGGTACGGGAATTCCACGAGAGCGTAAAACTTGCGTTTCGTTTTATCGTCGCCCGCGCGAAACGCGCCTGCGTCTTCCCATCTTTTTTGCCACTTGGGTTCTATCGTTTTAAAATCGTGATTCATATCGAAACCCCGTTATTTCATTGCCGCAGACGGGTCTCCCCGTCCGCGGCAACGTTTTTTACTCTTCTCCGAGAAACGCCTCGACGTTGACCTCTCCGGTCTCGTCGTAAAGCTTTTCAAGTTTATAGAAATCTCTGTATTCCGCGTTGAAAATATGGACGATAAGCGGTCCGAAATCCTTGAGCACCCACGTCCCGGTATCCATCCCTTCCGTCCTGAGAACGGGATAGCCGCGCTCAGCGAGTTTTTCCTCGACCTCATCGGCGAGGGAACGTATCTGCGTACGCGACGTACCGGTGCAGATGATGAAGTAATCGGCGATTATAGTTCTTTTTTCAACGTGAAGAAGCTTTATGTCTTTTGCTTTCTTTCCGTCGAGGACCGAGACCGCGTACTCGGCGATCTCAAGCGGCGACGGCTTCCTGTTTTCGTTATCCATTGAATGCCCTTTCGTGAAAACGGTATCAATACCCGTTGCGCGGAATGTTAATTTCGTCTCCGGATCCGTATTCATCGCCGTAAAGATATTCGTAAGCGTCGTATACGCCGTATCCGTTGTCAAATATCCTGTTCCGGTCGAACACCTCGAACAACCCCGCCTCTCCGTTGAACTTGTCGGAAGTCTCGGAATGGATGTCGGTATAGAAATGATTGAATATACGCTCGACCGCGGCTCTCTTGTTTATTACGCACCAACCGTCGGACATATTGCCGGGAATCGTGAACATCTTTATCGACGAAGTGTCGATCCCGATGAGGCACTTGGCGAAAAAGACCGTGTCCGCTGCGCTGATATCCGTGACAAGGTTAGCGTAAACCTCGTTGGCGAGCTGTGTAAGCCTCGGGATCTCCGTTATACTTATCGTACTCTTGATTTTTGAGAACAAAGCGAACAGAAATTGTTTCTGGGCGTCTTCTCTTCCGAGGTCGGCGGTCGCGTATCCGGATCTGAATCTGACGAAACCCTCCGCCTGCTCTCCGTTCAGATGCTGCCATCCTGCGGGGATGTCAATGTAGAGCCCCTGATACGGATCCGAATAGAACATTCCGTTCTGAACGTTGATATCGACGCCTCCGAGTATATCGACGATATTCTTGAAGCCTTCGAGATTCAATATCGCTGCGTAATTGATATTGATGCAGAGAGACTGAGAGAGAAGAGTCTTGAATTCTCCGAGAGCGTATTTCTCCGCCTCCTGAGTATCCGTACCGAAATTATTCAGATACTTGCTGTAATACGTTGAGAACACGGCGTTGAGTTTGCTGGTAGGATAACCGCCGGATATGTACGTATCTCTCGGCAGCTGCATAACCGCCATTGAATTGTTTGCGGTATCGACGTTGATTATCATCATAACGTCGGTAAGGAACGCCATTCTGTCACGGCCGAGAACGAGAAAATTATACGAATCTCCTTTCGGCTCAAAACTGACCTCGTGAGTTTTGCCCTCGGCGTCCGTAACGGTCGGATTGAAAGGGACTTCGCGCCTTACGCTCGGCTTATAGAACACGATAAACCCGATAGCGAACATAACGATCGCATAGATAACCAAAACGACGGCGATTATGACTTTCGCAGCCGTCGAAAGCTTTCCCTTTTTGTTCCTTCTCTTTCTTCCGAATTCTTCGTTCATTTCCTTTTATCTTCTTTCAGTTAGTTTTGTCTTCTCTCAATTCAAGAATGAAGCGGTTCCTAGCGGCGACAGTATCCCTGTCGATCGGCGCGCCCTCTTCGATCAGGTTCCGGATCGTCATATCGAACGACAGTACCATAGTTTTTTTGAAGTGCGCGGCACGGTCCGAGTCGGGATCGGAGATCCCGTCGTAGAAATACCGTCTCAGTTCCACACAGTCGGGAAACGTTCTCGTCTCCTCTATGTAATCGGCAAGGTAAACGACAGACTCAAACGCCGTCATCTCAGCCCTGCCCGTTGTATGCCACCTTATCCCTGATACTATCTCATCGTCGACGAACTCGGGAAAATCCCGTTTTGCCAGTGCAGCGCCGGTCTTCGCGTGAAACAGTTTAGGGGAAGAAATCTCAAAGACGTCATAGATTATACCAAATTCGGAACAATATTGCAACTGTTTTTCAAGTCCGTCCCTCTTGGTGATATCGTGAAGAAGAGCCGCCGCGCGGAGAGAATTTATCCTGTCGGGAAGAAACATCCCGCCGAGTCTTGCGGCTTCCTTTTCAACCGCAAGAGTGTGACGGTACCTCTTGTCCGTGAGATAATCGCGCACCCGCTCCCGCAGAGTCGATATCATCTCATCGGTCAATTCGATCTTTTCCATACATACCTCTGATCTTGGAAGAGTATCTTCGGTTTTCGGTTTTGGAGGATTCTTTGAAAAGAATGATCCTCCTTCCGATCACGCCGACGACATCCGCGCCTGTCAGCAGGGACAGTTTGTCCGCCGTCTCGCGTGCGGTGGAAGACGACGTCTCAAGAACGCTGAGCTTGATAAGCTCACGCGCCTCGAGCGCGTCGACGACCGTACGGACGAGCGAGTCGCCGACCCCTCCCTTGCCGACCTGAAAAACGGGTTCCATCGTATTCGCACACCCTCTTAGGTACGCTCTTTGTTTGCTGTTGAGCATTTATTCAATTCCTCCGAAAATCTCGCCGAGGACCCGGGAAAAAGCGTCGAGAGATCTGCCTCTGTGACTGACGGCGTCTTTCTGTGCCGCCGTCGCCTGCCCGAACGTCATACCGAGATCGTCCGACATGAACAACACGTCGTATCCGAATCCCCCGGTCCCTGTTTCGCGGTCCGTTATCACGCCGCGGCACTCGCCGCGGACGGTGAGCGTCAGTTCTCTTTTTCTGCCCGAAGCGGCGGCAAGTTCTTCGCTTATCGCGTAACCGATCGGGATCTTTATCGCGGAATTCTCCGGCAGACAAAGCGCCATAACGGATACGAATCCCGCTCCGCGGTCCTGCGCCGGAACGTCTTTCATAACCTCAAGTAGTTTTTCGCGGCAGTCTGCTGGGGTACATCCATCCCCCGCGTATCTCGCGGACGTCACTCCCGGAGCTCCGCCGAGGTAATCGACGGAGAGACCCGAATCGTCCGCTATTCCGATATATCCGAGAGACGCGGGGACGGACGCTTTTATTATCGCGTTTTCCTCAAACGTCTCTCCGGTCTCTTCTATTTCACCTTCGCATCCAATATCGGAAAGAGAGAGAAGCCTGATATCCGGAAGAGTCCTTTCAAGTATCCTTTTTACTTCTTCGATCTTTTTTGCATTGTGCGAAGCAAGCACCATTTCCGTCATGATCCGCTCTCCCCGTCCGTATCGAGCAGCGCTCTGACGAACTGTCCGGCGTCGAAAGGTTCCATGTCGTCGATCCCCTCGCCTACCCCGATATACTTGACCGGAATATCGACCGTGTTCTTTATCGAGAAGATCGCTCCGCCTTTCGCCGTTCCGTCGAGCTTTGTGAGAACGAGTCCGGTGATCTCGGCTGCTTTTTTGAATTCCTTCGCCTGCTGGACCGCGTTCTGACCCGTCGTTGAATCAAGGACGAGAAGCGTCTCGCGTGAGCATCCCGGCAGTTCCCTGCCGATAACGCGGTCGATCTTTGCCAGTTCGTCCATGAGATTCTTTTTGTTGTGAAGCCGACCCGCGGTGTCGACGATCAAGACGTCCGCGCCTCTTTTTTTGCTCGCGGCAATAGCGTCGAACACGACGGACGCGGGGTCGGAGCCCTCGCTCTGTTTTATGAGCTCGGCTCCCGCTCTCTCGCACCAGACGGCAAGTTGTTCGATCGCAGCGGCGCGGAAAGTATCTGCGGCGGCGACGACGACTTTTTTCCCTCGTCTCACGAGATCGCCCGCGATCTTACCGATCGAAGTCGTCTTGCCGACTCCGTTCACGCCGATCACAAGAATCACGGAGGGAGTCGTTGACAGGTCAAGTTCTCCGCCTTCTCCCACGTGATCGCGCAGGATAGCGCAAAGAGCGTCCCTGACCGCCTCGGGTTCTTTAATATTCTCCTCTTTGATACGGTCCCTCAGCTCCCCGATTATTTCCTCTGTCGTTTCGACGCCCATGTCGGCGCATATCATTATCTCCTCGAGTTCTTCGAGAAGATCCTCGTCAACGCTCCTGAACGATTTAACGACGGCGTCAACACGGTTTATGACGGCGTCCTTCGTCTTTCTGAGACCGTTTTTTAACTTGTCGAAAAAAGCCATTGAGGGGATTCCTCCGTTACTTGATGAACTTTTCGTTGCTCTCGTCGCCTACGTTGAGCGTAAACACTTTCGATATCCCGTGACGCGGCATCGTGACGCCGTACAGAGTGTCGGCTATCTCCATCGTTCCGCGTCTGTGAGTTATCATGATGATCTGTATCTGATCGGAGAACCGCTTGACGTAGTTCGCCACTCTCGCAACGTTGACCTCGTCGAGCGCGGATTCTATCTCGTCGAAAATACAGAACGGCGACGGGTTGAATTTCACGAGCGCGAACATCAGAGCAATCGCGATAAACGCCTGCTCGCCGCCTGACAGAAGAGACAGATGTTTGATCGTCTTTCCTGGAGGCGCCGCGCTTATCTCGATACCGCTGTTCAGAACGTCCTCGGGATCGGTGAGAGACAGTTCAGCGTGTCCTCCGCCGAACAAATCGCGAAAAACTTCTGAAAAGCTCTTGTTGATCTGGTCGAACGCCTCAGCGAACATCTTTTTCATTTCCTCATCGATCGAGGATATGATCTTTTCGAGTTCTCCGCGCGACGCGATGAGGTCGTCCATCTGTCTTTTGATACCGTCGTAACGCTCCTTTTCAGTCGCGTATTCGTCGATCGCGCTGACGTTTACCGGACCGAGGGATTTGATCTCGTCTCTAAGAGCGACAAACCGTGAATGAACGGCCCTTCTGTTCTTTTCGTCAACTTTTTCATAGCCCTCTTCGTTTTCAAGAGCGGACGCCGACGAAAAGGTAAGTTCGTATTCGTCCCAGAGGCGGGCTGTCTTCTTGTCGATGTTCTCACGCAGACGGGATAATTTATTCTCGTTTTTTGTGTTGGCGATAAGGAGAAGTTCCTTCTTTGAAGAATGTTCCTTCTCTTTGGAGCGCAGATCCGTAAGCTGCGACTCCAGCGCGTCCGATTCTTCGTTGAGTTTTTTAAGTTTATCCTCGAGCGATCTTGCCTCGGAGCTCATCTGCTCGCCCTGTTCTCTGAGTCTGGCTTTCGCCTCCTCGGCGACTCTGATCTCGCCAGTAAGACGGGCGATCTCAGCGACGCCGTCGGCGGATTCCGCCCGGCGCGCGGCAGCCGCCTCTTTCGCTTCGATTATAAGCTGACCGTTCAGTTCGACGTCCTTTTCGATCCTCGCCGTCTCGATCTTTGCGGCTGAGAGCTCCTCGCCCGCGGCTTCGGCATCGAGGTCGAGTTCTCCGCGTTTCGCGGCGAGTTCCGTCCTTCTGACGTTTATTTCTTCAATCTCTTTATTCTTTTTGTATATCTCGGATTCGATCCCGGCAATCTCCGACTCGTTTTTCTCTCTGTTACCGTCCGAACCTTTGAGATCGTCTTCCAGTTTTTCTACGATCCCGGACAGGAAATCGCGTCTGGCCTCCGCCTCGGAAAGCGACGCCTTCTCAACTCCCAAAAGGGAATCCAAAAGTCTTACCTTCTCTTCTCTGTCGAGTCTTTCCGCAGTCAGAGAAGATATCTCGGAATCTATCTTCGCAAGCTCTTCCGAAAGAGACGTGTTCTTCTCCTTTTCCGCCCTGATATCGTCGTTAAGTTTTTCGATCCTGCCCGTGCGCGTGAGCATCCCGCTGTCGCGCTTGAGACTGCCGCCCGTGAACGATCCTCCGACGTTTATCTGCTGACCGTCGAGCGTGACCGCTCTGACGCGCCATCCGTGCGCTCTGCACATATCAGAGGCGTTGTCGAGAGTATCGAATACCGCCGTTTTTCCCACGACGGAAGAAACGATGCTTTTGTATTTCGGATCGCATGAAACGAGGTCGTCGGCAAATCCGATGAAACCGCGATGCGAACGCGCCGCCTCCGCCTCGCTGCCGCGAGGTCCGGCTTTGACCGTCGTGAGAGGATAAAACGTCGCTCTGCCCGCGGACTCTCTCTTGAGCGCTGCGATCGCCGCTTTCGCGGCTTTCTCGTCGTCGGTGACGATGTTCTGAAGCGCGTTTCCGAACGCCGTCTCAACGGCGACCGAATATTTTTCTTCGACCCTGACAAGGCCGGAAAGCGGCCCGTGGATACCCGACAGTTCTCCTTCGGACGACGCTTTCATCACGAATCTGACGCTGTTGTTGAATCCGTCGAAGTGCTCGACCATACGCCTGAGCGCCGCGGCACGTTCCTCCATTGCCTCGAGGGAAGCGGTCGACTCGTTGAAATCACGTCTTACGTCTCCCGCCCGTTCGGTAAGAGACGCGAGTTTCCCGAGCGTTTCCTCAAGCGCAACTTTCACATCTTCCGCTTTTTTCTCGTACGAGGATACGACTTCACTCTGCTTTTCAGTCTCAACGGACGCCGTTTCAAGTTCCGTACGGCGGGAGGCGATCTGCTCTTTGAGTTCTTCCTTCTGTTCAGACTGGGATTCCACGGCGTTTCGAAGAACGCCCTCTTTTACCGTGAGTTCAGACAGTTCTCCTTCGAGTTTTCTCCTTTTATCAA
>JAFWTH010000137.1 GCA_017518975.1 Clostridia bacterium
ACCGATATCAAGGTGGGCGATATTTACGAAGCGTTCGTGATGGAAGAAATAGAAAGATAAGGGATTTCGGGTGTTCGTCGGAACACCCGAAAATTTTTATTTATGTAATATTTGTTTCATTGACATTGCATAAGACATGTGATAGAATAATAGGCGGGAAACCCCGCAAAATATTTTTATGGAGGAAAAGATGAAAAGGTTTCTAAGCATTATCATTGCGGCAGTGATGTTCCTGTCACTGTTCGCGACCGCTGCGTTCGCCGACGGCGAATCGCTGGAAGACATAATCATGGAGAAGTATGAAGAGTTGATGTGCATCGCGCACAGCAAACTCGACCTCGTCTTCGGAACGAGCGGAACGCTTGATTCGCTGCCCGAGGTCCTGACCGAGATCTTCGGATATCAGGCGACGATGACCGCAGATGAGATCCAGCTCGTCAAGGACGAGTACGGCGGACTCGGCAACGGTCAGAACGCATGGCCCACCGACGTGGAGATCACGTTTACCGATCCCGCGACCGGCGAGACCTGCGACGTGTATTTCGATCTTTCTATTTATAAGTGTGTGACCGGTAAGTACTCGGGCGCCATCGAGGACAAAGGATTCTTAGGCGTCTGCCCCGAGGACTGGCCGGATGACGGTCGGACAGGTCTCCGCGCGATAGCGACCAAAACCCAGCTGTTCGGCGACCCGGGTCTGTTTGACGACCCCAACGTCTTCGAGATCCCCGGCGAAGAGTTCACTGCTGCCGCAGTCGAGGCGTGGTATCGCGATCTCACGAAACTCGGCTCCGACTGGTCTTTCTACTGCGAAGAACTCGACGCGAGCAAAGCGTACACCGGTCAGTGCGTGAGCATCGCTCTTGTCAATCACAACGTTAACGACGAGGGAAGGACCGCGATGGTCTCCTGCTCGCCGACTCTCAAACTCCATTCGGATCCTCTGGATGAAGTGATCGACGAGAAATACGATGAGCTCTGCTGCGTCGCGCACACCAAACTCGACCTCGTTTTCGGAACGAGCGGAACGATCTGCCCCGAGGATCCGAGCACTATGGAACCCGGAACCAGAGGACTGGAAGTTACTCTCAGCGATATATTCGGATATCCTGCGACGATTGACGACGAAGAGCTCAGCTACGTCAGAAGCGACTACGGTCAGCTCGGCGACGGCCAGACCGCTTGGCCCGACACTGTTACCGTTACTTTTACCGGTCCCACAGGCGAAACGTATGACAAGGATATGGATCTCTCCCTTTACAAAGCAGTAGGCGGCAAATACTGCGGAGCGATCGAGGACAAAGGATTCCTCGGCTGCTGTCCCGAGGACCTGCCGGCTGAGATCAAGACCGCAAAACTGGCGATAATGGATAACAAGGACCTCACCGCTCCCGATTTCTGGGGTGACGAGGACGTGAAAGAGATCCCCGCTACCGTATTCACTCCCGGCACCATAGAAGCGTGGCTGCGTGACGTCACTAAACTCGGCGGCGGCTGGGATTTCTACATTGATGGCTACGACGCCGCCAAGGCGTATACCGGCAACGCGGTCAACATCGGTCTTATCGCCCACAACGTGAACGACGAGGGCAGATCGGTCTTCGTCGGATGCGCACCGACGCTCAAGATCGCGGAAGGCGGTTCGATCGAGGAATATATCGACGACAGATACGATGAACTCTGCTGTGTCGCGCACACCAAGCTCGACCTCGTATTCGGTTTGAGCAGCTCGCTCACTACCGATACGCTCGGCGCGATCATGACCAAACTGTTCGATTATCCGGCAACCGTCGAAAAGAGCGAAATCGACGCGATCAAAGCCGTATACGGCGGACTCGGCAGCAGTCAGTCCGCGTGGGTCGACGCCGTTGTGATCACCTTCACGGATCCCACGACCGGCGCGGAGTACGATAAGGAAATGGATCTCTCCATCTTCAAGGGCGTGATCGCTCAGAATGCAGGCGCATTAAGCGACGAAGAAGGATTCCTCGGCATCTGTCCCGAAGATTGGCCGAACGATGCAAGAGCGGCGGCTAAACTCTGCGAACTGAGCGAAAGCGACGTGATCGAGATTTCCGGCGAGGCTTACACTCCCGAACTTCTCGAGAACTGGTTCCGCGGCGAAGCGAAACTCGGCGACGACTGGGCGTTCTTCTGCAATTGGCTTGACGCTGACAAAGCAGCAAGCGAAGAAGGCAACGAAGTCATGCTCGCCCTCATCAACCACAACGTGAACAATGAAGGCAGAACGATGGTCATCGCCGGCGGACCGGTGATCAAATTCACCAAATCCGAGACTCCCAAGATCAATTTCGTCGACGTTCCCGAGGGCGAGTACTACACGGACGCGGTCGCATGGGCGGTCGCAAACGGTATCACCAACGGAACGGATGAAACCCATTTCTCGCCGAAGAACGGATGCACACGCGCTCAGGTCGTGACTTTCCTCTGGAGAGCGGCGGGCGAACCCGAGCCCACGAGCACGAAGAACCCCTTCGTTGACGTGAAGTCGGACGCTTACTATTACAAAGCGATCCTCTGGGCGGTCGAAAAGGGTATCACCAACGGAACGGACAAAACTCACTTCTCACCGAGCGCGACCTGCACGAGAGCACAGATCGTGACTTTCCTCTGGAGAGCGGCAGGCGAGCCCAAGGCCTCGAGCTCGAAGAACCCGTTCGCCGACGTCAGCAAGACTGACTACTACTATGACGCGGTCCTCTGGGCGGTCGAGAAGGAAATCACCACCGGAACGGATAAGACCCATTTCTCACCGAAAGCGACCTGCACGAGAGCGCACGTTGTTACGTTCATGTTCAGAGGGAAATAATCGGACTGCCGCTTTCAGCGCAGAATGAAAATGTATAATCAGATAAGGGGACGGTCCCGAAGGACCGTCCCCTTTCGCGTTTGTTGACACGTGGGAAGCCTTGTGATAAAATGAAAAAAGAGACCCTATCCATAAGGCAAGGACGAGAAACGAAAATATGCCGTATAGGCGCCGCTCCGGGCGGGTTCGGGTAACTCCTGTTACCCTATCATTATTTTAATGGAGGTAATCATGAAAAAGATCCTCAGTATCCTTTTGTCGGTCCTGATGCTCGTATCGGTCTCGGCGACCGTCGCTCTCGCGGGAAACGGTCCCAGCGAGGAGAAGTGGACGTGGGAAAACGAAGAAGGCGTCACGGAAACCTCTTACTATGCATTTGCCTATATGATCGAACTTGATGACAACGGTTTGCCGGTCCCGGACGGACAGGGTCTTTACGTTTCAAAGCAAATCTTCTCGGACAACGAGGCGAAGAACGAGGTCCCGGGCGCCGTTTATGACAGGTTTACGAACACGCTGACGCTCACGGACTTCAATCAGCCGAATTACGGTCTTTCGTTGAATATGATGGGCGACGACTTCAAGATCAAGGTCGTCGGGGAATGCGCGCTTGCCGGCATCGTTTCATACGGCGACGGATGGGGATGCTCGATCGCTCTGACAGGCGACGGCACCCTTTCCGTGAATCAAAAACTCCTCACGGAAGCGGGAGCGTTCGTTTTTCTGCCTGAAGGCGCCGCTGCGTCCTGCCTGACAGTCGGTCCCGACGTTTCTCTGCATTTATATTCCGAAAACGGAGTCGTTTTCGCGGACGGCGTTGACGAAAACGAAGAGATCATCGTCCTCTCGAGAGAACCCTCCGAGGATCTCAGATTCGAGATGGAACAGGCTACTGAATCGAGACCGCTCTCGGTCGACGTTATCAATACGTTGATGGAACCCGAAGAGCTCAACGTTCTTGTTCTCGATTATAAAGACGACGACGGCACCGGGATCTGGGCGGGAAACCCGACCGAATGGCACGACGGCGAGGGCGGACCGCTGATCAAAGAGGGTTACTCCGTCCGTCACTTCGTCAAGAGCGAGGAACCCGGCGAATGGATCGTCGACTTAATCGCCGCGAGGGATCTCGGATATCCTTTCGGAACTCTCGATCTCTCGACCGAAGAGTTCAACGAAATGGGCTTTTCCGTAGACACAGTCGACGGTAACGAGAATTGGACCACTCTCCGGGCGTATGAGTATTTTACCACCAATACCGACGTATTTACCGACGGTGTGAACGATTATGTCCAGATATGGGATTGGGATGAAGAAAAAGGTGAATCGATCGCCAATTATTACACTTTCAAACCGGTTACCGGAGTTGACGGTTTAATGATGACCGACCGGCTCGCAGACGTTACCTACGAGGACCTCGAGTTCAAAGTGACAAAGACCCCGATCGAGGGGAGTTATACGAAAAAGGTCGCGAACAGGGAGCTTCACATAGGAAAAGATTCCGAGCTCAAGCCGACCGTCACATTCAAGGACGTTCCGGCTGACGCATATTACGCGGACGCCGTCGCGTGGGCGGTCAGGAATAATATAACGACCGGAACGGATAAGACTCATTTCTCACCGAACGCCGGATGCACCCGCGGTCAGGTCGTGACTTTCCTCTGGAGAGCGGCGGGCGAGCCCGAGCCCACGAGCGCGAAGAACCCCTTCGTTGACGTGAAGTCGGACGCGTATTATTACAAGGCGGTCCTCTGGGCGGTCGAAAAGGGTATCACCAACGGAACGGACAAAACTCACTTCTCACCGAACGCGACCTGCACGAGAGGACAGATCGTGGCCTTCCTGTACAGATGGAAGGGCTCTCCCAAACCCGCGAGCGCAAATAACCCGTTTACAGACGTCAAGAAAGGCGATTACTATCTGGACGCGGTCCTCTGGGCGGTCGGGAAGGAAATTACCACCGGAACGGATAAGACTCATTTCTCGCCGGGCGCGACCTGCACGAGAGCGCAGGTAGTGACCTTTATGTACAGAGGCAGATGACGTAACTATACGGGCTGAGGAGCCGCCGGTTCCTCAGCCCGGTTTTTTTGTTTCAAAAGTTTTTTCAGCAAAAATTCAACAAATGTTCAATAAAGTCAGTTATAATGATGTCAGATGAAAAAGAGGAGGGGAGAACGGTGAGCGGATACGAGACGGATCGTTTACCCGGAAATCCGCGCTTTCTTCCCGTATTTTCGCGACGGGAGGGAAATAGATGATCATTCGGAATCCCGTCGTGGCGATGCAGCGTTTCGAACTGAAATATCTCGTGACCCCGGAGCAGAAGGCATTTTTTCTCCGTGGGATAGAGGGACGTCTCAATCCGGACGGATACGGACGGACGCGGATCGGGACCCTGTATTACGATACGCCTGACAGGAGGATCGTAAACGCGTCGATCGAAAGACCGTTTTTCAAGGAGAAGATCAGACTCCGCTCGTACGGACCCGCAACGGATGAGACTCCCGCTTTCCTCGAGATCAAACGGAAGGCGTACGGGATCGTCTATAAGCGGCGCGTCGTAACGACGGTCCCGCTCGCGGAGGAGTTCTTTTCCGGCGCGGACGGGATCTTCACGGAAGATCAGATAGGACGTGAGATCACCGCTTTCCGCGACTTTTACGGCGTCCTGTCCCCGTCGTGCCTCATAACGTGCGACCGGGCGGCGTACGTCGACAAGTCGGACGCCGTGAGGGTGACGGTCGATAACGACCCGAGGTTCAGGACGGATGCGCTCGACCTTACGGCCGGCTTGTACGGGGAGCCGCTTCTTCCCGGGGGCGTCTCGATCCTCGAGGTCAAAGTCAGGGACGCGGTTCCGCTCTGGCTTTCCCGTCTGCTCGATTCGGGAAAGATAAGAAAGTGCAATTTCTCCAAGTATGGGGAAGCATATAAAAGGCAAATGTCAAAAACAACGGTCCGAGCTGCGCCGGGCGCAGGAGCCGGTTCATACGGCAAGGAGGAAGCGAGTTATGTTTGATTCGATCTATTCGGGCGCGGTCACGGCGCCGCAGTTCTTCATCATGGCGGCTGCGGCAGTCGTATCGGGCGTCGTTTACGCGATCATAATGTCGTTCAGGATAAGATCGACGAAGAGGTTCTTCATCGTCGCGGCGATCATTCCCTTCGCCGTCGCGGCGGTCATCACGTTCGTCAACGGCAACATCGGAGCGGGCGTCGCGATAGGCGGCGCGTTCGCGCTGATCCGTTTCCGCTCCGCGCAGGGGAGCGCCGACGAGATCGCGGCGATCCTCATCGCGATGGCTTCCGGCATCGCGTTCGGAATGGGCTATATCGCTTACGGAGTCGTCATTCTCGTCTGTCTCTCCGTACTCTTTATGATCCTGTCCTTCCTTCCCGTATTCGAGCATAAAAACGCGGCGAAGGATCAGCTTCTGAGGATCACCATTCCCGAATCGCTCGAATATCACGACGCGTTCAACGACGTTTTCGTGCGTTACCTGTCCTCGTTTGAATCCGTCGGCGTCAAGACGACCGGTATGGGGTCGATGTTCCGTCTCTCCTTCAGGATCAGAATGAAGAGACCGGGGGAGGAAAAGGCGTTTATCGACGAGCTGAGGACCAAAAACGGAAATCTCGAGATCGCGATCACGCCGTACGAGGACGTAACGGGACAGCTCTGACGTTTTTTTCCGTGAGACCGTCATATTTTCAAACGGCGGGTAATAAAAACAAGTACGGGAATAAAGGAGGACAGCGCAATGAGAATAACGCTTTACGGGGCGGCAAGCGACAAGGTCGACGCGATATACAAGGAAGAGGTCGAAAAACTCGGTGCGGAGATGGCGCGCCGCGGCCACACGATGGTGTTCGGCGGAGGCGCGTCCGGGCTTATGGGCGCGGCGGCGCGCGGGATGCGCGCGGAGGGAGGAAGGATCATCGGGGTAACTCCCCGGTTCATTCACAGATTCGAGCCTATTTTTGACGGCTGCACGGAACTTATAGACACGAAAACCATGAGCGAGCGGAAAGATAAAATGGAGTCTCTCGCAGACGCGTTTATCATCGTCCCGGGCGGAATCGGCACGTTTGACGAGTTCTTCCAGATACTGACCCTGAGAAGTCTCGGAAGGCACGAAAAGCCGATCGTCCTGTTCAACGTCAAGAACTTCTGGGACAATATGCTCTCCGTCGTCGGCTCGGACATGTTCAAGGGATTCATCGGCACGGGCGTCGCGGACTGCTTTACCGTCTGCGAAACGGCGGAGTCGGTGTTTGAATATCTTGAAGAAAAAGCGGGCAGGTGACGCGTCGCGGAATGCGTTTTGGCAAATACCCCGTTAATTCAATAAAAAAAGCTCCTTGAAGGGGGCTTTTTTGTTGACAAATCACGCGGAATTTGAGATAATGATATCTGTGGAAGATTGGGCATTCAGACTTTTCAAAGGAGGTGAACGCGGTGCTCGAAGTTTCTAAAATGGGTTCCGAAGTCGTACCTGCTCTGAGCGAACACGGAATAGCGTGCGAAGACGTCGCCGTGTTCGCCGCTCTCGATATGGATCTCGACCGTTCCCGTGCGGACACGTATCTCGTACTGACCGAAAAAGAACTCGCCGTTCTGACGGGTCAGACGTCCTCCGTCGGCAAGCCGGGAAAGAAGTTCAGAAAAGAATTCAGGGAGACCGGGTTCAGATCGTACGACGCCGCGAAGATAAAGGAACTCTCGATCGAGGAATACGTTTCCACGGCGAGGGTCGTCTGCGAGTACGACGGTGAGGACACGGTGCTCGCCGCTATGACGAAGACGGTCCTGCGCGACGCGCGGATCTTCGTGAAATACGCCGCTCCGAAACTTGAGGGTAAGGAAGAGGAGGTCAACGAGGACGATTTCCGCGACGACCGCTTCTGCCCGAGGTGCGGACGGCGGTACCCCGACCCGGACAGAAAGATCTGTCCTCACTGTATGGAAAAATCGAAGCTGTACCGCCGCCTTTTCACGTTTGCGAAAGACTACCGGCGTCATATGGCTCTCGTTCTTCTCGGGATCGCGCTGACCGCGGCGATGGGCGTCGCGGCTCCGTACTTTTCGACCGAGTTCTTTTACGACCGAGTCCTGTCACAGGGCGATCCGTGGTACGGCAGGATTGTCACGGCGGCTCTTCTCGTACTTCTTCTGAAGGTCGGCGGTATGATCGTCGGGGCGGTATCCGGGGTGATCTCCGCGCGTGTGACCGCCAAGGTCACGTACCAGCTCAAAAAGACGATCTTTTCCGCTATCGAACGACTTTCGATGTCGTTCTTCTCGGCGCGCCAGACGGGCGGGCTGATGAATCAGATCAACAACGACAGCAACGAAATATACTGGTTCTTTATGGACGGCGCGCCGTATTTCATCAAGAACGTCGTGCAGATCGCCGCGGCGCTTGTCATTATGTTCATAATGAACGTTCCGCTCGCCCTATGCGCCATTGTCGTGGTTCCGCTTTTCGCGCTGACCATCCGCGCTCTTTTCAGACGGATGAATTCCCTGCACGCGAGGACTTACAGAAGTTCCCGCGCGCTGAATTCTTCTCTTTCCGACGCCCTGACCGGGTTCCGCGTCGTCAAGGCGTTCTCGCGTGAAAAAGAGGAGACCGAGCGCTTTGACAGGCAGTCGAAAAGACTCGCGCGCGACAGCAGATCGGTCACGTTCTTCAACAACACCGCGTTTCCCATCGCCACGGTCATCATGTATCTCTCGAATATCATCGTATGGGGAGTCGGCGGTTGGATGGCGGTGACCGGCGCGTTCGGAATGACGTACGGAAGACTGCTCGCGTTTCTGGCGTACTCGAATCTTATGAACGAGCCGATGTTCATGATCGTCGATATGGCGTACTGGTTCTCCGGATGTACTAACGGGATGCAGCGTCTTTTCGAGATCGCCGACGCCGAGCCGGACGTGAGAGAATCCGCGGAGCCGACTTCACTCGGTTCGATGAAGGGGTCGGTCCGATTCGATAACGTCGTGTTCTCATACGAAAAGGGCAAAAAAGTCATCGACGGCGTGTCATTCGAGGTCGGAGCGGGACGCTCGCTCGGGATCGTCGGAAAGTCGGGAGCGGGGAAATCGACGCTCGCTAATCTGCTCATGCGTCTGTACGACGTCGACGAGGGGACGGTTTACATCGACGGAGTCGACGTGAAAGATCTTTCGTTCGACGAGTTGAGGCGGGACGTCGGTATCGTCTCGCAGGAGACGTATCTCTTCGTGGGATCGATTTCCGACAACATAAGATACGCGTGTCCCGGGGCGACGGACGAGGACGTTGTGAAGGCGGCGAAGCTCGCCGGCGCTCACGATTTCATCGTAAAGCTGCCCGACGGATACGACACCATGATAGGATTCGGATACAAGGAACTGTCCGGCGGCGAGCGCCAGCGCGTCTCGATCGCGCGCGCTATCCTGCTCGATCCGAGGATACTGATACTCGACGAGGCGACCGCGGCTATGGATACCGCGACGGAGCGGAAGATCGGCGAGGCGGTGAACGAACTCTCACGCGGCAGGACGGTGATAATGATAGCGCACCGTCTGTCGACGCTGCGCGACGTCGATTCCCTCGTCGTCATCGACGACGGCAAGCTGGTCGAATCCGGCACGCACGAGGAACTGATACGCGCGAAAGGCAAGTATTTCGACCTTTACAAGCTTCAGCTCGAAGCGCTCAGGAATATTGGAATTACGGAGGAGTGAAAATGGAAAGTACAAAACTTAAAGACGTGATCACTATTCAATACGTCACTCCGGACAACGCCGTATTCACCGAAAAAGAGGGCTTCCTTTCGCTTAAGTTCAAAACGTCGGACGGCGAAGAGAAGGAATACCCGCGCGTAAAACTCCAGCGCAACTTCCCGAACGAGACTCCGGAGCAGTTCGTCTCCGTCCTCGATAAAGAGGACGAAGAGATCGCGATGATCCGGGACGTATCCGAACTCGGGGACGCGGCGGCGGGGATGATCCGCCGCGAGCTCGCGCGCCGCTACTTCGTATTTACTATAAAGAAGATCCTCTACGTCAATCAGAAGTTCGGCTATTCCCAGTGGAGAGTCATGACGGACGAGGGCGAGAGGGAATTCACCGTCCGGGACACGTACAGGAATTTCAGGAAGATCGGAACCGACCGCGCGACGGTCTCGGACGTCGACGGCAACCGCTACGAAATATCCTCGCTCTCGGGACTCGACAGGGCGAGCATGAAAAAGATAGAGTTGTATATCTGATAATATGAAGTTCTTAAAGTTCAGAAAGAAAAAAACGGTACGGAAAGCAAAAAAGCCGTCGCAGATAATCGCGTCGCTGCCCGACGGGGCGTTCAGCGGAGAACTCATAACCGCGTTCTCTTACGATCTCGATCTCGACGGGGCGACGGCGGACGGCTCGGTCGTCATAACGGAGGACGGCGTATTCGCCTTTGAGGGCGGATCTCCCGTCCGTTCCGTGCTGCTTTCCGACGCGGACGAGTTCGAGTATCATCCTCTTGTCGGAGCGTGCGAGATGTGCGCCGAGACGAAGGACGGCCCCGTCGTCATCTGCCGTTCGTCGTGTACCAACGCCGAGACGATGGCTAAGGGCGTACGCCGTCTTACTCGCTTCAGAGAAACCGGAAAAAACGTCGAGGCGGACGGGGACTCTTCGCGCGTCTGCCCGAAATGCGGGCGCAGACTGCGCCCCGGGATGACCTCGTGCATCAAATGCGCGAACCGCGCTTCTCTCGTCAAGCGGGTGCTGAAACTCGGGCTGCCCTACAAGAAGTGGATCATAATATCCGTAATCCTCTTTTTCGCGGGGTTTGCGGTCAGTCTGCTCGGTCCTTACGTCAACCGTCTTCTCGTCGACGGCTATATCGACAACGAGGCGGCGCGCTCGTCCGTTCTGGGAGGCGACGGCGGCGCGGTTTTCCGCGGTTTTCTCCTCACGGTCCTCCTTATGGCGGCGCTCGGACTCTCCACGTATCTGTTCCGTTCGCTGCGCAACCTCTCCGTTATGGAGGCGAGCTGCGGACTCATAGTGGATCTGCGAAGGCTTGTCTTCGACAAGATCGAGAAGATGTCGGTCAAGACTCTTTCGCGCCGTACCTCGGGCGAACTGATGAGGACCGTCACGTGGGATACGGCGCAGATAGAGCGGTTCATAACGACCGACGTTCCGAATCTCATACAGCAGACGCTTCTTCTTGTCGCCGTGACTGTGATCATCTGTCTGAAAGACCCGATCCTCGCTCTTCTTATAATCGTTCCGGTACCTCTCGGCTTTATCGTCGGCGTAAAGGTCGGATCGAAGTTCAGGAGAATGTACGACAAACAGTGGCGCGCGGGATCGTTCTCCGGCTCCGTCCTTCACGATATTTTTTCCGGTATCCGCGTCGTAAAGGCGTACAGAACGGAGAAAAAAGAAGAGGCGAGATACGACGACGCGATCGTGAAAGAGCGTGACATCGAGATGAAAAACGAGACGGTCTTCAACCTTATAGACCCGATCCTCTCGTTCGTGCTCAATCTCGGCACCGTTCTGCTCCTCTTATACTCGGGCTTCAAGATCATCTCCGGAGCGATGACGCTCGGCGAGGTGATGATGTACACTTCGTACGCCGGACTTCTCTACGGACCGCTCGGATGGATGACTCGTCTTCCGAGGATGCTCTCGCGCACGATAACCTCGCTGGTCAAGATCTTCGATATCATAGACGAGACCGAGGATATCCCGGATGCGGAAGCGGCGAGGGAAGTCGCCGTCCGCGGAGAGGTCGAATTCGACAACGTCTCGTTCGGATACGACGAGGGTATCGACGTTCTGAAGGGCGTTTCTCTCAAGGTGAAGCCCGGAGAGATGGTCGGCATAGTCGGGAAATCAGGCGCCGGGAAGTCTACGATGATAAATCTTCTCATGCGTCTCTACGATCCGGGCGGGGGCTCGATCAGGATCGACGGCGTCGACCTGCGCGATCTGTCACAGCACTCCCTTCGCTCGCAGATGGGCGTAGTGCTTCAGGAGACGTTTTTGTTCCACGGGACGGTATACGACAATATCGCGTACGCCTCGCCCGGCGCCTCGCGCGAGGCGGTGATAACGGCGGCGAAGGCGGCGGGCGCGCACAAGTTCATCGTGAAGCTGACCGACGGATACGACACCGTTATCGGAGAGAGAGGACATACGCTTTCGGGCGGCGAAAGACAGCGCGTAGCGATAGCGCGCGCGCTGCTGCACGATCCGAAGATACTGATCCTCGACGAGGCGACCTCGTCGCTCGACACGGAGACGGAGCACGATATTCAGGAAACGCTCGCGCGGCTCACAGAGGACCGGACGACTTTCGCGATAGCGCACCGTCTGTCCACGCTCCGCAACGCCACGTTCCTGATCGTGCTCGACAAGGGGAAACTCGTCGAGTCGGGGACTCACGAGGAGCTTATGAGACAGGGCGGTATTTACCATGGCCTCGTCATGGCGCAGAGACAGATGTCCCGGATCGCTCCGGCAAAACAAAACTGAAAGCAGGGCAGCCGCCGGGCTGCCCTGCTTTTCGGGTTTTAAGTATTTTTGTTCTCTCTGAATCCTCTCCAGACGTTTTCGAAAAAGCCGTCTTCGGGCGGTATCTTCCGAACCGGCCGCCACCAGAGGGCGAACCGGTCGCCGCGCATCTCGACTGTCTGCACGGATGTGCGGAGTTTTTCGTTTTCGGGACTCATACGGAAGATCTCTTCAAGTCCTTCGCGAAGCTCGCCGTCCGGGTCGGTGTAGAGCGCGGAGCCGCGCGATCCGCCGGACCGCGCCGCGTAGTCGATCATAGCGGTGAGAACGGCGCGCTGAGTGACCAGAACGTCGAGCAGAGCGGAATACTTCGCTATCCCTTCCGCGCCTTTGAAAGACGCGGCGCGTACGGTTTTCTCGTCCTTTTCGGCGGCGAGGAGCGCCGCCCTCATTTTTTCGGGATCCCTTATCGCACCCGCCGAGTCGCTCATGCGTCTTCGGGCGTTTTCGATCATAGCGTCCGCGTCGGCTGCGGGCGCGTCTTTTTCACAAAGGGAAGCGTACGCGCTTTCCGCTTTTTCGACAATTGCAGAAAATTCTTCGTCGGGGCACGGATCGCCCCCGCGTACGGAGATATATTCCGCGGCGCGGAGCGCGCCGACCTGTCCCGCGTTCAGAGCGGATCCGCCCGGGCGTCTCACGCCGTGGGTCCCCGCGCATTCGCCGACGGCGTAAAGCCCGCGCACGGTCGTGCGCCACCGTCCGTCCACGGCGATACCGCCGTTGTGGTGCTGGACGCAAAGCGCGATCCTGAGCGGTTCACGCCTCAGATCGACCCCGCTCTTTTCGTAGAACTCGAGTGCCGGGGCGTTCATTTTCTCAAGCCGTTCCCACGGCGTCGGGAGAAACGCCTCCGCGCCCGTGAGATAATCTCTCGCCTCGTCCGGCAGGAGCTCCGGGTCGATCGCTTCGAGGGTGAACGGGTTTTTCGTATAATCGAGGAATACCTCGCGTCCGAACAGGACCGTCTCACGGTAAACGGCGACGTCGACGGCCGAGGAGCCGTTCATGACGCGTCCGGAGTCGAACGGCCATTGATATCCTTTCAGAAACAGGATCCCGAGCGCCTCGCCCGGATCCTTTATCATATCCGCGAGGAACTCTCTTTCAACGCCGTCCGCGCCGCGGGAGAAAAGGCGGGGGAGGACCTGAAAATACGTTCCGGACACGTTCCACCGCGGGCTGACGGACGACAGACCGAACTGCCACTCGGTGAGATTGGAGAGCTGCGCTCCCGCGAGGATCGCGAGAGACGTCGAGCCCGTCTGGCTTTCGGGGTAGACCGAATCGGCGTAAATGCCCGCCGGTCCGCCGGTCGCGAGGATCACGTCGGGCGCGCGGAAAGCGGAGACGTCTCCGGTTTTGAGTTCAAGGGCGAGTACGCCGACGGCTCTGTTTCCGGACTTGAGGATCTCAAGGACGCGGAAGCCGTCGAAAACGTCGACGGGCAATTCGTGAAGACGGTCCTCAAGCGCTTCCGTCATGAAACGCGACGTAAGCGGACCCGCGCTCGTAGCGCGCGCCCGCGGATCGTGATCCGTCTTGTAACCGACGTACTCTCCGTACGCGTTGTGGGGAAACGGAACGCCGAGCGTGACGAGATCGTTGAAAGCGCGCGCGGAAAGCGCCGCTTCCGAAAGAGCGCAGTCGCCGTCGACCGCGCCGCCGGCGAACAGATCGTCCGCCATCGCGCGCGGGCTGTCGGGCTCGGAACCCGAAAGACTCAGTTTATAGTACGTCTGTTTGTCGCTCCCCGTGTTCCGCGATGTCCCGAGCGTCAGCCCCTCCGTGATAAGAGCGGCGCGGACGCCCGATTCGGCGAGTCTGACCGCGGCGGCGAGCCCCGCGCATCCCGACCCCACGACGAGAGCGGAATATGATCTGAACTCTTTCATCAAAGCCTCCGGATGTGGAACCCGCCGTCGACGTCGACCGACTGGCCGGTTACGTAGGGAAGAGAACCGTCCGCGAGCGCGAGCATCGCCGCCGCGACGTCCTCGGGCTGTCCCCAGCGGGCGACGGGAAGAAGCCCCTCGCCGATCAGTTTGTCGTATTTGTCCTTCACCGCGCCGGTCATACCCGTCATGATGATTCCGGGGCGCACCTCGTTTACGGCGATGCCGTATTCCGCGAGACGGTCGGCGAAGAGTGTCGTTATCATCGACACGCCCGCTTTGGAGATGCAGTATTCGCCGCGCGACGTACTGCTCGTGTACGCGGACATCGAGGACACGTTGACGATCGAGCCGCCGCGTCCCGCCTTTATCATCTCGTTCGCGACTGACTGCGTCAGGAAAAACGTGCCCTTCGTGTTTATTCCCATAACGAAGTCGTAGCTTTCCTCGGTCATCTCGAGGATATCGCGTCTGACCTTAGGCGCGACGCCCGCCACGTTCAGCAGAACGTCGACGGAGCCGTGCTTTTCAAGCGCGAGGGCGAGGAAAGCCGCTCTGTCCTCACGCGAGGAGAGATCGCCTCTGAAATAGGTGAAATCCCCCTCGAAATCAGGACTTTTTTCAGCAACGTCCATCCCGACGACGGAGAATCCGTTTTTCAAAAACAGGCGGGCGCACGCGCCGCCGATACCTCCGGCGACCCCGGTGATCATCGCGATCTTCATTTCTTATCCTCCCCGCATAACTCCCTGAAAATCGGGAGATAAACTTCTTTATCCCTTACGACGCATCCGGGCGTACCGCCCGGTTTTCTCATGATCTCCGTGCATTTAGAGCAGCAGAGACACAGTTTTTCTTTTTTCATTTCCCCGTTTTTGAGGATATCGGAGGCGAGATCGGGATACGCTATCGCCGCCCTGCCGAATCCGCAGAGATCGAATGAGCCCCTCGCCGTATACGCCGCGGCGACGTTCGGAGCCGCCGCCCCGAGGAAAGAGAATCCCGACGCGACGACCGCGGCGGAAGGAGCCGCCCGTTTAATGATCTCCGCCCCCCCGAGAAGACGCGCGACGCCGTCGAGCGGAGACTCCGGCGGGTCGTACGCGCCCGCCGAGAACGGCCTGTTGACGTGCGGGTTGAAGTACGGGTTTCCCATCGTGACGTTGATCAGCGATACGCCGCGGGCGGCGAGCGCGCCGGCGAGTTTTTCGGGTTCGGACGGGTCGAACGATCCGTCGGGAGCGACGCCGAATCCTCCGGGGATCTCGGCTCCGTCGTACACGTTCAGCCGTGTCGCGACGGCGAATTTTCCCCCGCAGACTTCCCTGACTCCGGACACGGCGTCGAGGAGAAGGCGGGCTCTGTTTTCAAGCTCTCCGCCGTATTTTCCCTCGCGCTCACGCGCAGAGAGAAGCCCGGAAAGCAGATATCTGTGACAGCACTTCACGTCGATCCCGTCGAATCCCGCCCGCTCCGCAAGACGGGCGGAGCGCACGATCGCCTCGGAGACGCGGTCGAGGTAACCGTCGTCTACGACGGTCACGGGCACGCCGCGTTTTTCGAGAACGGGACACGGATACGCGACGAGCGGGGCGGGGACTCCGCCGGGCTTCGAATAACGCCCGGAGTGCGTCGCCTGCATTATTATCAGCGGTTCGGGGTTCCCGGATCTGACGGCGGTGTTCCTGATATCATCGACGAGGCGGGAAAAGCGGCCGATATTATCCTCCGTCAGCATCAGCTGGCGCGGGTTCGCGCGCCCCTCGCGCAGAACGGCGACCGCTTCGAACCACACGATCCCGGGACCGCCCGCGGCGAAACGTTCATAACGCCTTACCGTCAGATCGCCGGGGGATCCGTCGGCCGTCCCGTCGCACCCCTCCATTGGCTGGTAGACGATCCTTGACGGGGCGGAAAGCTTCCCGACGGCGACGGGGTCGCCGAGGACCCGGACGTCGTCCGAAAAGGGAAGAGAACGGTCCGCTGCCCGAAAATCGTCTTTTGAGAAAAAAGGTCTCATAAGTAGTCATCCCCGCGTTATTATTTCAAATAAATCTTACCTTTACGGGATGGATTTGTCAAGTCCCCGGGAATGTGGTCCGAACACGGGAAAAAGACGCGTACCCGGCAAAAAAAACACTTGACACGGCGGCGGGGTATGGTATAAAATAAAGTGGGAAAAAGTCCGGGGCGGTACTCGAGGGACATCGCGCCGGACGCAAATAAATTTATTTCAG